>JAKVAS010000099.1 GCA_022448165.1 Crocinitomicaceae bacterium | reverse complement strand
CTACTATTCAAGCATCATTCGAAGTGGACCGAAAAACAAGCCCAAAGAGCCAAGGTATTATTCAAACACTACCCTGAACTCCACAAAGCGTATCAACTAAGTATTGAACTCTTCATGATCTATCAACATACAAAAGATAAAGGTATTGCCTACACCAAACTCGCACGTTGGTATGAAGAAATTGAACAATCGAAGCTCAAAACGTTTAATACTGTCAAGCGAACCATACAGCAACATTACAGGTCTATTCTCAATTATTTTGACAATCGAAGTACGAACGCATCGGCCGAATCCTTCAATGCTAAAGTCAAAGCTTTTCGAGCACAGTTTAGAGGTGTACGTTCAACTGATTATTTTTTGTTTAGAATCGAGAAACTTTTTGCTTAAAAATATCTGCACCCACAACTTTGTGCACTGAGCCCGTTCAAGTCTTCGATAGGCAAACGTTAGTGCTGCTTCTAATCTCCTGAAAGCAAAAAAGACATCCGTTAAGATGTCTTTTGTAGCGAGAGGGAGATTTGAACTCCCGACCTCCGGGTTATGAATCCGGCGCTCTAACCAACTGAGCTACCTCGCCAAAACTTGTTAAGCTATTTCTACATCGAAACTGGTCTTAACTAGCTGCAATTCTATTATACAATTGCGGGTGCAAATATAGCAGGATTTTTAATTATCACAATGCTTTTTATGCAAATTATAGTTTGGAGATTTGATCATTAATGAAATCTGCTAAATTTTGAATGTGTTGTTGACTGAAATTGAACTCAATACCAGCGGTCTGGTAAATTTCGGGAATTGTTCTTGTGTAAGCCAAGCGCAATGCATTTTTGTAATTTTCGATAGTTTCAGGTTTATTTTCGAGACTATTCTTCCACATTCCCAACGCTCCTAATTGAGCAATTCCATATTCGATATAGTAAAAAGGAACTTCAAAAATGTGTAATTGACGTTGCCAAGAGTTGGCAAGAACATCCTCATAATTTGTGTAGTCAACTAATCCTGTTGAATATTCTTTACACAATGAAATCCATTTTTCTTTTCTTTCAGCACTAGTATGCGAATGATTAACATATAACCAATGCTGGAATTCATCTACTTGAGCTATCCAAGGAAGTAATTTTAATGTGGTTTCTAATTGATCCTTTTTTGCACGCTTAAATTCGTCCGTATCATTGTAAAACTCGTCCCATTCCTCCATTGTGAATAATTCCATAGACATAGAAGCAAGCTCAGCAACTTCTGAGGGAAGGCTTTTGAAACCTGTTAAGGGTAAATCACGACTTAAAAATGAATGAACAGCATGTCCACCTTCATGAACCATGGTTACTAAATCACGCTGAGATCCAACTGCATTCATAAAAATAAAAGGAACACCAATTTCATAAAGAGGGTAGTTGTAACCACCTGGAGATTTCCCCGGTTTAGATTCTAAATCTAAATGACTCATTTCTTTCATAGTAGAAAGGCAGTCACCAAAATAAGGATCTACACGATTGAACATGTTGATCGTCTTATTAAGAAGCTCATCTCCTTTTTCGAAAGGTTTTAAAGGTTTTCGTCCTTCAGGGTCAACATCTAAATCCCAAGGTTTAAATAAATCTTTGCCCAGTTTCGATAACTTTTCGTCTTGGAAACGTTTAACGATAGGTACAATTACGTTTTTTACAGATTCATGGAAGTTTTCACAATCTTTTACCGAATAGTCGAATCGCCCCATTGCGGTTAATTTGTAATCACGAAAGTTTTCAAAGCCCGCATTTATGGCAATTTGATGACGTTTTTTTAGCAGCGTATCAAACAAATCATCGAATGCATCAACATCTTGTCTTCTTCGTTCCACAATTTTATCAAAGACTGTTTTTCGTGTGGACTCGTTCGTTTCTTTCAAATACAACGAGGCTTGTTGCATTGTCAGTGTTTTATTATCATGTTCAACACTCTGTGCTGCAGATAAAGCTCCAAATTTTTGGCTTTCTTGAGCAAGTTCTGCTTGAAGTGGTATGTTTTCTTCTCTGTACAGCTCAAGTGCTTTTTGAATTCCTCGGAACATTATGAAATAAGCAGGGTCATCTTTCAGTGATTCTGTAAATTCAGTATCGTTAATTTTCTGATTTAATTTGTTTGAGAAAGGAGCAATTTTCGGTTCAATTTCAGAAACAAAGAAAGTATATGCCTTATTCAGATTTTCGTCTTTGGTATCAATGGTCATTTTGATATATCTCCAAGCTGCATCCTCTTCTAATATTGCTTCGATTTCACTTTGATCACTTAACCATTGTTGAAAATCTTCGAGAGTTTCAATTTTTCGGTCTACTAGATTGCTGTAATAAGGAGCAATGTCTTCCCATGAATTGATGGATAGACTTTCTTTTACAAACTTGCGTTCTGGGCGGGTAATTTTCATAGCATAAAAAAGTCCCATCGAAACGGGACTTTTAGTTTTATTTAATTCGATTATTTTTTTTCTTCAATCTCTTTTTCCTTCGCTTTTGCTTTCGGTTTCTCTTCCACTTTTTCTTCGGTAGGAGCTTCCGATTCGGATTTAGCATCTTTTTCCTCTGGTTTTAAATTTCCAGAAGAGAGTAGGAGATTGTACCATTGGAATAGCTTCTTTATGTCTGAAGTATAAACACGTTCTTCATCATAATCGGGCAAAATCTCTAATAGGTAGCTTTGTAGTGTAGCAGCATCTTGTTTATGTGACGGTGCTTTTCCTCCATCTTCCTTCGTATAGATGTCTGAGAAAATCTCTTTTAAAGGAGTGTCTCCTTCAAGTGTATAAATACTGATATCGTCCAATGCCGAAATTCGATCTGTTGCATAGGCTGGAAAGCGTTTTCCATCGATCAATGACTCAACAATGATACTGTTCTTACCTTGAGTGATTACTTTGTATAATCCCGGTCTTCCCGAAATTGAAATGATACCTGATAAATCCATTTGCTTATTTTATAGAAGTGTCAAAAATATAAATTCTTTAAAAGCGATTTACATTCTTGAGATTTTCGTTGTTATTATTCCTTTATTTGTTTCTATTATAATTATGTAAATGCCTTTAGTAAAACTACTTAGGTCGTATTCTCCATTTTTATTTTTTAGCTTAAATTTTCTACCATCAGTTCCAATTACTTCAACAGTTGAAACTTCTAAAGACGATTTAATTCGAAATGACTTATTTACAGGATTCGGGAATAGTTTCATTTCAGCTTCAGTAATTGTGGTTAAATCAGCTGTGATTAATAGTGAATCTGTTTCTGCGATGCATCCGTCAGAACTTACAGTATAACAGGTGTATGACCCGTAGGGTGGAGTAATAGTGAGAGAAGAGGATGTTTCTCCCGTAATATCGACTCCATTTAAAGTCCATTGGTAACTATCAGTTGCATCTGTAGACAATACTAAACCTGTTTGTGTTATTGGATCAATTGTCGGTACAATAAATTGAACCACTTCAAGAGTATCTGTATAAGCCAAACATCCATTTTCATTGTAGACTTCAGCCGAATAAGTTCCTGGTGAAGAAATTGTATTAGGAAGATTCGAAGTGTTATTAGACCACCAAACCGAGTCGGTACTTGTAGAAGAGTTAATTGTTAAATCTTCAGGGTCGCTGCAAATTCCTCCTGGGCCAGAAACTGTTGCTGTATAATTGGTCGTCAAGAGTAAGTTTAAAGCGTGCGCTTTTCCAAATCCGTAAGCATTGTTCGGAACAGTTCCAGTATATCCATCAGAATATGCAGTAGCCAATAAATCATTTTTGAAATCTTGATAACTTGATTTATTACATTTTTCTAGATATAATGCCGCAATACCACTGACAACAGGAGAGGCCATTGAAGTTCCACCATTTCGTAAATGTAAACGCCCCGAATCCAGAGAAGGATACCATGCAGGGTTATTGGCAATCCACATAGGAGCAGCCGATAATGAGATCTCTCCAGCAGCAGAAATATCTGGTTTGGTTAAATTATGGCGGTTTGGACCTTTGCTCGACTTTGGCGCTATTTTACCAGGAGACGTCATATCTCCTGGTGGATAATATTGATTATAATTTCCATCGATATGTCCCAATCGATTTCGAAGATTTCCTACTGAAATCACTTTCTCTGAACAGTTCCAAGCAGAAACAATTGTTTGAAGCGTATCAGGCATTGTGTAATATTGGATTGCAGGCATTTCTGAAACAGTTGGAAGAACAGTCTCCATATCATTCAAGCCCATCCATGCTCCACTCCATAAATCATATGAACCACTTCCAGTAGTCATAAACCTGTAGCGGTATGCCGTAGAATCAACGGCTGTAAAAACGACTTGCATATTGTAGGCAGCATCAACAATATTTGTATACGTTTCAATGGTTGCGATTCTATTTGAGCCATTCCAGATAGTATCATAAATTGGAACCCCAAGCGATGACATGGCACCATGAAAGGGAGTTGTACCTCTTAAATCGTAGTTAGGAGACACTTTATCCGCGGCAAAACCAAAATAATATGTCGCATCGGAAATATCAGACCATAAATCAAAGAAAATGGTATTTGCACCAAGAGTTCCCGCAGGATTATTGTTAAACCAAACAAAATTGGTGTCTGCGTCTGGTTCTTCATGTTGGTGATACGGACCTTTAATTCCAGAGTTTCCAGCTGCACATACAACAATTCTACCATTCTTTGCATCAAGCATAGATTCAATGGCTTCCGATGCAGGATCATTTCCATCATGACTTCCTAAATAGGTTCCAATACTCAAGTTAACAACAGCAGGCAATCCTAATGAATCAGCTACGCTAAAAATAAAATCACAAGCATCTGCAACACTTAATGTCCAGTTCGGATTGGCGAAATCACTTTCTACAATGACAATTTTAGAATCAGGTGCCATTCCTTTATTCGTTCCATTGGCAAGTCCATTTCCAGAACCTTGTCCGGCAACAGTTGTTCCATGTGCATTATTGTCAATACTTGTGATAGTCATATTGTTGATCGCAGAACTATCCCAAACAGTTCCATATCCATACGGCATTGGAGCAGGACCAGCAGTTAAAGCTTGGTCCCAATATTGAATTACCCGTGTAGTTCCATCAGCATTTTTAAAATCATCGTGGTTATAGTCAATACCAGTGTCGACATAACCAATTATTACATCTTTTCCCGTGTAAGGAGAGGGAAGACCTCCATTTCCGAAATGAACATCATCAACGAAATGCATTGCCCTGGCAGAATCACTCAGTAGTTGCGGCGGAGCAAATTCGAAATAGAAATCACTTAGTTCACCGGAAGAGGTCTTTTTATCTATCCAAAGTGGGGTTGTTGAGATGAATAACCATTTTTGATTACTGTATTTTACATTAATTTTCTCTTTGTTTAAGAGCTTAATATTGAATTCATTATTTGGAATACAAAATGTAGTAACTCGATTGGGTTGAGTCAGTAAAATTTTATTAAAACCAAGTTTTTGTGAAACACCTGAAAAAGAGAGTAACAAAAGCAATGTAAGAAGTAGTGAGCGATTAACCATTTGTCAATGTTTTATACCATATAAACGTAAATATATGCTGAAGGAGTAATTAATTCAAGAAATAATTTAGATTATCCTATTTTTGTACAAAAATAAGAATACAGTTATTTAGATCAGCTATGAATAAAACGATCATTAAGTTATCACTTAGTCTTTTTGCATTTGGTATCACAAACTTGATTTGTGCGCAAGAAGATGTAGACAAGAAAATTTTAAATTGGTATAACGGAAGCGCCGGTATGAAAACCGAGAAGGCGTATAAAAAATTGAAAAAACGTGAATCGAGTCCGGTGATCGTTGCTATTATCGATTCTGGAGTTGATATTGAGCATGAGGATTTAAAAGATAAAATCTGGGTGAATAAGGATGAGATTCCTGGAAATGGAATTGATGACGATAAGAACGGATACATTGATGATGTTCATGGATGGAATTTTTTAGGAAATGCCAAAGGTGAAAATGCAAATGATATTCGTTTGGAGAAGACACGTCTTTATGCGGCTTTAAAAGAGAAGTTTGATGGAAAAGATGTTACAATTACAAATGAAGACGAGGCTGCGGAGTTTGTTCTTTATCAAAAGTTAAAAGAAGAGGTAGAAGAAGAAATCGCAAAGGCTCAAGGTAATTTGCATTATTATAAAGTAATGCTTCCAAATCTTATAAAGAATGTTCCTCAAATGGTTTCTAAAGAATTAGGTGTTGAGGAATATACAATGAAGGATTTAAAAAAATGGAATGTTGAAGAAGGTACTCAGCAGGCACAGATTAGAATGATGGCTATGTTAATTCTTGATGGTTCTCTTTCTGAAGAAGGCCTTAAAGATGGGGTTAAGCATTTTGAAACAAAAGTGAATGTTCACTTGAACCCAGATTTTGATGGTCGTTCAATTGTTGGAGATAATCCAAATGATTTCTCAGACACGTCATATGGAAACAACGATGTCGAAGGCCCTGATGCGTTTCATGGAACTCATGTTGCTGGAATTGTAGGAGCGGCAAGAGGAAATGATATTGGTGCTGACGGTGTTGCAGACAATGTAGTTTTAATGTCGATAAGAGCGGTTCCGAACGGAGATGAGTTTGATAAAGATATTGCGTTAGCTGTTCGTTATGCTGTAGATAATGGAGCTCAAGTAATTAACATGTCATTCGGTAAAGGATATTCTCCTAATGCAAAAGAAGTATTTGAGGCGTTTAAGTATGCTGATTCTAAAGGTGTGTTATTAGTACATGCTGCAGGAAATGATCACAAAGACATTGGAAAAGAGTCAAACTTTCCAAGTCCAATTTATGATTTCCAAGATGAAAAATTAGATAATTGGTTAGAGATTGGGGCAAGTACTCGATATATCAAAAAGGATGAGTTAGCTGCATCATTCTCAAATTACAATTCTGAATTAGTAGATGTATTTGCACCAGGATTAGAAATTTACAACTCTGTTCCTCAAAGTGATTACCAAGCAATTCAGGGTACATCAATGGCGTGTCCAATGGTTTCAGGAGCAGCGGCAATGTTGAAATCATATTTTCCAAAAATGACAATGACTGAAATAAAGAATGTTTTATTAGAAACAGCAACAGTTCATTTAGGAGAATCGCATATTAAGCCAGGTGGTAATCACGGGCCTGGAGTTGAGCCAGATATGGTTGACTTTAGTACACTTTCTGCTACTGGTGGAACGATTAACCTGTTAGAAGCAGTAAAAAGATGTCTTGAATTAGAAGAAGTAAGCAAGTAATAACTGCAATTATATTGTGAAGGCGACTCGTAAAGAGTCGCCTTTTTTGTTTTATTATAATGCTTATATTACCGAACTAATTGAATAGATATGAAATTTTTTTACGGTGCTTTTATTGTTCTATGTCTAATGTCGTTTGTTAAAACAGATACAACTAAAACACTTGATAAGCTTGTAGATGATTGGCATTTAGCTGCAACGAAAGCGATGTTTGATCCGTATTTTGGTGTTATGTCAGATGATTTTGTTTTTCTTGGTACTGCGCCGGGAGAACGATGGAAAAAAGGAGAGTTCGCTTCGTTTTGTAAACCATACTTTGATAATGGAAAGGCATGGGATTTTAAAGCGTCAAATCGACAGTGGAGTTTTTCGAAGAACGGAAAGACTGCTTGGTTTGATGAAGATCTTACAACATGGATGAGAGGTTGTAGAGGTAGTGGTGTTTTGACAAAAGAGAAAGGTGAATGGAAAATTTCATATTACAATTTGACAGTTTTAATTGAGAACGAAAAAATTCAAGAATTTATAGACTTAAGAGATAAAGAAATAGTAGAGGATTCAAAGACAAAGAATTAATATCTGTTAAAATAAATTGCGTTATGTAACTAAATAATGGTTTCAAGTGTCTAACGTAAAAATAAACCATTATAATAATGAAAAAAATACTTTTGTCAGCATTTGCCATTGCCACAAGTCAGTTCGTTTCAGGGCAGGAAGATTTACCTGGAAATACTCAGTTGCCTTCTTCTTCAGAAGAAATTAAGAAACTTGCATCACTAGAAAAGGAATCATATAAATATTCGGTTGAAGATTATTTTCAACGACCGAGTCAAAGTTCCTTCAAGTTTTCTCCAAATGGAAAGTATTTATCCTTTCGTGAAAAGGATGAGAATAAAAAAAATAATGTATTCGTAAAGAATGTAGAAACTGGAAAGGTGACAAAGGTTATTCAGGAAGGTGATGATCTAGTTGGTGGCTACGGTTGGGCGAATGATAATCGTTTGATTTATGTTAAGGATAAAGGAGGCGATGAAAATACTCATTTGTTTGCTGTCGATCTTGACGGGAAGAATGATATGGAGTTGACGCCATTTGAAGGTACTAAAGTTTCAATTCTGAGCAATCTAAAGGATCAAAGAGACTACATGATTATTCAAATGAATAAGGATAATGCACAAGTTTTTGAACCATACAAAATAAACATTGTTAATGGGGATCTAGAAAAATTGTTTGAGAATACGGATCTTGAAAATCCGATTAGTGGTTATGATTTTGACAAAGATGGAGTTCTTAAAGCGTATACACAGCAGCAAAATGGGGTTGAATATGTATTGTATTATAGAACAGAAATTGATGGAGCCTTTGAAAAGGTTATCACAACAACGTGGAAGGATGATTTTGGAATCATTGGATTTGATTATACTACGGATAATCCGCATGATGCTTTTGTAATAAGCAATATGAATAGTAATACTACCGAGATTATTCGGTATGACTTTAAGACGCGTAAAGAGATTGAAAAAGTATACTCTAACCCAACCTTTGATGTTGGAGGCTTGTCCCGTTCCTCAAAAAGAGGATATGAAGTGGATTATTATTACTTCACGGGTGAGAAATCATCAATCATTCCAGTAAGTGAATACTATAAAAAATTACACAAAATATTTACGGATAAATTTAAAGATCTTGAGTTTACCATTGTAAGTGAAACAGATGAAGAAGATAGATATTTGATTTATGTGGCAAGTGATAAAGTCTATGGGATTTATTATTTGTATGATGTGGAAACTAACAGTTTTAAGGAGGTATTCAATTTAATGCCGAATTTGAACCCTGATGATATGGCTGAGATTCGCCCTATTCATTTTACCACAAGAGATGGATTAACGATGTACGGTTATCTGACAATTCCTAAGGAAGCAAAATCACAGAAGGTTCCGTTGATTGTAAACCCTCATGGAGGTCCATATGGTCCAAGAGACTATTGGGGATTCAATCCAGAAACGCAATTATTTGCGAGTAGAGGATATGCAACATTACAGGTTAACTATAGAGGCTCCGGAGGTTATGGAAAAGAATTTTTCTTGGCTGGAAATAAGCAAATCGGAAGAAAAATGCTGGATGATCTCGAAGATGGCGTTGAATACGTAAAGAGTTTAGGATTGATTGATGATTCACGTATTGCTATATATGGAGGAAGTTATGGTGGGCTTGCGACATTGGGAAGCTTAGTGAAAACACCTGAGTTATATACTTGTGGAGTTGATTACGTTGGTGTATCTAACTTATTTACTTTCTTTAAAGCATTCCCTCCGTATTGGAAGCCTTATTTAAAGCAGGTGTATGAGCAATGGTATGATGTAAACGACCCAGCTGATCAGGAGATTATGAAACAAGTGTCACCAGCATTAAATGTTGATAAAATTAATAAACCACTTTTTGTTGTTCAAGGAGCAAATGATCCCCGGGTAAATATTGAAGAGTCCGATCAAATTGTAGAAAACTTGCGCGCGAAAGGATTTGATGTTCCTTATATGGTTAAGTATAATGAAGGGCATGGATTTGGACATGAGGAGAACAGAATAGAACTTTATCAGGCAATGATGGGATTTTTTGCAAAACATCTTAAGTAAGCAATACAAGTAATAGTTGAAAGCAGGGTGAGTTTGGTTGCCCTGCTTTTTTGTTTCTAATTGGAGTAGTGTTGAATTAAGATAAAGGAACTCTTTAGGAAAGAAAGGGATTGTTAGTTGACTTGATTGGTAGTTTAATTTATTGACTTACAGTTGTTTTTGTATGGTTCTGTTGTGTGTCAATTACTATTCATTAATGCGCATAATTTACTTGCTTCATTAATTATTTCTTTTGGATACCCATTTATATTTAAAACACGAATGGCATTTCCTTTTTCAGGTGTTCCAGCTTTTAGTTTGTAGTCAAACTTTATGGTATTGCCTAAAATAGATTCAGAAAAATAATAAAGATCAAAATCTTTTTCCAGTAAAGAAGTTAACTCAATATCGTGCGTAGATACAAGAATTTGATTTTTTCCATTTGTTAAATGAGAAAGAACTGCTTTTGCAGAGGCTATTCGTTCAACGGTATTGGTTCCCTTAAATAGTTCATCGAGTAAAATCAAGGAATTGAAGTTTTTACCGACTTTATTAATAACCTGTTTAATTTCAGTTACTTCTTTGTAGAAATAACTACTAGAACTTGATAGATCATCTTCGATTCTAATCACAGAATAAAGCTTGGCTATTGGAAGCTTAGCTGAGGAGGCAAAACAAGTGTTCATGGTAATTCCAGAAATGTAATTAAGCCCTA
>JAKVAS010000098.1 GCA_022448165.1 Crocinitomicaceae bacterium | reverse complement strand
GGAAACCGTTGTACACAATGGAGTTTTCGCCGTCTCTCAGGCAACTTTTATGACAACTTACCATACATTTATCGTTCGAACACCCTCCAAAGGAAAGAACCAGATCATCCAAATCAACTCTGAATATTCTGATTCTAACAATAGTTCGAAACTCTATCTCCGTAAATTACCAGAAAGAGTTTTGCAAACAATTGACCTAGCCTACATGCTTAACAGTCAACGTCCCTGTTCCCGTATTGTCCGTTGCAGTGATATCAACAAGGAAGGCATATAATTTATCGGAACCCGTTACATACGACCCAATGTGAATGATCAAAGGGTTCGAATGATCATTGGAAGTGTCAACGTTATAGAACCATCCCCTTGAATCATTGTTTGTATTTGCAAACAACAATTTTGTCTATTGGCTATACGTTGTTGTGATACTTCAACCTTGAAGTATCACTTAACTCGTAAATCCCACCTGGAACAATCTTGTGCAAGTGTTTCTTTGCTGCTATCCAAAACATCCTTTTTTGGATAGATAGTAATTGTAAATTCTGGTTCAAGTACTATTTATTTTTAATAATACAATTCTTATATTCGAAAAATGGAATTAGACAGCGATTTGCCCCACTTAAAATATCAAGTATAATTTTTGAGTATACTATTATTATGCAATTCGCAGGATTCAACCATAGTAACAGAATAACTTAATTGATTAGAGATCAATTGACCTTGAACTTCAAGCTTAAGAGTTCTTTGGTAAAATCTCTGAAAGACAACGAATTAATAGATAGATATATGAGCAAACCTAAGTCATTATTTTCTTCCTTTAAAACGGATTCCTTATCAGGTATTGTAGTATTCTTAGTTGCCCTGCCTCTTTGTTTAGGTATTGCCGGGGCTTCTGGAGCTTCTGCATTTTCTGGGATTATTACAGGGATCATCGGTGGTTTAGTAGTAGGGTATTTGAGTGGTTCTCATGTGAGCGTTTCTGGTCCCGCTGCTAGTTTAATTGCCATCGTCATAGTGGCTATTCAAGACTTAGGTTTTGAGGCTTTCCTTTTATCGGGGGTATTAGCAGGTGTATTCCAGTTAGTTTTAGGCGTTGTAAAAGCAGGAACTTTTTCAAACTATATTCCGTCTGGAGTGATTCAAGGAATGTTGTCGGGAATTGGACTCATCATTATCTTCAAAGAGGTACCGCATGCCATTGGTTATGACAAAGAACACGAGGGTGATTTTTTTAATTATAGCCTAACCGATAGCATGGATGATGGATACCTGAACGAAATCATCCACGCCTTTAACTTTGCACATACTGGAGTTATTATTGTTACACTCATTTCAATAGGTATTTTGATCGCCTATATGAAGGTTCCTTTTCTTAAAAAAGTAAAACTTCTGCCTAGCGCTTTATTCGCAGTGATTATCGGTGTTGTGATAAATGAGATATTTCGTGTGTTCTTTCCCGATCTCCATATTACAGGGGATCATTTAGTGAAACTACCTGTTCCAGGTTCTGCAGAGGAGTTTATCGGACAATTCTCGTTACCAGACTTCACGTTTATATCGAATCCTGATATTTGGGTCACAGCGTTAACCATCGCTGCAGTCGCGAGTATTGCCACTCTTCTGACAATAGAGGCCGGGGATCGCATGGATCCTTACAAGCGATATTCTAATGGTAACACAGAGTTAAAAGCCCAGGGAGTTGGTAACATTTTGTGCTGTTTGATCGGTGGCTTACCAATGACGTCTGTAATCGTGAGAACGACCGCGAATATTGACGCTGGAGCACGAACTAAGTTCTCGTCGATATTTCACGGTTTCCTTCTATTACTTACGGTAATTCTAATTCCTACCCTGTTAAACAAAATACCCATTGCAAGTTTGGCAGCTATATTGCTAATCATTGGATACAAGTTGGCAAGTCCTTCGGTGTTCAAAAAAATGTGGGCGATCGGTAAATATCATTTCATCCCTTTTCTCATCACAGCGGTATGTGTAGTTAGTTTGGATCTATTGAAAGGAGTGGGGATCGGTCTTGCTGTCAGCTCTATTTTCATTTTGAAAGGAAACATGAGGTTGGCCTACTACTTTAAAAAAGAAAAGCATAAAGAGGGGGAGGACATTCACATTGATTTGGCCCAAGAAGTTTCCTTCTTGAATAAGGCTGCCATAAAACAAACCTTGGTACATCTGCCAAAAGATTCAAAAGTGATTATCAACGCTGAAAATACTGTTTACATCGATTATGATATATTGGAAGTGATCAAGGATTTCCACACGAACGGCTCTAAGGAAAAGAATATTGTAGTAGTTCTAAAAGGCTTTAAGGAAAGTTACAATGTTGAAAATACGATCGATAGTCACGTGTATTAATTTTGGCAATTCAATTTAGCTCAAAGAATTAATGATGAGGAAGGGGGAGAAATTCAAGGAAAGTTGTGTTAGATTGAAAATCAAAACAACTGAAATACAAGTCAATAAGAGAACTCAGGACTCTATTACCAAAAACTGGAAGTAGTACAACCTCATCAACAATTTCTTTGTTTATAACATCATCCATGCTTCATGCCTTTTATTCCCTATATTCGAGAGTCGGCGCGAAAGCATAACCATACCGTTATGAAATATTTAATAACCATATCGATGTTATTTTGTTTTAGCTTCCTGGGCTATTCGCAGGATGAAAGTCTCTTAAACAGAATGAAAAATGGTCAAACCTATACCTTAGAATATTATAGTGGAGGATGGTGGAACCAGAGTGGAGGGAGTGTGGTTATTTCAAAGCAAAATGGTTTGTATTACTGTCAAGTTTTTGGTGGAGCGTACTCAGAGAACAAGAAGTTTGTTGTTTCAGACCAGCAACTTATGGACTTGAAAAATGTGGAAAAGGAAATACTCACAGGATTAAAAGACAAAAGATGTAATGTTAAAATGAGATATAAAATTAAAGTTGGAACAAGAAAAATCAAACTTACTAAATGTTCAGATTATGCTCCCCACTTAATCAAAGACTGGATGAGGGAATAAAGAACATTTCACAACACTATGTAATGCACTACACGTTATAGGTAATGATGATCAATACTCAAAAGAAAATATTAAGCATCCCTTTAGCCTTTGCCTTTATTGGCCTAACCATTGGTACAGTGTTTAAAGTACAGCACTGGCCATTTGGTTTTGAGCTAAAACTAATCTGTGTATTTGCAATAGGTATATTCTACACTTTTCGTCATGTTGTAAAGACATCTAAAACGATCAAGGATTTTTCCAAAATTGGAATGGTTTTATCATGGACGATCTTAACAGTATTTGTACTATTAAAAATACCCTATTTAATGTACCCACGAATTTTGCTTGAAATTACAGGCTGCAGTTGGTTGATAATCGAAATTGGGGATATTATTCAGGAAAAGCCAAAACTGGAGAGGGCTAACACTATTCAACTAATTGGTATGTTGATTCTAGCTGCACACTTTGTCTTTGCAATTCAACAATGGCCTTTTGCTGGTCCCATGTTAGTACTCAGCTTGTTTGCTTACGTTCTAATAGCGATAGGCTTTATCATTAAGAGTCGGAGCCTAATCTAGAGGCTACCATAATATCACCTATACTTCTTGCCGCAAAAGTGTTATATTCGAGAGTCGGCGCGAAAGCATTTTACACAAACCGTTATCAGTGCTGAATGGTAAAATAAAAGAAAGAAATTAAAATATGAGACATAAAGTATCCAAAGAACTGTGCCAGGCAAGCCATAACAAGCACTTCATTAAAACAATTGAAATACTTGATTCACCTGAAAAGAAACTGCTCTCAAAAGCAAATGTGAATTTAGGGGAAGATCCATATATAGAAAGACATTTAGGTCATTATTCATCTGGATTATTACTTGAAATTAGTAAGCAGATAGCAAAAGCAACTTGTTTTATACATACTGAATCCTATACTGAAAATAGATTTGTAGTTTCTGAAATTTCAATGGATTTTAAGAATTACATTATTCTAGAGGAGAGGTTTGCTGTAGATATTGCGTGCAATATTGAGGTATTACGTTTTAGAAAAGAAGTACCACTTGAGGGAATCATCGAAGTTCAGTTTAATCAAGGGAACAAAGAGGCGGCTAAAATAACCTTTAAATCTTTACTATTGCCTGCAAAATTAGAGTATAAACTTGAAAAAGGTATTTGTGATCAGCTAGTAAAGCAAATATAAAGTTGAAGATTGACAGCTCTACAAAGATTTCCCTCCTAAGGGTAAATTATTCAAGGAAAGCGATCAGGGGATTTGAAAATGAATAATTTATAAAATTTGGGATACTGATAAAACTATGTGAAAATGCATTTTACACTAAATGTTAGCAACAATTGAACGTGATGAAACAAATATTACATTTATTAACTCATAGCTCTCATCGTTTCTTCCGAATCTGGGAAGGCACAACAAACAATTAGAGGAGTCAAAATGGACAATAAAATCGAAATCAAAAGTACTCCCATTCTTGAATCTAAATTCTTGAGTTGTATTTACTCAGATTCAATTGGTTTTGATTTCAATTTAGTTTATAATTCTTCTCCGACCTATTGGGCTATAGATTGCTTCACTGAAAATGTTGTTTTTAACGCTGAGTTGAGTTTAAAAAACATGTGGGGAATACCCATGATAGCAAATATTATGAAATACCATCTATCAATAATTTTCATCCTGTTGAGTATGATATCCAGTGCACAAAATGAGTGGATGGACACTACTTATCATCAAAATCAAATAATTGCCACAGTTGGTGTTTTAAACAAATCAGATTCCACTTGGACTAGATATTCTTACTATGAAAATGGGGCTATTGAAGATGTTGAACACTATCAAAAAGATACAGTTACACCGTATGGTCAATGGCAAGGATTTTTGCCCAATGGAAACTTGATTTACTCTTATCAATATAAAAATTGGGAGCTTCATGGATTCTTTTACGAGTTTCACCCTGATGGTTCTCTTAAATTAAAAGGACAATTCTTCAATGGATATAAAACTGGAATTTGGAACGAATTTGATGATCAATTAAACCTCATTTCTTCGATTGAATACAAACTTTCAATTAAAGACTCTACAAATACTTTGACCAAAAAAGAGGAATTAAAACAATTAATAATTCAGTTTCCGTCTATTCAATTCTCCTATTTAGACGTGAACGGAAATACGAAAATTCGAACATCTAACAAAGAAGTCAAAATAGTAGCGTATGAACCAAAGAAAAAAAAACATTTATTAACAAAACCTAAAACCAATTAAAACTGGTTTTAGTCTAAACGTTGGTATAAAAAATAGGGATAACTCGAACGAAAATTATGGAGAAAGAAAGCTCAATAGTCCAGAAACGACAACAACCATTAATGGATTCTTATATTACTGACCCGAGTAAGGCTTGGGTCACCGATGAAGCTATCGTACATGGAACAAATTATAATGACCCATTTCATACAGAAGTTTCGATTAATGATGAACTTAAAACACCATTTAAAATTGGTGTTCACAGGGCAGTTGGTGGACTTCATGACTTTCCAAATCCTGGAGATTTGCTTTGTGCATCATTGGCGGCTTGTTTCGAAAGTGCACTCAGATTAATAGCCAATCGCATGAAGATTAATATTATTAAAACTACTATTAAAGCAACTGCCAATGCTGATGTTCGAGGTACTTTAATGGTTGATAAGACAGTTCCAGTTGGGTTTCAAAGTATGGAAGTGTATGTTGAGATTGAGGTTGACTCATCAATACAAGAGTCTGACTTGAAAAAACTAATTTGGGCGACGGAAAGATGCTGCATAATATATCAAACTCTTAAACCTGCGATCCCAATTCACATTAATACAAATTTTGTCTTTAGTGATTAAAAGAAATAAAGACATGTCGACAAAAGCCAAAATACATACCTTAATCTATTAAATCGTTGCACAACCTTATGCGTAATAGAAGGTTTAGATTCATCTTTTCTGATAAATACCAAGAGTAGGCATTATACCAATGAAGTGAATACCGTTTTTTATATCGATAGTTGAGAAATTATTGACTTCTGATTAGATTTTATTCTTAGAAAACCATCAGAAGATATGGAAAAGATGTCTTTATATAATCTTTCCGCTCCGCGCATGATTCTATTTCCTGTGTTTCTGCTCAATAAGTTGAAAAACAGTTTAAAGATGTACTATTTGATTTGTCTAACTTTTAACTATCTGTACAGGTTAACTTCTGAAAACAAAAAAGCATCTCTCTTATCGAAAAATGCTTTGAATGTGTTTATTTGGATTCTTAATTACTGCGTTGTACGCTTACTGCATTTAGTCCTTTTTGACCTTGCTCTACTCTAAACGTAACGTCATCATTATCTCTAATCATTTCCATGATTCCTGATTTGTGAACGAATATGTCCTCTTGTGTTTCATCATCCAAAATAAATCCGAATCCTTTTTCCGAATTATAGAATTTTACTGTTCCTGTTTTCATAATAATCTTTGTTTTTGTATTGATTTATTCATGACTCTCACACTTTTGGGAGTCATTTATTCTGGTGATTCACCAGTTAATTACTGGGGTTTATCCAGCATTTTTTTAATTAATGAATGTATAAGCCATTCCTACTTTTCCAGCACGTCCTGTTCTTCCGATTCTATGGATGTAACTATCCATTGTTCTTGGAAGTTGATAATTAACCACGTGGGTTACATTGTCTACGTCAATCCCTCTTGACGCAACATCTGTTGCAACGAGTATCTTTGTTGTTCCTGACTTGAATAATTTGATAGCTTTGGTACGATAGTTTTGTGACTTGTTTCCATGAATCACATCGGAACGCAATCCAGATTTTCGCAATTCCTTACTGATCTTGTCAGCGGTTCTTTTCGTTTCTGCGAATAGAATTACTTTTTCAAATGAATCCTTATTCAAAAGGCCGAGCAATACGTCGAATTTATTTTCAGAACTAGATACTTTGATAACGTCTTGATGAACATTGTTACTTGATTTGGTACCTGTTGTTACGTTCACACGCATCGGCGATTTTACAAACTCTTTAATCAACGTTTCTTGAGATTTATCCACTGTAGCTGAAAAAAGCATTGTTTGTTTTCTATTCGACGTTGCTTTTGAAATCTTACGTACATCATTAATGAACCCCATGTCTAACATTCTGTCAAATTCGTCCAATACGAGAATAGAAGAATGATTTAGGTTTAATGCTCGTCGATCAATCAAGTCATTTAAACGACCAGGTGTAGCAACAACGAATCTATTTTTACGTTGAGCGATTGAAATGTCTTTGTTAACATTTGTTCCTCCGATAAAACACGATGAATGAAATCCTAGTCCTTTAGTTAATGAGCGATATTCATCTTGTACTTGTTGTGCCAACTCTCTGGTTGGAACAACTACAAGAGCAGTTGTACTTATGTCTTCTAGCATTTGATGAATAATGGGGATCAAAAATGCTCCTGTTTTCCCCGTTCCAGTTGCCGCAATTCCGATCATATCATTTCCATCAATTAGCGATGGGATTGATTTTTCTTGAATTTCAGTTGGGTGTTTATATCCTTTTGAATCAATGTTTCGCACCAATTTTTGATGAAGCTGTAACCCCCTAAATGTTTGTGTTGACACGAATTTTTCTTCTTTTGTTTGACTAGCCTTTTTGACTAGTTTCTGCGGATCTATGGTCGATACCATTTTGTTTCGAGACCCACGGTTTCGATTCTTTTTATTTGTATGTTGCATTATTTTAATTATTGATAGGGAAGTTGATTATAAGTGGCTTACTTCCATTTTGCCTAACACTTTAAGCATTTTAAAGTGTTTTGTAACTGCGGATACGAAACTTCCATTAGTATGGTAAGGAAGTCCGAATTCTTCGGCGGTTCGTTTTACGATAGGTGCTATTTTCTTGTAGTGAATGTGTGAGATTTGAGGAAACAAATGGTGTTCAATTTGGTTTGTTAATCCTCCAAGTGACCAAAAAAGGAAACTACCTTTTTGTGAGAAATTACATGTTGTGAGTAACTGGTGAGTCATTCGTTCGCTTTCCATTTTTCCATCTTCATTCGGAAGTGGAAATTCTGCATTTGGCATTACGTGTGCAGTTTGAAATACAATAGAAATGCTTAAACCTGTAATGAATTGCATGGTTAGAAACGCTAGTACTATCGTCAAGGCCGAAGCAGGTGAAAATAATAATGGAAGAACTAATACGAAACTGAAGAAAATGATTTTCCAAGATATGATGCTCAACATGTACTTTTGATAAGTCTTTCGATCTTTAACCAATCCCATTTTGCGGTACTTTTCAAGACTGATGAAGTCTTTTGATGTAACCCAGGATAGCGTGCTTAAACCATAAAATATCCATGCATACAAATGTTGATAACGATGTAGTTTGTTCTTTTTTGCATGAGGAGAAAAGCGGAGAAAAAGTGGTGCGTTTATGTCTTCGTCGTGGTCTTCAATGTTAGTAAAGCTGTGGTGTAACACATTGTGTTGTAATCTCCACATATCTTTATTTGCACCAACCAAGCTAATTGTGTTCGACATTAAGTTGTTAAACCATTTTCGCTTGGAATATGAACCGTGAATTGCATCGTGCATGATCCCCATTCCTATTCCTGCCATTCCAAATCCACTCAGTACGTACAAGATGAAGATTAGGGATGAACTTGAGATTGAACCAAAAATAATAAAGCCTAGTGGCGTGAAAAATAATAACAGCATTACGATTGATTTGATGATCATTTTATAGTTGCCAAATCTGCTGATTTCGTTGCTTTTGAAGTATTCTGAAACACGAGCTTTGAGTGTAGAAGAAAAATCAGAGCTTACTGATTTTGAGAAAGAAATTGTTTTGATAAAAAAAAGTATTAATTAAACATTAAGTTAAACCCAAAATATTAGAGTGAAAGCGAAATCTGAATACTCAGATTTGTCGATGAAGAAATTCTAAAAAGGGTACTTAATGGATTGACTTCTGCCTAATTCGATTGAACAGGACTTTTACTGTAAAAAATTGAACCCAGTATCTTAAACTGGCTGATGCAAAGATACGTTATTTATTGAATATTCCTAATTTTACTTGTTTCTGAATGATTTAATAGAGCAGTTTTCGTGTTGTCTTAATAGGTGGTTAAGTTGTTTCACGACCTTAAGATTTTTTTGTTTTAAACCTTTTTTTTCCGTGAAATAGTCAAAACAAGTACATCACTAGAAACAAGTGAAATAAAAATCGATAAACAAATATTTTCTCAAGGGTCAATTTCAGTGAGAAGAAATATTAAAAGAAAAATGTTGTTTTAAGTAAGAGAATATTCGAGAGGACATCAAAAAAGTATAGTGGCAATCTGTCAGTAATAAGTGACCAAAATATCAAGTTGTAACATTTTCGATATTCAAACGTCCTACGGGGAAAAAGACCATTTAAATTAAAATCTAAAAAGGTAATGGACAAAAAAAACATTGGGCAAAAAATTCTTCACTTTCCTCTTACGAAAATAATAATCGGAATTATTGTTTGTGGAGTAATTGTTGGAGTTGGACAGACTTTAATTCAAAAGATATTAGAATTAACTAGTATTGATAAAGACTTGAAAAATTTAATTAGAGGAATATTTGGTGCAATACTGGCTATAATTTCTTACACTTATTTATTCAAATTTTATGAAAAAAGGAAAGTTACTGAGTTCTCAAATAAGAGCATAATTAAAAACTTATTGATTGGGCTTGTTTTAGGAATAACCCTACAATCGTTGACAGTTTTGGTTATTTATTTAAAAGGCGGATATTCAGTTATATCTGTAAATCCTATTTTATTTATCATTCCTCCTTTGACAATGGGTATTGTTACTGCTATTATGGAGGAAATTTTATTTAGGGGCATAATATTTAGAGTCCCAGAAGAGAAATTAGGAAGTTATATTTCTCTTTTAATTTCGACACTTTTATTTGGAGCAGTACACATGTTCAATCCAAACAGTTCATTAAATGCTGTAATTGCACTTGGAATTCAAGCAGGTTTATTACTTGGAGCAGCATATATATATTCAAGAAATTTATGGTTTCCAATTGCAATTCACTTTGCTTGGAATTTTACACAATCTGCTATTTTCGGTGCAAATGTATCGGGAAATGCAATTGCAAAAACATTAATTACCTCTAAAATAGAAGGAGCAGAATGGTTTACGGGGGGACGATTTGGACCAGAAGGTTCAATACAAGCAACTATTTTTTGTCTTATCGCGACAATTGTTCTTTTAGTGTTAAGTCATAAAGAAGGAAAAATTATAAAACCATACTGGAAAAATAATAGCGAACGGCTGACAATGCATAAAAACAATAAGGGGTAAGTGTAAAACCTGAAAGTAAGGGGAGTTTTAACCTCTTACTTTCTTTAGAATAAACATTACAATTATTTATAACCGATAAACGAGGCACTATATTGAAGTAATAATAGCATTTGAAAACCTGCGAAGGACAAATTGCTTGATCTGGACGAGTCCGTGTTTATAGAAGGAAAGTTTAAATAATCCCTTGAGTGCTATAGGCTGTATGTCCGAAATCAAACTAATTTATTCACTCGATCGAGTAGCGAGTATCGTTGCAATACTTAGTTAATTGAACTCTT
>JAKVAS010000097.1:4848-10729 GCA_022448165.1 Crocinitomicaceae bacterium | reverse complement strand
AATCCAATTATCCTCTTTCATTTACATTCTTTCTGGTACATCAATCCCTAACAAACGCATTCCCAATTGAATTACCTTTGCAACGTTTCTACTTAAGATCAATCGCATTTCTTTAATCTCCTGATTCTCTTCTTTTAAAATAAAGTATGTCTGATAAAATTGATTGTACAATTTTACTAAATCATAAGTATAATTTGCAATTAATGCTGGAGAGTGATTATTCCCAGCTTCTTTTACAATTGTTGGGAATTCATTCAACAACTTTATAATCTCCTTTTCTTCAGAATTGATTGCAACAGATGAGAAAGAATTTACATCATCCGCCTTTCTTAACAAGGATTTAATTCGGGCATGTGTATACTGAATGAATGGTGCCGTATTCCCATTCAATTCAACAGATTCCTCAGGATTAAACATCATACGTTTTTTAGGATCTACTTTCATCAAATAGTATTTCAATCCTCCCATTCCAATCAAATTATACAGTTCCGATTTTTCTACATCTGACATCCCATCAATATGACCACGTTCTTGTGTCATCTGCTTAGCTTTGTCTACAACATCAGCCATCAAGTCATCTGCATCCACTACAGTTCCTTCACGAGATTTCATTTTCCCTGTAGGTAAATCAACCATACCATATGAAAGATGATGACAATTCTCTGCCCAAGAATACCCCAATCGTTTTAAAATCAAGAACAATACTTTGAAATGATAATCCTGCTCATTTCCAACTGTATAAATAATTCCCTCTAAATCCTGATAATCCTTGTAACGATCTACTGCTGTACCAATATCTTGAGTCATGTAAACAGCAGTACCGTCCGAACGTAAAACAAGTTTTTCATCCAATCCTTCATCAGTTAAATCAATCCAAACCGATCCATCCTCTTTCTTAAAGAAAACATCATTTTTCAGCCCTTCAATTATTAAGTCTTTACCAAGTAAAAATGTATTTGATTCATAATACAAAGTGTCAAAATCGACTCCCATTTGCTTATAAGTAATATCAAATCCGTCATAAACCCAGCCATTCATAGTTGTCCACAACAAAAATACCTGTGGGTCTCTTGCTTCCCATTTGACAAGCATTTCTTTTGCTTCACTTAACAAGGACGTTTGATTCTTAGCTAAATCTTTAATTTTAGCGTCAATACCAGCTACTGCCTTTTCATCTTTATCTATTTTCGATTGAGACAAACGTTCGAACTCTGCAATTACTTCTTCAGGAAATCCATCAGTTAAACCATTTTCCCAAGCATCAATAATTGTTTTCGCTTCAGCATTAAAATGTTTATCAAAAGCAACATAATACTTCCCCACAAGTTTATCTCCTTTGATTCCTGTATTCTCAGGAGTTTCCTTTTCTCCATTTTCATTTTCAGGAGAAAACTTTTCCCAAGCCAACATACTTTTACAAATGTGAATTCCACGATCATTAATAATCTGTGTTTTCACCATTTTATGGCCATTTGCCTTTAAGATTTCAGCAACTGAATACCCTAAAAAATTATTTCTCAGGTGTCCTAAATGCAACGGTTTATTGGTATTTGGCGAAGAATACTCCACCATCAAAGTTGGTTTTGAATTTTCTGGTGCATATCCATATCGCTTATCAGAATCAATCGATTCCAATCGTGCCAGCCAATAGTTATCTCCAATCACAAAGTTCAAAAAGCCACTTACTACTGAAAAGTCAGCAATAAAGTCAATTTTATCCTTTAAAAAAGTTCCTATTTTTTCTCCCGCTTCTAAGGGAGAACATCTTAGTGCTTTTACAAAAGGGAAAATCACTAAAGTTAAATCTCCTTCAATATCCTTTCGAGTCTTCTGAAACTGAATTAATTTTTCATTTACTTCAGTACCAAACAATTCTTGACTGTTCTCTAATAAGACTTCTTTTATTTCTTGTTCCATGTCTATTACAGGGTATTTCCTACAGCTTTTAATAGATCAAATGCGACCTCTGCCATTTTATTCGTTTTTTCATCTAAGCATGGATTTACTTCTACAAACTCCATACATACTAATTTTTCTTGTTTTGCCAACTCACACAAAAAGAACTCAGCCTCTTTCGGCATCAATCCATTATCAACAGGTGTTCCCGTTCCGTGAGAAGTATGCTCAGGATCCATAGAATCAACATCGAAAGAGACGTAAATAATATCGCAATCCTTTAATTGGTCCAAGCATCTCCTCAAAATTGCCTCCTTTCCTTCTTTCCTTATCTCTCCAACTGTATGATTTGTAAGGTCCAATCGTTCAATAATTGCATCTTCTTGAGCTTCTGTATCCCTAACAGCAATAAAAACTAAATCTTCTGGGTTTACTTTTCTTTCAGGAACTCCCATATTTTTAAGTGAATCCCACATAGAAACTACCTCTTGAGAAGGATTATTAATTCTACAAGGCTCATTGTTTTCGCTTAATGCAGTGGCTAAAGGCATTCCATGCATATTCCCTGATGGAGTTGTATAAGGTGTATGTAAATCACCATGTGCATCTATCCAAATAACACCTAGTCTTTTTCCAGGATTAGCCGCTTTAATCCCGGCAATTGTTCCTCCTGCAGAACCATGATCAGAAGCAATTACCAATGGAAATTTCTGACTTTCCAATGATTTTTTTATTTCATTTGATACATTTTCAAATACTTGAACAAGGCCTTCAATACGTTTTGCAAACGGAAACTTAATAGGTGCATCTAATAAATGGTTCACATCCTGAATATGTATCATCGGAAAGCGACCGAAAAATTGATCCCCATTCTTTCTCGCAGCTGTCATAATAGCTTCTGGTCCGAGTGATGAACCTCTTGTTCCTGCCGTAATCTCAGATTTATTTATCAGTAGTTGAATATCTCTTTTCATATACTTGAAGTTGGAGGGCAAAAATAACATAATTTGGAGGTTTCCGAAATCTCTATTCATCCAGTTTAATTTGCCTTCCAACACGAATTTCAATATATTCACAAAATGAAATATCCTCTTTTAATTCTCTCTTTACTTATTGGTTTAAATGGCTTAACTCAAACATATACAGAATCATCTGTTTCAATGGGAGTTAATCATATTCATGTTGACGAGCACCTAATTGGTGGAGGAACGGTCGTTTTTGACTATAATTCAGATGGATTCCCTGATATTTTCTTTACCGGAGGAACGGTTCAAGATCATTTATTTGAAAATGATCAGAACGGTAGTTTTATAGATGTTAGCGTTGCGTCAGGAATTTCCTCTATCTCATCGATTAAGACCGTTGGAGCAATTTCTGGTGATATTGACAATGATGGTGATAGAGACCTTTTCATCACTACCTCGAAAGATTATGGAAACATCCTATTAGAAAACAATGGAGATGGAACATTTTCAGACATTTCAATTCAAGCAGATATCTCTGATACAATGTGGAGTTCTTCTGCCAGTTTTGGAGACTTTAACCTTGATGGCTATTTAGATATTTATGTTGCAAACTATACGAATTTCAATAATACTCCATTCTTTCTAAACTTAGCAGGAGGAATAAGAAATAAACTATATCTAAATAACGGCGACAATACATTTACCGACATCTCCATCTCATCAGCAACTAATAATATTGGGACGGGGCTGGCAACTGCATTTACTGATTATGATCAAGACAATGATGTCGACATTCTAATTGGGAATGACTTCGGATATACTTTTGGAGCAAACGCACTTCTTAAAAACAATTATCCAATGGCTAACTTTTCAGATGTTAGCGTTGCATTAAATATGGATGCTGCCATTGATGCTATGGGAATTGCAATTGGTGATTTCGATGAAGACCTTGATTTCGATTATTATATATCGAATATGATGGAAAATAGATTACACCGTTTCGAAAATGGTGTATATGCTGATGTTGCACCTTCTGCTAATGTTGAATTTGATAGTGTAGTTTCTTGGGGAACTTTCTTTTTTGACTATGATAATGATGCAGATCTTGATTTGTTTTGTGCATCCGGAGGCATTATGACAAGTGCTGTTGCTCAAACAAATGGGTTATTCGCAAATCAGGGCAATGGCAATTTTTTAAACAGTACCCAAGCAGAAAATGTTGGAACTATCAAGCGTACACGAGGAGCTGCATACGGCGATTTCAATTTGGATGGTCACCTTGATTTTGTTACTGCGAACGTTGGTATTGACAACTTAGACGCCGACAACCCATCAGTCTTTATGAACAATGCCACTAGTGGCAATCATTGGATTGGCATAAATTTAACGGGAAGTACGGTGAATCACGATGCTTTTGGAACTCATATAAAACTTTCTGCGGGTGGCCGCACATGGATTCGTGAAGTTGATGGTGGGTCCAGCTATTTATCTCAAAACAGCAGTGCTGTTCATTTCGGGCTAGAAAACTTTTCTACGATTGATACTATCGAGATCACTTGGCCTGGAGGGGATGAACAAATCTTGCTAAATGTTTCAGCTGATCAGTATATAGATATTACGCAGAATACAAACTCTCTAGATGAAACGAATCCAAAAATAAACGTTTCCGTCTTCCCAAATCCTACATCGCAAAAGATCAATATACTTACCGACGCAAATGAAACAATTAAAACAATTTCAATCACAGATCTTTTAGGCCGAAAAACCGCATTTATCTCTAAAAACGGACTTCTAAATCAAATTGACGTTTCTTCTCTTCCTGAAGGAAGTTACACGTTAAAACTTGAATTAGAAACAACAACTTTGATGCGGACAATACAAATCATTCATTAAAGGCGGTAATCAGAAGTAACCTTTCCTATAACTTTCCGTTCCATTTAGTAGAAAAAAACTTGCATGAAATACTTTTTGATCCTAGTTCTATTATTTTCCTTCGGAAAGACTTCTTTTACTCAAAAAGTAAAAAAATCATTTACTGGGATGCTACAATATAAAATAGTTGTTGCTGACACCTCTTTGCGTGATCTTGTTCCTGAAAACAAAATGATCGTATATACAAACGATACTATTGTAAGAATTGAAAACTTCACCAGTCAACTTGGAAAGCAAGTTACCATTAGACACATGATCCTAAATAAATCGTATTTACTACTGGAAATGCCTTTTGGAAAATTCGCCATTCAAACAGACAATTCAAATGCCGATACAGTTACTAAAAATCCAGATAAAAAATATACAATTGACGCTAAATGCAGACGTAAAAAACTACTTGGTAGAAAAGCCAATCGAGCTAACGTCAGTCATAAAGGATTTGAAACACCTGTTGAATTTCTTTACTTAAAAGGATATTCTACACAAATAATTAATTCTTTTGAAGATTTACCCGGGTTGCCCGTAAAATATAGTGTTGTAACAACTGATGCTATATTCAATTATGAACTCACAAAAATGAGCGAATATTCACCAAACAAGGACCTCTTTGGAATTCCTTCCGATTATCAAAAAATTTCGTTTGAGGAATTCATGGATCTATTGATAGAATCAAAAGCAGGAATGACACGAGACAACTAACATTTAATTGTTTATACTTCCCTATTCACTCTATCGTTAGCGCCGCTTTCCTAGTTATATTCGTAAGATACTTAGTTAGAAATGACAGCGGAGAACGAATATATCACCAAAGACAACAAAAAAGAGACAAAGCAATCGGCTGCGCCTAAAAAAAAGGCCACTCGAAAAAGAGCGTCGAAGAAAAAGACCTCTCCTCTTGCAATGATTCGCGATCGCTTTGACAAAAAGAAGTTAAAATCATCTATTGGAGTAAGTTTACTTCTCCTATCATTCTTTTTATTTCTTGCAAACTTCTCCTATTTACTAACATGGAAAGTAGACCAAAATAGAGTTATCAACACTGGATTTTTTGAATTTATTTTTGACGGAAATGAAGAACCTGTAGCGAA
>JAKVAS010000097.1:0-4838 GCA_022448165.1 Crocinitomicaceae bacterium | reverse complement strand
TTGGAAAATTTGGAGCTTGGACTTCTCATCTGCTTATTTATAGATGGTTTGGACTTGCATCTTTTGGAATTCCTCTTCTTCTTTTCATAAGTGGCTTCAAAATGCTCTTAAATATTTCTATTCTTCCAATCAAGAAAACATTTTCAGCAACCATTTTATTCACGGTTTGGTTTAGTCTATTCTTCGGATTATTTGCCAAGAAAATTAATTACTTAGGCGGAACTTTTGGATATGAAATCAACGATTGGCTTTCTATTACATTGGGGACTTTTGGTGCTGCCGCATTTGTTCTAGCAATTGGCTACATTTTTAGCTTAATCGTTTTCAATTTAAACTTTAAACAAATCATCGCTTATTTTAAACGTGAAGAGGATGAAGAAGTAGTTTCGGAATTAAGTGATACTTTATCTGAAGTTATTGATGAATCTGATTTAACTGTTACAAACCAATTGACTAAAAATGAAATCAAAGAAGAACCTATTCCTGAAGTAGTAACATTTGATGAACCTGAAGAGGAAAAAACAGAAACTCCTGCTATTGCATTTGAAAATGACACAGAAGAGTTAATTTCCAAAACAATCGAAAACGTTGATCGAATTGAATTAAACTCTGAAGTTATTGATGAAACCATCGATGTTGATGAGGATTTCTCAATAAAAGTATCTAATCCAGCACCTGATGAAATTCTATCTGAAGCCGAAGTAGAAAGTAAAGCTTCTGAATTTGGAGAGTATGATCCTAAGCTTGACTTAGCCTCTTACGCTCTCCCATCAATCGACTTATTAAAACCATACAACTCAGGAAATATATCTGTAAACAAAGAAGAACTAGAGGCGAACAAAAACAATATTGTTCAAACACTTTCCAATTACAAGATTGAAATTTCTAAAATTATGGCAACCATAGGCCCAACGGTCACTCTTTATGAGATCGTCCCAGCGCCTGGAGTTAGAATTTCGAAAATAAAAAACCTTGAGGATGACATTGCTCTAAGTCTAGCGGCCCTTGGAATTCGTATCATAGCACCAATACCTGGAAAAGGAACAATTGGTATTGAAGTTCCCAACAGTAAACCAGAAATGGTAAGTATGCGATCATTGATTGCCTCAAAGAAGTTTCAAGAATCGGATTATGAACTTCCTGTCGTAATGGGAAAAACCATTACAAATGAAACCTATACCTTTGACTTAACAAAGATGCCCCATTTACTTGTAGCTGGTGCAACAGGGCAAGGTAAATCCGTTGGTCTTAATGCAATCTTAATTTCCATTTTATACAAAAAACATCCTTCTCAAGTTAAATTCGTACTTATTGATCCTAAAAAAGTTGAGTTAACTTTATACAATAAGATTGAACGTCATTTCCTTGCCAAACTTCCAGATGAAGAAGATGCAATCATAACCGACACAAGTAAAGTCGTAAATACTTTAAATTCACTTTGTATTGAAATGGATGAACGTTATGAGTTACTGAAACAAGCTCAAGTTCGTAACATTAAAGAGTACAATGCAAAATTCATTGCTCGAAGATTAAACCCTGAAAAGGGGCACAGGTTTCTTCCCTACATTGTTGTTTTAATTGACGAGTTTGCTGATTTGATAATGACAGCTGGAAAAGAAGTTGAACACCCAATTGCTCGTATCGCTCAGCTTGCAAGAGCTATTGGGATTCATTTAATCGTAGCAACTCAGCGTCCATCAGTAAATGTAATTACCGGTATGATAAAGGCTAACTTCCCTGCTCGTATTGCCTTTAGAGTTCTTTCGAAAATTGATTCAAGAACCATTCTTGATGGATCTGGAGCAGATCAGTTAATTGGACGTGGAGACATGCTCATTAGCACAGGTCAAGATGTTGTTCGTTTACAGTGTGGATTTGTTGACACCCCTGAAGTAGAAGAAATTTGTGATTTCATTGGAGATCAACGTGGCTACCCTGATGCCTTAATACTTCCCGAGTATGTGGGCGAATCAGCCGAAAGTGGAAAAAATGTAGATGATGACGATCTTGATGCACTCTTTGCTGATGCAGCCCGTATTGTTGTTATGCACCAACAAGGATCAGCAAGTCTACTCCAACGTAAGTTAAAACTAGGTTACAATCGTGCAGGTAGAATTGTGGATCAACTAGAATCTATGGGAATTATTGGTGGATTCAGAGGAAGTAAAGCTCGAGAAGTATTATATGCTGATGAAAATACCTTAGAACAATTCTTAGCAAGTAAAGGGATCGTATAAATGATAAAACGAATTAGAGAACGTAAAATAAAACGGGGCATTAAAAAAACTCCAAAACCTTCTTTATCTCAAACAATTCTCGCATACGGAATTTTACTTATCTGTATTTACTTTTTTATTGAAATTATTTTCGAGTTTTTAGAGTATTTTGACCTTTGGTCACTAAGAAAAATGACGGTTCTTTTTATTGCTTCGATTGTAGCGAGCATTGGCTTTATTATTGGCGTATTCGAGCGAAAGAAAAATAAAACTGAATCTCTACTTGGTATTATAGGCAACCTATCATTATTGATTTTTTATATATACATTATTATACAGAATGGTTATTATCTTGCCTTCGTTTAAAGCTAACTAATTCCGATAGCTTTTGAGTTTACAGACGTAAGTTACTGTTCAATTATCGAATAATAAATCTAAACATTACTAATTCACCATTAATATCAAGATAGCCTAAATAATTTCCAGAACTCAAATAATGAGCATCGATAACATTGTTTCCCATAGTTAAACCTTCGGATAAAACGAGTCGACCAATATTGTCATACAATAATATTGACGTTGGTTTATCAATATTACTAATATGAATAACACCTTTGGAAACAGTTGGATATACCTTATATTTTTGAGCATTTAAATCATCCATGCCAACCACTTCAATATAAACGAGCTCAGACGTTAATGAAGAACAATTATTTTGATCAGTCGCAATCATTGAAATTTCATAAATACCTGTAGTAGCATATGTATGCATTGGAGACGTAACAGTTGACATATTACCATCTCCAAAATCCCATGAATACATATAATTTAGGGAATCGGGAATTAAACTAACCGTATTATTGGATATTGAAGTAGAAAGATTCACTTGCGGTGGCAACATATTTACAGTCACTTGAAACTCTTCCGATGAAGAAACGGCTCCTATTTCATTCTCTACCCTGGAAATAATTTGCTGACTACCATTCTGATTCCATATAACAGAGATTGAATCTCCCCAATTTTCCAAAATATCCCCTCCTATAACATTCCAACACCCTGTTTCATTATCCTGAATGTTTAAAGAGTAAATGGCAGTATCACCTACACACAAAGTAGGCTCTCCAAATATTGCAGAAGAATTCGGTAGAACTAAACTTAAATAATGAGAGTCAACTAAATGCAGAATAGTGTCCCAATAAGCATTCGGAGGAGAATTAAAAGCACCATTATCAGCACCATGAAACTCATGCCCTAAACCTTCGAACGGATTAAAACTATGTTGTATCCCAAGTTCATCAAGCCTATTATGAATTGACCTAGAGCCATGAAGTACATCCAATGTTGGTGCTCCAAAAGGTTCACCGACACCAAAGGAAACCACCCCATCATTAGTTCCATGAATTAATAAAACAGGAGTGTTTTCAGTACTATCTATGTAAAGCGAATCACCTAAAGCTCCCCAAAGTCCAACGATTCCCGTTAATTCTATATCATGAACATATGTATTTCCTGTACTGTCTAGATCTCCTAATGCTGGGGAAAAAGCACCTCCTAAAATAGACATGGGAACCTCATCTTGATTCAAATACGCCAAATGTAAACTTGTAACTGCCCCAGCGCTGCTTCCTCCAACGAAAGTATAATTTGTATCAATGTCATAAACATCAGCATATTCATATAAATACCGAATAGCAGCACGAACATCTTGAACAGAGCGATATACAGCTCTTTCCGCAGATTCATTTGACAATGGATTAAAACCTAAACGATAACCTAGACTGACCGTTACGTAACCCTTTCTTGCAAAGCTATCACACAAAGCAACCATGTCGTCAGCAGATTTATCCCCTAATAAAAAACCTCCCGGGTGTATCCATATCATTAAAGGTCTTTTTGTTTGAAAATCATTTAATGGCTCATAAATGTCCATTAAAAGATCCGTGTTATTATAGGGAATATTCCATACAGGAGCTTCTCCATATTTTACATCTTCCAATTTATATACTTCTGTGAAAAGCCTTGTACGATAGCGATTCGTATCACATTGTGAGAACACATTTCCTAAAAACAGGAACAAAAATATAAATGCAATTTGATATTTCATAACTGTTAAGCCCACGCAATATAATAAAAAAATAACTATGCATGCATAACTAAACAGCTAAACATAAAAAAAGCGATCTTTCGATCGCTTCATTTTTCTTATAGTCTATCTAATCACTAAACTTCTCAATTACAGACTGAGTAACTCCTGTATTGGAGAAACCACCATCATGGAAAAGGTTCTGCATAGTAACATATTTCGTTAAATCCGAGAACATAGAGATACAATAATCTGCACAAGCTCCAGCATCAGCATTCCCTAATGGTGACATTTGCTCAGAATAATTAATGAACTCATTAAATCCTTTAACTCCACTTCCTGCCGTGGTCATTGTTGGCGATTGAGAGATGGTATTTACACGTACTTTATCAGAAACACCATAGTGGTAACCAAAACTTCTAGCAATTGACTCCAGATAAGACTTGTTATCAGCCATGTCGTTGTAATCAGGGAATACGCGTTGAGCAGCGATATAACTGAGAGCTACTATTGACCCCCACTCGTTCATTGCATTTAGC
>JAKVAS010000096.1 GCA_022448165.1 Crocinitomicaceae bacterium | reverse complement strand
TGCTGGGACTCCTGCTCCTCCAGCTCTGCACCTTTCAGCAAGAGATCCTTGAGGAATTAAGTCAACTTCCAGTTCACCAGAAAGCATTTGACGTTCAAACTCATCGTTTTCTCCAACGTAGGAACTAATCATCTTCTTGATTTGCTTGTTTTGGAGCAATAAGCCAAGTCCAAAGTCATCAACCCCAGCATTGTTTGAAATACAGGTAAGACCAGTAACTCCTAGTTTTACCATTTGAGCAATGGAATTTTCAGGAATTCCACAAAGTCCAAAACCACCCAGCATTAGGGTCATGTTATTTTCAAGTCCTTGAAGAGCCTCTTCAACGTTGTTAACTACTTTATTCATGTTTTTTATTAAAATGTTATATCACCACCACCTTGGTCATCGGCCCAATCTTCATCATTACCGTTACAGTTATAGAGTTCTGGATCATGCCCTACTGGAGCGTCAAAGTCTTTCGTGGAAATTTTTAATTTTTGGTCTGCATATATTTTCTGCATGTAATACCCATAGATTGGAAGGGCCATACGAGCACCTTGTCCCCATTGCATAGATCGGAAGTGGATAATTGGATTTTCGGCACCAACCCAAACACCCGTAACAAGATCAGGAGTAAGTCCCATGAACCAACCGTCTGTGTTACTTTGAGTTGTTCCTGTTTTTCCAGCTGTAGGATGTTTAATTCCTCCCCACTTTCTTGTGCTTCGAAGTGAAGTACTTGTACCGTGAGTCACCACGCCCTTCATCATTTTTAACGTTTCATATGCAACACCTGGATTTATTACCTCAACAGCATGAACATCGGCAGAGTAAATGATATTTCCATTTCGATCTTCTATTCGCATAATCGTTGAGGGACGTACAAAAATACCATTGTTGACAAACATAGCTTGTGCACCAACCATTTTTAATAAGGAAATATCAGGTGTTCCTAAACAAATTGGTGGAACGATTTGGTTCTGCGGAACAACAATATCCATTCGCTCTAATATTTTAGCAACGGTTTGTGGTCCAGAACAAGCGCCCATTTTTGACATTACTGCTACAGTACCAGGGTTGTTAGATGCCGCTAAACAGTTTGCAACTGTTGGGTTTTTCATTAAATCTCCCGCAGGGGACCAAATTTTTCCAGAAGGATCACAAGGTGCCACGGAAGTTGGCGCATCGCGCAAATCTGTGCATGGTTGAACAACGCCCATTGAAATGGCTGTAGAATAAACAAATGGTTTCATGGTGGATCCCACTTGTCGTTGAGTATTAGAGCCATGATCTAGGGCGAAATGATTGAAGTCTGCTCCTCCAACCCATGCTTTTACGAAACCAGTAGAAGGATCGATAGAAATTAGTCCGGCGTGTAAAAAGTTTTTGTAATATCGGATAGAATCATTTGGAGTCATTACTGTATCGATTTCACCATTCCAAGAGAATATTCGCATAGGTACAGGAACTTCAAAACTTTCCAGAACCTTTTTCTTGGGTACTCCGGCGTTCATCATACCAATATATCGATCTGAAGTTTTTCGTCCGTTATTCATGGCATTTTCAATAGTCTGGTCGCTTACAGATTTTCCATTGTATACATTGGCAAAAGGGAAATGCTTGGAACGCATGTTGTTTTTTGTAAACTGCGGTTGCAAATCTTCTTTTAAATGCCGTTTAAGTGCATATTCTCCGTGTTTTTGCATATTGACGTTGATCGTCGTATAAATTTTTAAACCATCGGAATAGATGTTGTATTTCGAACCGTCTGCTTTTGCATATTTAAGTTTTCCATTGTCATCCTTCTCAGAAAAAAGTGCTTTTAAGTCTTTTCTTAACTCTTCTCTAAAATACGGAGCAATTCCTTGTTTATGATCTACTACTTGATAAGTAACAATAATTGGCAACTTCTTTAATGAGTCACATTCGGCGGCAGAAAGAAAGTTCTTAAGCGCACTATTTTCATTTTTACTGCTTTTTCTCCATTGGTTTAGGACAGTATTCCTTCGATTAATGGCTCGAAGGCTGTCTTTTTCTCTTGCTGCTCTAACATCTTCTGCTAATACAGCATTTGGAGAAATGTTTTTGCGTCCAGCAATCCAACTTCGATAATCTTTTATTTTGTATTTATATGGGCTGTATAATCCTGGGTTTTTGGCCATTCCAACAAGGGTCGCAGCTTCTTCTTTGGTTAGATCAATCGGCTTTTTGTTGAAGTATACTTTTGCAGCATTTTCTATTCCAACGGCATTGTAAAGAAAATCAAACTGATTTAGATACATCGTAATGATCTCCTCCTTTGTATAACGTTTTTCTAATCGAACTGCGATAATGTTTTCTTTTATCTTCTCGCGTAAACGATGAAGTTTTCCACTTTTTGTCTTGATTTCATCTTCCCGTCCCTGTGCTCGTAATTCTGCTTCTAGTTTTCTTTCTTTAAGTGTGAACAGTAATTTCGCCAATTGCTGAGAAATAGTAGAGGCTCCACCATCACTACCCATTGCTTTAATTGCACGAGCAAGTGCGCGAAAATCAATTCCTGAGTGTTCTAAAAATCGCTCATCTTCTGTAGCGATTAAGGCGTCAGTAACAAAGGGTGAAATATTTTTATATTCGACTGTAGTGCGGTTTACACTCCAGTAACGCCCTAATTCAGATTTCCCATCATCTGCTAACACAACAGAAGCTAACAGTTCAGGAGGGTTTTCAAGATCGGCTATTGAAGGCAATTCTTCTTCTCCCACCCCCATAATAAAGGATATAATGACAAATAAGGGCGAGAATGCTCCTGCCCAAAGAAGTAGGTTTAATATGCGACGTGTTCGTTTATTAAATCGAGTTTTTTCTTTCTTCTGTTCTTTTTTCATGGCTGACGTTGATAACGTAAAAATAAAGAATAAAAGCTTGCGTACGCTTTGGTTTTAATCAATTGAGAACATCCTTTCGCTGACTATCTAATTTTAATAGTATAAACATCATAACTGAAAAAGACATCATAGAAGATCCTCCATAGCTAAAGAATGGCAATGGAATACCGATTACAGGGGCAAACCCAATATTCATTCCCAAATTTACCGCAAAGTGATAAAAGAGAATAACAGCAACAGAATATGCATATACTCGATTGTATGTAGATCGCTGTCTTTCAGCCATTTTAACTATTCTTAACATCATAAATAGATAGAGTCCAATTAAAAGAAGGCTTCCTGCAAACCCCCATTCTTCTGCGAATGGACAGAAGATAAAGTCCGTTTCACTTTCTGGAACATGATTGGTTTCGACACTTGATACAGATGCGTTTTGGTATCCTTTTCCAAAGAATCCTCCTGAACCTACCGCGGCCATTGCATGATTCCGATTGTAGTCAGCACCATCCTGTACATTCTCACCTTCGTATATTCCAAGAAGCAGTTCTATACGTAATCTTTGGTGAGAAGGTAATTTCTCAAAGGTGAAGTTGACAACAAATGAGATAAATACAGAAATTAGAAAACCAATGATGGCAATCGCTGCTGCACGCTTTCGGTCTCGCTTTGCAAAGATCCAACGCATAACAAAATAGGCAGCAATATAGAAAAAGACTAAGGAGATAAGAATTTTCCAATATCCAGAAAATTCTTCCCCTGGAAAAGTATCTAATAGAAGAGGTTCGTGACTTACAATTAAGGTGGTGAGACAAAGAAATACAATCGCAAAAATGATTGGAATAAAATGAATACCTACCCAAGTTTGTCGGAATTTTATCCCTGGAATTAGGTTGACAAATTTTAAAATGATTGGATCAAAAGTTACGCCTTCACGATACATTACGAAAAGAAAAGCGGTGAAGACAATAAAGGTTCCAGCATCTGGTTGTAGCATAATGAGTATCATTGGAAGACCAATGATAGCAGATACTAAAAGTACCGTACGAACATTCTGCTGTTTTACATTTATAGAGCCAATAAAACTTGAAAGTAATATAGCGGTCCCAACTTTCGCAAATTCCCCAGGCTGAATACCAAAAGAGCCAATTCCTAACCAGGATTTGGCACCATTTCTTTCCGGAAGTAAAAGTACAATGATCAACAGTGCCAAGGTAAAGCCGTAGATGGGTAATGAGAATTTTCTGTAAATATCAGAATCGATTAGAAAGACGAGCAATCCTAGAAATAGTGAGACTCCTACCCACATCAGTTGTCTACCATATACTTCTGAGAATGAAAATAGACTTGGATGATCAGAATCATAAGCTGCAGAATAAACAGTAGCAACCCCCATAGACATTATAAGAATGTAGACGGCAAAGAGTGCCCAATCAAAACTACCCGTTAACGATTCATTTTGCCTCATTTGAAGTTAGATAGTTTAGCATCCATTATACGTTTTTCTTTGGCAGTACTTTTAACTTCGCCATTTAGATATTGCTCAATCATCAGACTTGCGGTTGGTGCAGCCCAAGTTCCGCCACCACCACCAGCATTTTCAATAAAAACAGCAATAGCAATTTTAGGGTTATTCATGGGAGCAAAGGAAATGAACACAGAGTGATTTTTTTGTTTTACCCCACCGATGTAATTTTCCACAGTCCCTGTTTTTCCACACATGGTTACACCGTCAATTCTTGCACGACGAGCAGTTCCTCCAGGTTCATGCACACAGCGTCTCATTCCTTCGATTACAGGGGCAAAATATTTTTTATCCACCATGGTTTTATTTTTGACGCGGTATTTTTCTAGTGGTCCATCGTCACCAATTGATTTTACAAAGTGTGGAGTGTAATACCAACCTCGATTTGCCATAATTGCGGCAACATTGGCTAATTGAAGCGGTGTTAATTGCACCTCTCCCTGACCAATGGAAATCGAACGTATGGTTGAAAATTTCCACATGTGATGTCCATACCATTTATCGTAATACTTTGAATCTGGAATAACTCCGGAGCGTAATCCTGTAATATCTGTATCCAAGCGTTTTCCTAGCCCAAAACTGTGCATGTATTTTGCCCAATTATTTAGTCCTATTTCAGCATCATGGAAACTGCTTTTTTTCTTTTTCTGTTGAACAATTCTTCTAGTAACGGCATAAAAATATGGATTACACGAAAATTGAACAGCTTTTGTAACGCTTGATGGATGAGGGTGATTGTGACAACCTACAACGCTCTTATTACAAGTAAATCCACTTTGATCGGTAATCACACCCTCTTGCATTCCGATGAGCGCTTGAATTAACTTGAAGGTTGATCCCGGCATATATTCTGAGGCCAATGGTCGAGGAAAAAGTGGTTTATTTTCGTCGTTTACCAGTTTCGGATAGTTTTTACTGATATTTTTCTTACCAACGAGTAGGTTTGGATCAAAGCTGGGAGATGAAACCAAGGCTAAAATTTCACCCGTTGAAGGTTCAATAGCTACAATACACCCTTTTTTATTTTGTAATAGTTTTTCACCATAGGCCTGTAGTTCAACATCAAGTCCTAAGTGGATGGGGGGAGCTTGAATAGCGGTTGTGTCATATTTACCATCTTCGAAAGATTCGATGACCACGCTTCTAGCGGATTGAACAATGTATTTCACTCCTTTGGTACCACGAAATTGTTTTTCGTAATAACGTTCTATGCCTGTTCTTCCAATATGATGCCCTCCTTTATAAAAGGGGTCATTCTTTACTTCTTCTGCTGATACTTCATTTAAATATCCTAAAATGTTGGCTCCATTGGCATATGGATAGTTACGCATACTTGCGACCTCTTCTCTAAAGCCTTTGAAATTTTCGAGATTGGGAGCAATACGGGACATTTCATCTTGCGTAAGCTCTTTTATGAACGGATAGGATCTTCCTTTTCTGTAGTTAGGGTCGTATTTCCCGGTTTCTCTGATAAGTGTTTTTCCTTCTCCTTCTACAATTGCTCGGTAACGTTTTCCAACTTCTTCAGGTTCCCAGCCAATAAGTTTTGCAAAAGCTACGGTGTCAAGTTCTTCCATGTCAGCTTCTCGCATCATGAGATTGTAGTATGTTTTATTCTCTACGATTTTTTTACCGTTTCGATCAAAAACAACAGCTCGAGGAGGAGTGATTTCTCGTCGTTGCTCTGCGATTTGTTTTGCACGTAATTTCCAATGGTCATCAACTACTTGCATGTAAAATAACTTAATTGAATACAGAAGGCCTGTGAGAACAAAAAAGATAACAATTACATATTTTCGAGAGTCAAAATTCACGTCTCTTTTGGTTTACGAATGAATAGGTATTGTAGTAAAATGCAAACAATGAATGACATTATAACGCTCAAAATTGTTTTTTGAAGCACAAATAAGATCTCGTTTAATTTGAACATCTCTAATGTGAAGAACCATAAGTGATGAATGAGTAGTAAAAGTCCGAAAGAGCGTAGGAACCAGCTAAGGCCCATTTCATGAATGTTTGTTTCTGAAACTTGATCATATCCATCTCGTGGTGCAAAAGCACTGTATACAATTGGTTTTAGGTAGGCGAATACGAGTAGGGAAGAGGTGTGAAGACCGTATGTATTTGACATTGCATCAATAGAAACTCCTAGCGTAAACGCAAAACTGAGAGAGACGAATGTATTCATTTCAACAGGAAGGAGAGCGATGAATAAAGGATAGATCATAAGTTGAGTTCCAACACCAATCTCAATTTGATTAAGAATTAGAACCTGAACAAGTAAGAAAAATCCAAATCGAAGTCCGTGTGATAAAATAGTATTCATTAGTTCTCTATATCGTTAGGGATTTGAGACTCAAGTTCTTGTTGTTCATTGAGCAATAGGTTTTTTATGACGTAAACATATTGCACAGATCGAAAGTTTTCGGCGTAAAGAATAGTGACATCCCATAATGGTTGTCCTTCAACGACTTCTGTTTTTGCTACTTTTCCAACAGGAATTCCTCTGGGGAATTTTTTTGCACCACCTCTCGTCACAACTTTTGACCAAGGTTTGATTTCAGTATCATTAGAAACACCAGTCATGTTTCCTCTACGGGCATCTTTACCATTCCATTTTAATAATCCAGGTTCACCGGAGTATTCAATCATGATGTCCATATTAATGTTAGAGGTAAGACATGATTTGACAACACTAAAATGTTCGCTCGAATTATGAATTACACCAACTACACCTTTGTCTGAGATAACACCCATTCCAGCTTCTACTCCTTGTTTTTTTCCAATATTTAATGTGAAGTAATTATTCACACGATTAAATGTTGAGTTAATTATCATTCCGCCGATATATTCGAATTGTTGAATCGTCGAATCATTTTTTGCCTTTGATGAATCCAGTTCCCAAGTCTGGTCAATTGTTAATTGATTTTGGGTTAATTCTTTTCTAAGTAAACTATTTTCAGCTTGTAATTTTCGATTACTCGCACTTAAGTTGAAGTGTTTAGTTAGATCATTTCTTACCGAAAGAATGGATCCTGAAATGGAAGAAGCCGTGGTAAGATACTGCGATCGAGGAAAAACACTAAAAGTAAAGTAGATGGTTAGCGCAATGCCTTGCAAGAGGGCAAAGAAAAGAAGTACTTGAAACCGCCGTATGAAGGCTAGAAAATTACGCATACACAAAGCTACATAAAAACGGCACAGTTTTACACTAAGAAGTGTACTTCAATTAACGTTTATATGTGAATTATCGTTAAGGATAAGCCAAATTGCCCAAAACGCATTAAAATCCAAGAAAATTCAGAAAATTAATCTCTAATTAAGAATTGGAAACGATCGATGTTTTTCAAACAGATTGATGTTCCACGAGCCACAGCTCTCAACGGATCTTCTGCAATGTGAACAGGTAGTTTCGTTTTATGCGAAATCCTTCTATCTAGGCCTCTTAACATTGAGCCACCACCCGCAAGATAGATTCCTGTTTTGTAGATATCTGCAGAAAGTTCTGGAGGGGTCATCTCTAATGCACTTAAAATTGCCTCTTCAATTTTTGAAATGGTTTTATCTAAAGCATGAGCAACTTCTGTATATGAGATGATAATTTCTTTTGGAATACCAGTCATCAAATCACGTCCTTGAACTGCATAGTCGTCAGGGGCATGCTCTAATTCAGGAACAGCAGCTCCAACATTGATTTTAATTTCTTCTGCTGTACGTTCTCCAACTAAGATATTGTGTTGACGACGCATGTATTCTTCAATATCTTTGGTAAAATCATCGCCTGCAACACGAATAGATTTGTCACAAACAATTCCCCCAAGTGCAATGACTGCAATTTCAGAGGTTCCTCCTCCGATATCAATGATCATGTTTCCCATTGGTTCTTCCACATCGATACCAATACCGATTGCAGCGGCCATAGGCTCATGAATTAAATACACTTCTTTTGCCCCGGCATGTTCTGCAGAATCACGAACGGCTCTTTTTTCTACTTCCGTAATACCTGAAGGGATACAAATTACCATTCGTAATGATGGATTGAAGAGACGTTTACCTGTACTCATCATTTTGATCATTCCACGAATCATCTGTTCAGCAGCTTGGAAGTCAGCGATTACTCCATCACGCAAAGGACGAACAGTTTCTATCAACTTATGCGTTTTACCATGCATTTGTTGCGCCTTCTTACCGATGGCTACTACTTTTCCTGTTTGAATATCTTTGGCAACAATAGATGGTTCATCAACCACCACTTTGTCGTTCATAAGGATCAAGGTGTTTGCTGTACCTAAATCGATGGCAATCTCTTGTGTTAAGAAGCTAAATAATCCCATTTTTTTCCTGCAACTAGTAGATGAATGTAAAATAATTTTGTGGTATCCCTCAAGTATATACTAAATAATTAGAAAAAGGTTCGCTTTTAGTGTTTAAAATGTCTGTTTCCTGAAAACACCATAGCAATATTGTGTTCATTACAGTAATCAATAGACAGTTGATCCTTAATTGATCCACCAGGTTGAATTACTGCTGTAATACCAGCGTTATGTGCGATTTCAACACAGTCGGGGAATGGGAAAAACGCATCTGACGCCATCACTGAGCCTTTCAAATCAAAGTTGAATGATTCTGCTTTGTGAATTGCCTGACGAAGAGCATCCACACGAGATGTTTGCCCTGTCCCACTTGCCAACAATTGTTTGTTTTTTGCTAATACAATTGTGTTTGACTTTGTATGTTTCGCTAATTTATTTGCGAATAATAAATCGCTAATTTCTTCTTCTGTAGCTTTTGTGTTCGTACGGGATTCCAAATCAGAAGCTACTTCCATGATTGCATCTTTATCTTGCTCCAATACTCCATTTAAAATAGTACGGAATTGACGATTAGGAAGAACGACTTCTTTTTGAATTAATAGAACACGATTCTTTTTACTCTTTAATAACTCAAGGGCGTCATCATTGTAGGCTGGTGCAATGACAACTTCACAGAATAGTGAGTTGATTTGCTCTGCAGTAGCCATATCGATGGTACGGTTTCCAATTAATATTCCACCGAATGCACTTGTAGGATCTCCAGCTAAGGCATCAGCATATGCTTGAGAAAGAGTCGCTCTTGTTGCTAGCCCACATGCATTGTTATGCTTTAGAATGGCAAATGTTGGATCATCATTGTTAAATTCAGACATTAAATTAACCGCTGCATCAACATCTAACAAGTTGTTGTATGAAAGCTCTTTTCCATGTAATTTATCAAAAATCGCATCTAGATCTCCGTGGAAAATTCCCTTTTGATGAGGGTTTTCCCCATAGCGAAGCTCTTTTGCATTGGTAATACTTTGTTTGAATACTTCCGTTTCTCCTTGATTGAAGTAGTTGAAGATATGGGTGTCGTAGTGCGATGAAACATTAAATGCGTCTCTTGCAAATGCCTTACGTTCTTCTAATGTTGTTGCTGAATCATTCGCTTCTATAATAGAAAGGAATGAGGAATATTGATCCTTCGAAGGAATGATTACAACATCTTGGTAATTTTTTGCGGCTGCACGAATTAATGAAATTCCACCGATATCAATTTTTTCAATGATTGAGGCGTGATCTGCTCCAGAAGCAACTGTATCTTCAAAAGGGTATAGGTCAACAATTACTACATCAATTTCTGGAATTTCAAATTCAGCAATTTGTGCTTGATCCTCATTCAAGCTTCTTCTATTTAAAATTCCCCCAAAAACTTTCGGGTGAAGTGTTTTTACACGACCACCTAATATAGAAGGGTAAGAAGTAAGGTCTTCTACACGCTCAACAGGGATATTTAGGTCTTCAATAAATGCTTGTGTTCCTCCTGTAGAATAGAGTGTTACTCCATTTTTATGAAGCGCTTCTACGATAGGACCTAGTCCACCTTTGTCAAATACAGAAATTAGGGCTGATTGAATTTTTTTGCGTTGACTCATCCGTCTCAAAAGTTTTTGGTAATTGAAAGCGCAAAGTTACTTCTAATTTTTCGTGCGAGAATCAAAAAATCACTTGATTATTAACGAATTCGTCGAAAAAACCATTGTTTTGGATTCAAAAGTTAAAAAAGCGACTCAAATTACACATCTAACAATAGATTTTTGATGGATAATTTATTTTTTAGTGGATTTAGTATTGGATTAATTTAGTATTTACCTCCAATTATTCGAGTGTTTAATGAGGAGTTGTTCGGAAACGACGGAAGAGCTTTAGGAATGCTTGTACAATTTGAGGTATCTGTTAAGGAGCACATGAATGCTATAAGGTCTTTTTTTTCTCTTTTCTTTAAATTTAGCTTGCTTGAAGGTAATGTTTGATGAGGGATATCGATTCCTAGTCCAATACCACCTCCTTTATCATAGAAGTTAATTACGTCCTCTAACGTTTTATAAACACCATTATGCATGTATGGAGCGGTTAGTTCTACATTACGAATGG
>JAKVAS010000095.1 GCA_022448165.1 Crocinitomicaceae bacterium | reverse complement strand
GATACCCCCATGTCGGAGATGGAAGTACTTGATACTTGTACCGAAAAGACAGCAAATTTATGCCAGTTGCCTGGAGGACGTGGAGGAAGGTTTAAGCTACCTACTTTAACAGAATTACATCAATATTTATTTGATCAAGCATTTGCTGAAGCTCATAATGCCACAGCTGATGTAGAGGCAACTACTCGCTGTTTCTTTGAATTGATGCGTAGGGGTGTTTTTTTACCTGCAGAATTACAGCAAGAGGATCGATATATTGCTGATTTTCAAGCTTTCAATCCACAGCCAATAGGATTAATTGGATTAAAGCATTTAAATCTTAAGGAGGAAAGTGCTCGGATAGCAAAGAAAATGCAATCGAGTGAATCTGTTATTCCTACTGTTGATCTCTCTGAAGGGAAAGAACGATTATCAAAGGTTTCGTATGCACATTTACATAACCATACGCAGTTTACGATTCTTCAATCTACAACCGATGTTGGTGGATTAGTGCGTAAAGCAGCGGAATATAAAATGAAAGCGGTTGCTTTAACTGATACTGGTAATATGATGGCTGCTTTTCATTTTGAAAAAGCAGCTTCGGATCATAATAAATCAGTTAGAGATAGGAGAGCTGAAGCAGAGGAGAAGGGAGAGAAGTTTGAAGAGGACGAAATTTTACCAATTATTGGGTGTGAATTTAATGTTTGTCGTGATTTGACGGATAAAACCCAAAAGGACAATGGGTATCAAATTGTGATGTTGGCTAAGAATAAAAATGGTTATCATAATTTGATCAAATTGGCCTCTATTGCGTATACAGATGGGATGTATTATGTTCCAAGGATAGATAAATCGGCAATTGAGAAATATAGAGAGGATGTTATAGTTCTGACAGGAAGTCTTTATGGAGAGGTTCCTAGTAAGATTTTAAATGTTGGTGAAAAGCAGGCAGAAGACGCATTGATCTGGTGGAAGGAAATGTTTGGTGATGATTTATATGTCGAACTTATGCGACATAATCAAGAGAATGAAAATAGAGTCAATGAAACATTAATTCGTTTTGCTAAGAAACATGATGTTAAACTTGTCGCATCGAATAATACGTTCTATTTAGAAGAAAAAGATGCGGATTCGCATGATGTTCTTTTGTGTGTTAGAGACAATCAATTAGTTTCGACTCCGAAGGGAAGAGGGCGAGGGTTTAGGTTTGGACTGGATAATGATCAGTATTATTTTAAGTCGCAAGATGAGATGAAAGAGCTTTTTCTGGATTTTCCCGAAGCTATTGAGTCAATTGATGAAATTATAGAGAAATGTGAGCACTATCCTTTAGCTAGAGAGGTACTTTTACCAGCTTTTGATATTCCTGAAGAATTTCAAGATTCAAGAGATAAAGAAGATGGAGGGAAAAGAGGTGAGAACAATTATCTACGTCATTTAACCTATAAAGGTGCGGAAGAGCGTTATGAGGAAATTACGGATGAGATTAGGGAACGTCTTGATTTTGAATTGGCTACAGTTGAGAGAACAGGGTATCCTGGATATTTCTTAATTGTACAAGATTTTTGTCACGCGGCAAGAGAGATGGGGGTTTCAGTAGGACCAGGACGTGGGTCAGCAGCAGGATCGGCAGTGGCCTATTGTACAGGTGTCACAAATGTTGACCCAATTGCGTATGATTTACTATTTGAGCGTTTCTTAAATCCAGATCGTATTTCCATGCCTGATATTGATATTGATTTCGATGATGAAGGACGTGGAAGGGTAATTGACTGGGTAATTGAAAAGTATGGAGCGAATCAAGTTGCTCAAATTATCACATACGGAACAATGGCGGCTAAGTCATCAATTCGTGATACTGCTCGTGTGATGGATTTGCCATTAGGAGATGCAGATCGAATTGCGAAATTAATTCCTGACATTTCTCTCAAGAAACTTTTTGGACTATCTGACAGTGACTTGAGAGATAAACTCAAGAATAATCAAGAGGATATAGCACGAGCCAATGAGTTAAAAGCGATGGCAAAAGGTTCAGATCTTTCGGCAAAAGTTATTAATCAAGCATTGCAGTTGGAAGGTTCTGTAAGGAATACCGGTATCCATGCTTGTGGGGTGATTATTACGCCAGATGACATAACAAAGTTTGTTCCTGTTGCCCTTGCAAAAGACTCAGACATGTATTGTACTCAATATGATAACAGTGTCGCAGAGGATGCAGGTTTGTTGAAAATGGACTTTCTTGGATTGAAGACGTTAACGTTGATTAAGCATGCCGTTAATAATGTGAAACAGACCAAGGGAATCGATCTTACTCCTGATAATTTTCCTATTGATGATGTTGCTACATATGAGCTTTTCCAAAGGGGAGAAACCATAGGTATTTTCCAGTATGAATCTGCTGGAATGCAGAAATATATGCGTGAGCTAAAACCAACGGTTTTTGCTGATTTGATTGCAATGAATGCCTTGTATCGACCAGGTCCGTTAGAATATATCCCTTCGTTCATTCGGCGTAAGCATGGAGATGAGGAGATTGTTTATGATGTGGATGCTTGTGAAGAATACTTGAAGGAGACATATGGTATTACTGTTTATCAAGAGCAAGTAATGCTTCTTTCTCAGAAACTTGCTGGCTTCTCAAAGGGTGAAGCCGACACATTGCGAAAAGCAATGGGAAAGAAGCAAAAGTATGTGCTAGATAAAATGAAGCCTACGTTTTTGGAGCGTGGTAATGAAAATGGACATGATAAAGATAGTTTAGAGAAGATTTGGCGAGATTGGGAAGCTTTTGCTTCTTATGCATTTAATAAATCTCACTCTACGTGTTATGCTTGGATAGCCTATCAAACTGCATATCTAAAGGCAAATCACCCTGCAGAATATATGGCGTCGGTGTTGAGTAATAACATGAATGATATTAAACAGGTCTCTTTCTTCATGGAAGAGTGTAAACGTATGGGGATTCCTGTATTGGGACCTGATGTTAATGAATCGAATTATCATTTTACTGTAAATAATGCAGGAGCTATTCGTTTTGGCCTAGGAGCGATAAAAGGATTAGGTTCCGCTCCAGTTCAGGCTATTATTGAGGAAAGAACTAAAAATGGAAACTTTATAACCATTTTCGATTTAGCGAAAAGGATAAACCTTCGTATCTGTACTAAGAAAGCCTTTGAAAGTTTAGTTTATGCAGGAGGATTTGATTCTTTTACGGGTGTTCATAGGGCGCAATATTTGAAAGAAGATGCCAAGGGAAAAACCTTTTTGGAAAACCTACTTCAATTTGGCTCGGGATTTCAAGATAGTGAAAACTCATCTCAAACCAATATGTTTGGTGAGGGGTCAGCAGAGAAGTTACCTGAACCATTGATTCCTCCTTCTGAAGAGTGGGGAAATATTTATGCTTTGAATAAGGAGAAGGAAGTGATTGGAATTTTTATTTCTGGTCACCCTTTGGATGATTTTAAAATGGAAATTGACTCCTTTTGTACTGGAAATGTTTCTATGTTGAATAATCTTGAAGAATTTAAAAATAAAGAAATTTTAATTGGAGCCGTTATATCTGATGCTGAACATCGTTTCACAAGAAAAGGAGATCCTTTTGGAACAATTACGTTAGAAGATTATAATGATTCATATAAAATTTTCTTGTGGAGAGAAAACTATCTGAAGTATAAGCACTTTTTGACGCCTGGAACATTTGTATCGGTGAAAGGAAGAATTGAAGTCCCACCAAGAAGATCGGAGTTGGAATTCTCAATTCATTCAATTGATATGCTTTCAGAACTTAAGGATAGTAAAGCGAAAAGTATAAACTTGAAAATTTCAACGAAATCTTTAGATCAGATAATGATCTCTGATTTAAATAAATTGTTTGAAGAAAATTCTGGAAATGTTCCTGTACACTTTACTGTTTATGATCCATTAGATCAAGTAGAGGTTAGAATGCCTTCAAAAACCTTGAAAGTTGATCTGACGAATGAATTATTTAAAGAACTAAAAGAGTTTGATCTAGCCGTTAAGATTAAATAGGTTACGTAATTCAGTAATTTCTTTTATTTTTTCTACATTTCCTACTTGTTGAAATGAAGAAATGAGATTTGTAAGCATACGTACTAGAATCGCTGAATTTGAACACGGTTCAAAGTAGTTTCGCTGAGCGGGTTTGTCCAGACTTTTTAAAAAATCATGGATTTCATTCTCATTAAAAATACCTCCTTTTGAAAAGGGGTTAATATAGAAAAGGCTTCCATACTTATTGGGTGAATTAATGATCGTGTTAATATTACCTTGATCTAAGTAGGAAAGAACAAAATGATTGGGAAGGTTTACTCCATAGATTGGCATGTTTAACGATTGAGCAATTGTAGAATAGATAATACATAAACTTAAAGGATTACCTTTTCTCATTTCCAAAACTGTGTTTAGACAAGAGTTTAAAGGAGAATGATAGTCTTTGGAGTTACCTTGAAATTTATACTTCCCGTAAAAGATCTTATTGAATATAGCAACTTTTTCATAAGCGGTTTGACCTTCATTAAGCTCTAACCAAATATCGTTTCTAATCTCCTGAATGAAATTACGTACTGAGGATTCATCAAAGTTTGGATATTGATATCTACTGATAATTAAAGCGCCAGTGAGTAAGTCTTTATGTGAAGAATTAATCCACTGTTTAAGTTTGTCTTTAATCGAAGTGTACTGAATTTCTTGAATTAAATTTTCAATTCGAGATTGAAATAATAATCCATAGTCTTCTTCTTCCCACGAAGATTCAAGAAAAGGAATTACAGAAGGACCACAATTAACTAACTTATCTTTTACATGACCGTAAATGGATTCGTCCGGGTCTTCTATTAATCGAACAAGTGCTTGTATGGATTTTTCATCTTTCAACATTGTAAAATTATAGCTAAATGGGATTAGTATCTTAATCGTGACTGAATACTTTTGAATGTTAAGGTGTTAACATACAGGTTAAATGGAGTCATAATGGGATGTGTAGAGGAATAAAATTATTGAATTACATCTTTTTTTAGAGCCATTATTGCTTTTTACTGGTTGAAATGAATGGGAACTGAATAGGTTTAGTGTCCTTTATAAAATTAGATTAAAAAAAGTGAAACCTTTTGTAATGATTATCGTTTGTTATAGTACGGATCAATTATTAACAATTACAGGTTAAGATAAGAAGGAGTTTCAGTTTGAAACTCCTTTTTTGTTAATGACAAGAATGCGTTCATTTATGATTCGCAAGGAAGATGTAAATTTCGTAACTTGGCATGGAATTAGTAACTCAATGTATAAACCAAATTAAAATAATAATGAAAACGATCTTAGCAGTATTTGTAATGATGTTCGTAGGAACGTCATTTGGACAATCAAAACGAGCAATGCCAACTTCTACTCCTGTGACTACTATTGAAGGTGTTGTTCAGGCAGTAGAAAGTAATCCTTGTGGTGTTTATATAATTGCCAATGTAAATGGGAAGCGCATGCGTCTTTTTCCAGAGAGTTTGCCACAAGAGTTTAGTGAGCAAAACTTGGAAATAGTGTTTGACTACACTGAAACAAATAGTAAAACAGCGGAAAATTGCGGGAATATGAATAAAGTTCATGTTTTTAATATTCGTCCAAAGAATAGAGATTAAATAATCCTAAATAAATAATGAAAAGTGCACTTTGGGGCACTTTTTTTATTTCAACAACTCTTTAAGTCGTTGTAAAGATTCTTGATTGTATTCACTGTTAAAAGCGCTTGTTACTTTTACTTTCTCCTGTTTTGTTAGGTGCCAAGAAAGTGAAATTCGATCATATTTATATTCGAGTAGATTAAAAGATAAAATCTCAATTGGAAATTCAAATGACTCGGTAGCTACTTTAATCATTTCTTCCTGATCAAAGTCTTGAACATGGATCATATTTTTCACAATATTCCCGAATGGAAGTGTAAATTTATCCGTAAATGAAATTTGTCTATAACGTTCATCAGCAATTGTTCTTTTAGTATCTCTTACCTGAATAATAACTACTCCGGAGGTGTTTTCTCTAATCCAATCTTTTAATGCATGTAAATATTCTAAGGTGAGTTTAGTGCCTTGATTATCACGGATTCCAGCATCCATAAGGTGTATTTGAGGTTCAGTCGGTAGTGCAACCATTGGCATAACCATTGGGAAAGTAGCATTGCATCTTAAAACCGAGGAGAAGCGAATGTTTTCAGCATTGTGATCGGGGAAAAATGATTGAAAATCAATGTTCTCATGGGTTCCGCGAATGTTAGATAGAATAGGACTACGTTTATTTAAAAAACTCAATGATTGAGAACACATAAGCATTCTTCTTCCGTCATTAACAATTGTTGGAGCAAATATCATTGTAGGAATCGTTCCGTTTTGCTCGAACAGTTTATAGTAGCTTAGGGAGTGATCCATAAAGTTGTTTGTGTTTCTATGTAGCTGCTGCTCAAAGGCATAACCTCGGTCGATTGTATATGAATTATCTTCAAATGAGCACTTTCGATATCGAAGAAAAATATCATTCGTGGCAGCTACAAAAGACATTTTGTTAAGAATGTCTTTACTCATATTAATGGAGAATTTTGGGGAGTAAAGATTAATACTTGGGTCTTTTTTAGATCGAAGTAAAATTTCTCTAAAGTAGGCAGCACCAATTATTCCTCCAGAAGCTCCAGTAATCATCTGAATGTTTGGTGTTAACTTTCCTGAAAGAGCTTGATCACATTTTTGTAGAACATTTAGTGTCCACATAGCACTTCTTGATCCCCCTCCAGTCGTATTGACTATTACAAGCTTTGGAAGGGATTGATTAGTTTGTTCTTTCCAACGTTCTAATGTGTTTAAATAAGCTGAATGAGAGGCTTTTATTTTTTTTTCATTCTTCGATACATTCTGAATCTCATCTATGGTATATGCTTTATTTTTAGAAGGTTCATAATTCATGCCGTATATATAGCTGTTGTATCTGAATAGTTCAGTTCTACGACTCATAAAGTTTATACTTACTAAAACGATTATGAGGAGTGGATATACCCAAGCTTTGAACCATGATTGTAGTGCACTAAAAATCATGATTGTAATGGTCATTAAAAGGAAAATACTAACTGCTGCAGGAACTTCCATTGTATCGTATCCACTAAGCAGACCTAACAGAAAGAAAGCAGATATAGTAATGATTTCAAAAACGGAAGCGTTTACTCTATTTTTTGCAAAGGTTCGTTCAATGACATTTCTGTCGAGGTGCTTTATACTTCTGCTTTGATGAATTTTGAAACGGCGACCCAAATAGAAATAAATTTTGTCCTTTTCTAATTCGTAAACATCAAACCAGTGTTTTTGTCTATAAACAAAAGAAGAATTAGGTTTGGTTTTTTTCGACAGTCGCTGTTTGTCTTTCTTTCTTTCAATAGGAAAGAAGTAGAGCATTGATAATGTTAGAAAGACAATCATTCCTAGAATCGTTGCAAAGATGTAGGATGATACTTGCCATCCAGAAGCAAACTCCTGATCCAATTGGAAAATTGAGGATTTGATCAAAAAGAACGTTAAGAAGGCTAAAGGAATGAAAGAGTTATTAATACAGAACCTGAAAAAAGGTCTGGAAAGACTTGTTAAGAAAGGAAAGTGGGGGCCCAATCGAATATAGCTATAAGTGTTGAAAGCCATTACAAATCCCCCAAAGGCAAACCCTATTAATAGAAAAGACCAGAATGATATTTCACCTAAATATTCAGGAGACAAGAACAAAAGCGGTATTCCAAATGAGTATCCTAATTGGTCATTTACTAGCATGAATAAAATTCCCCAGAAAATCATCGAAAATAAATTGTATTTAAGATGAGCAAGTAAAAGATGTAAGGGAAAAAATGCTTTTATAAATTTCATGAATGACCTTAGGAGATTAAAATAATAGGTTTCATATTAATATAGCGAAAAGAAAGATATATAGACTGTTTTTTTCTTATCGATTATAAATCTTATTGAGTGAACTGTATTTCTCACTGCTTCTTCATGAAATCTGTTACAAAATATGCAAGTGTTTTTCCTACGATTGATTCTTCAAGATGATTATTCGGTGAACCTTCAGGAAGATGAAGATAATGAATGGTTTGTGCATTTAATGCTTTTATCACTGATCTGATTTCATTTACACTGAATCCAGAAGGAGTAAATGCAGAAGTAGGCATGTTTTCAATGCAGTCTAAATCAATTTCGATTCCTAGTGGTGTATTCGAACTTTCATTAATAAAAGATTCAACGTCATCTCGAAGTGATTTGGTCCCATCCAGATAATTATCAAAATATGAATGAGTACACTTGTGGGCTTTTAAGAAATCTAAAATTCCTTGACTATTGTATTGTTCATGCAATCCAAGCACTCCATATTTAGAGATTGCTCCTTCTGAAATTGCATACGAAAATGGATTTCCACTATGTCTTCCCTCTAATGGTCTACAGTCTGCATGTGGATCAATATTTAATATTGAATGTTGCGTTTTATGAATTGATTGCATGGACTTTATAATCGGGTAGGCGTTATTGTGTCCACCGCCAATAACAATTAATATTTGATTGGAGGAAACTACATGGTGTATAATTTCTTGAACAAATTCATCAAGTTCGACAATATGACTGCGTAATATTTCAATATCGTTTGGTGATGTTTGCTGAACAATTTTCCCCGCAATTGAAATCTCATTTCCATTTAGAAATTGGTTAGATTGCATATTTAGAAATTTTCCAAGAAATGCGTCAAAGGCATTTGTGCTTCCAGCGTTTCCCAAATTTGCTCTCGGGCCAGAATCTTCACAAATTCCAAGAATCACAAAAGGTGAGGCTGAATTGTTTTCAATCGATTCTCCTAGTTTTTTTTCTCCTTCTCTTGGTGAAAGATATTTGGAAATAGAAGAATGATTGAATGCCTCAAAAGCAAAGTTCTTATTTTGACTGAATTTCATGTTTCGAAATTAGGGATGTGAAATTATCTGGGGCGGAAGTTGGACGCATGGTTTCTTTGTTAACAAAAACAAGTCCTGTTTCCGCTGTTGCAAGTAATTGACCATCTTCATTGAAAATTGTATAATCGAAGTTTAAACGAGCTCCTTTTAGTTCCGTTATGTTTGTGATTATCTTTAATGCATCATCATACTTAGCAGGAGCTTTATACTTAATACTTAAAGAGGATACCGGTAACATTATGCCTTGAATTTCTAGAGTTTTGTAGCTTATTCCCATACTGCGTAGTAGTTCTACACGACCAACTTCAAAATATTGGGCATAATTTCCGTAGTAACAATATCCCATTTGATCTGTTTCACTATATCGAACGCGTAAAATGGTTTCGTGAGAGTATTCTATTTTCATAATTTAATCGATTGTCTTGTCAATTCTGAGCGAAAGTTAACCAATAATGAATATATTCGCTAGTAACAAAAAGTAAGAAATTGGCTTATACTGATAGAGTATGATCGATTGGTAGAAATTGTTTTTTATTTAACAGAATTCGTTTGAAAAAAATAGAAGGATGTTGAATTTTTATAGATGTAAAACTTTCCACAAAGTCAACCCATTTTTCACTTTTTTTTTCACTTTTTTATGTAAATATTTGTGATCACCGAAACAAACGACCGTACTACGTTGGATTGATGATTTCTGGCATGGTTGATAACATTTTTGATAACTTTTAAGAACAGTAAGTATGAGCTTAAATCATGAGAACGTCTGGGGAGCATGCCTTAAAGTAATTAAGGATAATATCTCGTTACAAGCCTTTAAGACTTGGTTTGAGCCAATCGTTCCGATTAAGCTTGAAAATGATATACTTACAATTCAGGTTCCATCACATTTTTTCTACGAATGGTTGGAGGAAAATTATATTACTTTGTTAAAAAAGGTAATTAAAAAGGAGCTCGGAGCTGAAGGACGTCTTGAGTATAGTATCATCATGGAGAATAACATGACGAATACAGTGCCTTATACGGTAAAACTTCCTGCATTGAATAAGAAAGCATTAAAGAATTCACCCGTCTCTATGCCTATTAATGTTAATGAGAAACAGATTAGAAATCCTTTCATTATTCCAGGATTGAAAAAGGTAAATGTTGATTCTAACTTGAATCCCTCTTATTCTTTTGAAAATTTTGTTGAAGGTGATTGTAACCGATTAGCGCGTGCTTCTGGATATGCTGTTGCTAATAAACCAGGAGGTACTGCGTTTAACCCTTTACTTATATATGGAGGGGTTGGACTTGGTAAGACTCATTTGGCGCATGCAATTGGGATTTCAATTAAAGATCAATTTCCAGGCAAAACGGTTTTATATGTAGGGTCTGAGAAATTTGCTCACCAGTTTATTGATGCGATTAAGAATCAAACAACGAATGATTTTATTCACTTCTATCAGATGATTGATGTGTTGATCATAGATGATGTTCAATTCTTCTCAGGGAAAGAAAAAACACAAGATGTATTCTTCCATATATTTAATCATTTACATCAAAATGGAAAGCAAATTATTCTTACAAGTGATAAGCCTCCTGTAGAAATGCAGGGAATGGAACAGCGCTTACTTTCTAGATTTAAGTGGGGGTTGTCAGCTGATTTGAGTGCTCCTGACTTAGAAACAAGAATGGCTATCTTGGAAAAGAAGATGTATGGAAATGGAATTGATCTTCCTAAAGACGTTGTAGAATATTTGGCATACTCTATCAATACAAATGTTCGTGAAATGGAAGGTGCATTGAATACATTATTGGCTCAAGCATCATTAAATAAAAAAGCAATTACGCTTGAATTAGCGAAGCAGATGGTCGATAAATTTGTGAAGAACACTGC
>JAKVAS010000094.1 GCA_022448165.1 Crocinitomicaceae bacterium | reverse complement strand
CACAATTACTATCTCCCGTAAGCCTTAGAATTGCAACCATAATTATTGATAAACCTTCAAAAGAATTAATTCTTTGCTCTGATTCTTCAGGACTTTATGGACAAACAATCTTGTTACTTATACTATCAATGTTTCTTGCCTACTTAATTTCCAAACAAAAGACCAAAAACATCTCAAAACTTCATGATATACTATTCGAGGTTAATACGTACATTTTAGTATTATTTCTATTAAAATATGGTTTAGACAAACTATTTCTACACCAGTTTTATTCCCCCGAACCGAATACGCTTCACACTCCACTGGGGAAACTATCAAAAGACATTGCATTCTGGTCTATCATGGGGAGCAGTTCAACATACAATTACTTTATGGGAATCATTGAAATTATCCCTGCATTTCTTTTAATTTTTCACCGCACACGAACTTTTGCGGCGTTTGTTTCCATCGGAATAATGATCAATGTATTTGTATTAAACATAGGGTTCGACATTACAGTAAAACTACTGTCCGCCTATTTAATCCTTCTTTCTTGCTTTATCTTCAGTAAAGATTCATCTGCTTATTTTTCACTCTTCTTCAAGTCAAAAAATGAATCAACCAACCAAGAAATAATAAAAACAACTATAAAAAAGTCGAAAATTGCAAAATGTGGAATTATCCTAATAATCCTGATAGAAGTCTTTACACCATATTTTGGGAATCTTGGGTTTAATGGACATCAGTCACAAAAAGAAGCGTTTCTTCGCGGAAGCTATTACGCTACCTCACCTGTTAGAACTGAAATATCAATGAATGAAAAAATTAAGAATATCCACATTCATAAAGATCAATACCTGATTACTGAAGACGAAAGAGGAAACTTTAAAAGTCACCGCGCTTACATCTCTACCAAAGATAGCAGCATTCTTCTTTCAGAAATGCACCTTAGAATTAAATATACAGAAACTGTTGACACCTCTATCTTTCAATGGAAAGAAACTAATCAACTCATTGAACTAAAGTGCAAAAAAACAAATCTGAGCTTACTCCCACTACTTCAAGATGATACTCATATGACAGTTGAAGGAATTCTAGAGCAATCCTCCCTAAAAAGCCAACAAGTCAGATAAAGCCTCGCTAACTTTATTTGCATTTGGCAATAACTCTGCTTCCAAGACTGAATTTAACGGAATTGCTGGTGTATCTACAGACCCTACAATTGATACAGGGGCATCCAATGATTTAAAATTGTCACGTTGAATTCTTCCTGCCAAACCAAGTGTAAATGATGCTTCCACCGACTCTTCAGTAACCAACATTACCTTTCCATGCTTAGAAGACACTTCATTAATCAAGTCAAAATCTACAGGATTTAAGGTTCTTAGATCAATAATTTCAACTTGTCCATCAAACTGCTTCGCTGCTTCAATTGACCAGTACACACCTCTACCATAAGTAATAATCACACAAGAATCTCCAGTATTTACTTTTTCAGAATTCGCAAACTGAACAACGCGTCCTTTCCCAAATGGAATGACGTAATCTTCATCTGGTTCAATTGACATTGCACCTTCTGTACCTGCTATCTTTGACCAATACAATCCTTTATGTTCTAAAATAACCACCGGGTTTGGGTCATAAAAAGACGACTTCATCAACCCTTTTAAATCTGCACCCGTTGAAGGATATGCAACTTTAATTCCACGAATATTTGTCAAGATCGATTCAACACTTGATGAATGATAAGGTCCTCCAGATCCATATGCTCCAATTGGAACTCGAATGATACATCCCACAGGCCATTTTCCATTAGATAAATAATACGAGCGACTTACTTCAGTAAATAGTTGATTTAATCCAGGCCAAATATAATCTGCAAACTGAACTTCTACAATTGGTTTTAATCCAACTACAGACATCCCCACCGTTGACCCAATGATAAATGCCTCTTGAATAGGCGTATTAAACACACGATCATCACCAAAGGTTTGCGCCAAGGTAGCAGCCTCTCGGAATACTCCACCCAGACGACCTCCAACATCCTGTCCATACAATAAGGCCTCAGGATGTTTCGCCATCAATTCACGAACTGCAAAAAGTGCAGAATCTACCATTACAGTTTTCTTTTTTCCTTTCGGAGCTCTTTCTCCTTTCTCCTCCGTAATTGGAGTTGGGGCAAAAATATGATCTGTAATAGACGATGGAGTTGGGTCTTCGGCATTCAAAGCTTGATCATATTCAGTATCAATTATTTTCTTTGTTTCCGCTTCAATATTTACAATATCAGCTTCGTCAACACCAGCTTCTCGCAACGCGTCTTTAAGTTTTGGATATGGATCTCTAGTAGCCGCTTCCTCTAAATCATCTCTATACCATTCCTTTCTAACTCCAGAAGTATGATGACCTAATAACGGCACTTTAGCATGAACAATGAATGGACGTCTTTCTTTACGTACAATGTCAAATACATCTTTCATTGTTTGGTAAGATTCATCAAAATTACTCCCATCAATTGTGCGTACTTCGATTCCATTGAACCCTTTCGCGTAATGCGTTATATCTTGTGCTCTTGTTTCTTCAGCATTTGCAGAAATATCCCAACCATTATCTTGTACTAAGTAGACAATAGGAAATTGTTTTAATGCTGCCATCTGAAAGGCTTCTGAAACCTCACCTTCAGTACAGGAAGCGTCTCCAAGTGAACAAACAACCACAGGGTTATCCCCACCAAAATCATCCGCCAAACCTTGAGATTCTTTATATTGAATCCCCATAGCAACTCCAGTTGTTGGAATTGCTTGCATTCCTGTAGCAGAACTTTGATGCGGAATTTTAGGCATCCCTTCTCTATTCAAAGATGGGTGAGAATAATATGTTCTTCCTCCAGAAAAAGGATCATCCTTCTTTGCAAACACTTGCAACATCAATTCATAAGGTGTGATTCCAATTCCAAGCAAAATACTATCATCTCGATAATATGGAGCAACCCAATCTTGAGGCTTTAATTGCATCCCACAAGCCAATTGAATTGCCTCATGTCCTCTTGATGTAGCATGCACATACTTTGAAGTAACTTCCTTGTTATCCTCGTATTTCTCCGCTAGCGTTTTTGCCGTACACATTAACTTAAATGCCTCTATAAGAGTTTCTTTTGAGGTTTTCATTGCTTGCTTCTTAGATTTTGCCGCTGTTGATGCCATGCTTTTTTTCTGCTTTTTTCGAGATCAAATATACGGAACTTAATGCAGACTTCTGTTTCCAAAATCAGCTAGAAAAGGGATTTTTCAAAGAACCTCCGTATCGGATCTAATAATATTAATTCTAAAGTGAAAAATTCAACTAATTTCTAGAAAGTTAGGTAAATACTTAACTAGAGCATAGAATTGCAATCCCTTTTGACTACAGTCCATTTGAGATTCGTCACCAGTATTAGCACTACCTACTATTTCAAGTATGTTCTTTTTTGGTAATAGTGCGTTATTTAAATTTTATTCTCTTTCCATTTAAAGTTCCTCGAAAGTACCTATCCTTTTTTATCAGCAAAATCTCACCATATTTGCCGTTTTTAATACTCGAATCTACTCCAAATATTTTATTATTATACAAACTAACAACTTCCTCATTTGAACAGTGTCCAATCACTTCGTGTTTTGAGCTTATTCGGTTTAATATCTCAGAAACATCTTTGTCCTCTAAATTACCCTTAAAATAGCCACGGTACCATATTAAACTTTTGGAGCCATAATAGATGTCATAAAAGTCCGTTGACTTCATTTCTGATTTACTTTGGTCAATAGATTTCCTCATTAAGTTGTTTATACGTTTAATATTAAAATCGCTACGAGATATAAACTCTTTAGAAACACCTCCGTGAACAAAAACATCATCATTTATTTTAATAATAGTTGGTTTTGAACGCAACCATCGACCAATAACGGTTTTATTACTATACAGCTCATTATAATCCAAGCTTAACAACTTAGAAGTTGACTCATATTTTGCACTCACGTACCTTAGATCTTTTTGAAAAATCATATACTCATGATTACCTAATAAAAAATGTACCTGACCGCCTTTATCTTTTGCTTGGGATTCAAGTTTATAAATTAACCAAAGCATTTCGTTTACTTTATCTCCCCTGTCAAAAACATCTCCTACAATTACAAGATGACCTTTACCAAAATTCCAATTTAGATTCTTGTCAATTATTTTATTATTTCTCAATATTTCAACAGCCAAATCATATTGTCCGTGAACATCACTTATTACAGCAATTTTTTTTACATTATTAAAAACAGCCTTTCCAGGGGGAAATATTGTGTCAAATACATTTGCTGTTAAAATCTTAGTTATCACTTCACCATTTATTATTGATTTCTCAATCAATTTATTTTTCTCTATAAGAATATATGGTCCATCTGAAAATTCAGAAAGATCATTTTGATTAGAATCAATAATATCTTGACTAAAAACAGATGAAATTGACATCCATAGAAATATTACACAGATAATTTTTTTTAGCATTACTTTCTTTTATTGCTGTTAGCTACCTAATCCCCCTCTATTATAAAACTAAAAGAGCGAATTATTAAATAACCCGCTCTTTTAGCTACTTCGACAAACAAGTAACTATCATTAATTATTATTCTCTATAACGTAATTCAATACTTTTGTCATCAAATGCACCCTATCTTTTCCGCGCACATTATGCTTATGCATTGGATATGGGAAGAAATCAATCTGTTTCCCTAACTCTACAAATTTCTGAACTAAAGCTAAGTTATGCTGCATAACCACAACATCATCCACTGTACCATGGATTAGTAATAAATCTCCCTCCAACTTATCAGCATGATTCAATAAAGAGGCTTGCTTATACCCTTCTTCATTCTCCTCTGGACGATCCATGTAGCGCTCCCCATACATAATCTCATAATACTTCCAATCAGTTACCGGACCACCGGCAACTCCAACATTAAATGTTCCTGCCTCACGTAACATCAAGGAAGTTGTCATAAAACCTCCAAACGACCATCCATGAACCGCCAATCGCTCCCCGTCCACATATGGTAAACTCTTCAAATATTCAACTCCAGACATTTGATCTTCCATTTCAACAACACCTAATTGTCTATGAATTTGTGATTCAAATTCAAAGCCACGCTCCGCTGAACCTCTGCCATCCACGGTATAAACTAAATACCCTTGCTCCGCCATCCAATACATCCACAAACTAGCACCATCCAGCCACGAATTAGTTATCAACTGAGCATGAGGCCCACCATAAACGTATACCAATACTGGATATTTTTTAGTTGGATCAAAATCACTTGGCTTGATCAAGCGCGTATATAAAGTTGTTCCATCTTTTGCTTTCAATTTTCCAATTTCAGCGGAACCAATTTCATATTTAGAAAGCATATCAGGACTTTCCATCAATTTCTTTACAATCTTCCCTTTACCATTAACAATCCAATCTGCACTTGGCACATCATGACTAGAAAAATGATCATGAAAATATTTCCCATCGGTAGTAATTGAAACATTATGAGTTCCAGCAGCCCTCGTAATAATACTCGACTTTCCTTTTAAATCCACAGCATAGACTTGCGTTTCCAATGGATTCTCACCTGTAGTAGTATAGAATATTTTTCCATTGTTATATTCCATAATGTCTTTCACAACAAACTCGTGATTAGTAAGCTGTTTAATGAGCGTTCCATCAAAATCATAATAGTATAAATTATTGAACCCATTTCGCTCCGAAATCCAAACAAATTCATTTGAATTATCATTTGGGAAAAATGCAGGATGTTCAGGCTCTGTCCACTTATCATTCGTCTCTTCAAGCACCGTTTTAACCAATTCTCCATCTGCACTATAAACATGTAACCAAACATGATTTTGATCTCTATTCACCTCAGCAATGAAAACATACTGGTTATCTGGAGTCCAAGAAACATTCGTTAAATAATTATCACTTCCATGAAGAGGGCTCACATACTTAACCTGCTTCTTTTCAATATTATAAATCCCAACACGTGCCTTTTCAGACTGTTGACCAGCCATCGGGTACTTAATTGACTTCAACTCTCCGGGTGTAGCTGAAATATCTAATAATGGATAATCATGAACGGCCGATTCATCTTTTTCATAAAAAGCAAGTTTTCCTCCGCTTGGAGACCAAAACAACCCTCCAGTAATTCCAAATTCACTCCTAGCAATTGCCTGTCCCGAGACAATGTTCTTATCCGCATTATCCGTAACAATTAATTTAAAACCTTCCGCTGTATTTATATAAACATTATTCCCTCGAGTATATGCTATATTTTGGCTCGCTTCATGAAAAAGTGCGTTCTCAGCATCATCAGCCAAACTGTGCAACATTTTCCCTTTCTCCTCCACTGTATTATAACAGTAATACTTCTGACCATCATTCAACCAAAATTCGTTCTCATTTTTCCAAGACAATCCTGAAAACCAGTTCAACTTGGAGTTTAAAACAGAATTAACCTTCTCAATCGTAATCCATTTTTTTGCTTCAGTATTACCTACAGATGCCTTCATCAATGTTGTATAGCCCTCTAAATAGGTGTAACAATCTGTATTTGGCAACCAATTAAACATGGTTAAAGAAGGTGGATAAAAATCTCTATATTGTTTCATCACTGCATCAGAAAGCGATAATTCTTTTCGCTGTCCGAATGAAATTGATGTGATTAACACACCAAGTATAAGAAGGATTCCTTTTTTCATTTCGTAAATTTTAGTCGAAAGCAAAGATAATGAAGTTATCGTGATGTTAGGATTCAAAGAACATAAGTAGATATTACAATGAAATATCAAGAAAAGACTACTTTTGCATCAAATTATTTCAATGAAGCACATTACAATCAATAGTATAGAAAAAGCAATTCAAAAAGTTGACACCCTAAATGAAGATGGTTTAGAAAAGTTAGCAGAAACTTATGCTCTTGCTCAACAAACCCTACTTGGATACGTAATGTCTGCAGCCGTTGAGTATGAAAACGAAAAGTTAGAAGGGCTTTTAATCTATTATTACTGTCTTATTTCTGAAGCGTTTACTCAAGAACAAGTATTGTTAGAAGCTATAACTGATGAACATATCGACAGCTTTGAAGAGGGATATTTTGAAGCTCTTGATCAATATTTTAACAGCGACAACATAGAGGTTCTTCACGATTATTGTGATCAACCTGATCTTACGAACTTTATGATGATCGAAGTCAGTACTCCTGATGAAGACGGAACAACGCTCGAAGACGATACAGCCACGCAGCTATTCATTGTTATCGTGGCAATGATCACATTAATGGGGCGCGTAATCAAACAATAGTTTATTGATTTTCATTCCTATTAATAAATCATAAAAAAATGTTAATCTTACAAAGTAATTCAAGAGGTTACAAAACAAATCTACATATTTGCACCACAACCTTTAAGAACTTTGTAACCCAGCCTAAATGTGTCGTCTTCTTTGCTTCCTGTTTTTTGTTCCTTGCTTTTCGATTGCGCAAACAGCAGCTCCGTCTACAAACAATCTATTAATATATCTGGACTGTAACTCATGTGACAATACTTATCTAAGACAAAATATTTCTCAAATAGAATTTGTTAGGGATAGAAAAGTTGCTGAAGTACACCTATTGTTTACCAATCAACAAACGGGAAGTGGCGGATCTTCAGAAATGATTCAATTCATTGGACTTGGTCAATTTGAAGGAGAAATCGACACGCTAACATATTCACTAGACGTTAACATGACCTCTGATGAACGCAGAAGAAAACAAAAACGCTTCATTGAGCTTGGTCTTATACATTACCTAATAAAAAAGGGAAACTATAACGACATCACTGTTCAACTTGGGAAAGAGGAAGTATTGAGTGATACTGTTAACGACCCATGGAACTACTGGGTTTTCGGCCTAAACATTAACGGCTGGGCGAATGGTCAAGAAACAAGATTCAGTATAAACACAAACTCTTCCATTTCGGCAAAACGTGTAACTAAAAAGAATAAATTTTCTATAAGGGCGAATTATAATCGCAATTATCAACAGTATAAATACGAGAACGAAACAGTAATTGGGAACCAAGAGAACTCCAATGTTAATCTTCAAGAAATAATAAGTATTAATAACAAATGGTCCTATGGAATATTTGCTGATGGAGGTAACTCTATTTTCAGAAACTATAACCTATACGGCCAATTAGGAACTGGAATTGAGTACAACTTTTTCCCTTACGACGAGTCAGCCACCAAACAAGTAATTGCAGCATATAGTATAGGAACAAGATACAATGACTATATAGACACAACTATCTTCAACAAAGACAGAGAACTTCTTGGACAACATCGAGTCCTACTAGCGGGATCCGTACAGCAACAATGGGGCAGTCTTTCTGGATCCGTCTCTTGGGATAACTTTCTTCATGATTTCAAATTAAACTCTACCTCTTTCTGGCTAAACTTTAACATTCGTTTATTTAAAGGTTTCTCTTGGCGTATCAATGGTAGTTTTGATGTCCTTCACAATCAGATTAACCTCAAGAAGGAAGATGCATCTCTTGAAGACATACTCCTACAACAACAACAGCTCGGCTCAGGATATTCATTCTGGATGAGTACAGGAATAAATTATTCCTTTGGCTCAATCTATAACTCGATCGTAAATCCTCGATTCGATTTTTAAGACGTATTTTTACACACATGAATAACATGTCTCCCGTTGAAATTGTAAACCACATGCTTAACAACGATGCTTTCAGTCAATGGATGAAAGTAAAAGTTTTGCTCGTTGAACTCGGAAAATGCGAACTTTCTTGCAAAATTCATAAAGACATGTTAAATGGGCATAATATAGCCCACGGAGGAATAACCTACTCTCTATCAGATTCTGCCTTAGCTTTCGCAGCCAACACGTATGGGGCTAAATGCGTAAGTATTGAAACGTCCATCAGTCACATACTCAGTGTTCAGAAAGGTGACAAATTACATATTTCTTGTAAAGAAGTATATCGTGGAAAAACTGTTGGCATCTACTCTGTAAAAATCACGAATCAATCTGATCAACTTGTTTCCAACTTCAAAGGAACAGTGAGCATATCTTCTAAAAAGTGGTAGCTCATTTTTTTTCAAAAAAAGCTATGCTTGCATAAAACTTTTTTACTATTTTTGAATGCCCTACTATTATAACTAGAACTCGTCTATGGAAGAAATAAACAAAAAGGAATGGTTAGTTGATTTTGTGATTCGTCATTTATGGCATAAAATCTCAAGAATGTATAACCAACGAGCAAATGAATACGGAATAACTATTTCTATTGGATTCATCCTCCTTAACGTGGAGAAAGAAGGTACACCAAGCACCCAATTAGGCCCAAAAATGGGCATGGAACCTACCAGTCTTTCTCGAACCTTAAAGACGATGGAAGAAAAAGGATTGATTTTCCGAAAAGCAGATGCAAAGGACAAACGTAAAGTTCTCATTTTCTTGACGGATTCTGGTATAGAAAAAAGAAAAATAGCTAGAGGAGTGGTTTTAGACTTCAATAAAGAACTTATGGGAAATATTCCAAAAGGAAAACTGAAAACGTTCTTTGAAGTAGCTGAAAAGCTCCATTCGACAGTAGATGCTGAATTAAATAAATTACAATAAAAAATTTTAGATTCGATGAACAGACATATTCGAAAAGTAGCCGTTCTTGGCTCAGGAGTAATGGGATCGCGAATTGCTTGTCATTTCGCCAATATTGGTTGTGAAGTTCTTTTATTAGATATCGTTCCAAAAGAATTAACCGAAAAAGAATTGAGTAAGGGAGTCTCGAAGGACTCTGCTGCATTTAGAAATAGAATCGTAAATGATTCACTTCAATTTGCAATTAAATCGAACCCTTCACCAATCTATAAGAAATCCTTTGCGCACCGTATCAAAACGGGTAATTTCGATGATGATATGCCAAAGATAAAAGATTGCGACTGGATCATTGAAGTTGTAATCGAACGACTAGACATTAAACACCAAGTTTTTGCTAATGTTGAGAAATACAGAACACCAGGAACACTGATCACCTCTAACACTTCTGGAATTCCAATACACATGATGTTAGAAGGCCGAAGTGATGACTTCAAAGCGCACTTCTGCGGTTCACACTTCTTTAATCCACCTAGATATTTGCAGTTATTGGAAGTAATTCCAACACCAAGTACAAATTCCGATGTGATTGATTTCCTAATGGACTACGGTCAACGATACCTAGGAAAGAAGACCGTTTTATGTAAAGATACTCCAGCATTTATCGCCAATAGAGTTGGTGTATATTCAATCATGTCTTTATTTCATGCAGTTCGCGATTTAAATTTAACGGTTTCCGAAGTTGACAAATTAACTGGACCAATTATGGGGAGGCCTAAATCAGCAACTTTTAGAACATGCGATGTCGTTGGATTAGACACTCTCGTTCATGTTGCCAACGGCTTGAAAGAAAACTGTCCAAATGACGAGGAGAGAGCGCTCTTTGAATTACCTGAGTACATTTCCAAAATGACTGAAAACGGTTGGCTTGGATCAAAAACAAAACAAGGGTTTTACAAGAAAGTAAAAGATGAGAATGGAAAATCAAACATCCTCTCTCTAAACCTACAAACTCTAGAATACGAAGAGAAAACAAAAGTTAAGTTTCCTACTCTTGACATGGCAAAGCCAATTGAGGACTTAAAGCAACGAACGAAAATGTTGCTGATGGGAGCTGATAAAGCCGGACAATTTTACAAAAAAGTATTTGGTGGTCTTTTCGCTTACGTTTCAAATCGTCTTCCAGAAATCACAGATGACCTCTACAAAATTGAT
>JAKVAS010000093.1 GCA_022448165.1 Crocinitomicaceae bacterium | reverse complement strand
AATTCCTAATGTCTTACAAGCAAATGTTTGTAACTTCTTTCCAAAGACAACAGCATAAGAACCTCCTGCTCTGATAAACTCCATTTTTGGTGGCGTTAATGCAGTCGAAATGTCCTTCAACTCTTGATCTCCCTTGTATAATTTTTTTGTTTTTGTATTAATCGTAAGAACCGTTCCCGTCTTAACCGAGTACACTTCTTTTAAGACTGGCTCTCCATCCTCATCAACAATGGTATTCCCATTTTCGTCTTTTTGCTTCACCCAGTTTTTCAAATCAACCCCAATTCCACCTGTTACACCAACAGTAGTCAAGAAAATTGGAGCGATTCCATTCGTTCCTGCAATTACTGGCGCAATATTGATAAAGGGTACGTAAGGACTTGAAGAAACACCTGTCCATAATGCAACATTGTTTACTCCAGACATTCGAGAAGAACCAACACCCATTGTTCCTTTCTCAGCAACTAACATTACTCTTTTTCCTGGATGCTTTTCTTTCAAAGCTAACAACTCCTTCTGCATATCTGTATTATGCTCAAAAAGAGATTGGCCATGAAGCTCACGATCTGATCTAGAATGAGCATCTGCACCTGGAGATAATAAATCTGTTGAAATATCACCAACACCTGCTACGAATGTAACTACTTCAATTTCTTCCTGAACATCTGGTAACTCAGTAAAAAATTCCGCTTTCGCATAACTTTCGATAATTTCTTTTGCGATTGTATTACCTTTTTCAAGAGCTGCTTCTAAACGAGCTGTATCCGCATCATAAAGGAAAACCTGAGTTTTAAGTATCTCTGAAGATTGTTTTGCTATTTCAAGATCATTTCCAAGCGCTAAATCAAGAAGTACTTCTATAGAAGGACCACCTTTCATATGTGACAGTAACTCAAAAGCAAAAGTTGGTGTAATCTCCTTTACGACAGCTTTTCCTAAAATAATTTCTTTTAAAAACTGAGCCTTAACACCTGCAGCACTAGTTGTTCCAGGTAAAGTGTTATAGATAAAGAAATTAAGAGACTCCTCACGATATTCATGATCAACGTCAATAATTTGCTTAATTATCTCACTTGTTAATTCATTTCCATCAATTGGTTTCGGATGAAGCCCATGAGCTTTTCTTTCTTCAATCTCTTTAATATAATCTTCATATATACTCATAAAATAGACGTCTTTACTGATATTCATGACAAACTAACTAGAGAAGGCTATTTACACAATCGCTTCTGTCTGAATACCATATTTTTGTTAATGAAAGTGGTGCGAAAATACCAATTTTGAATTATTATATAAAGCTTTAGGTTTGATTTCAATACTCATTTAGAATTATTCTACATAAGAGATCGTTCAAGTTCCAATACAAGCATTCACAGCATTATCTCAATAAGATTTAGACAACCAATTAAAATAACAGGTCAGCACCACTAACACTATTAAAATACACAAAAGAATCAAATCTAGCAATTTCCAACTCCCTTGTATAATACCCCTTCTAAACCTTTGCTTTCAAAAGAAAAAAACAACTACATACCCCTCACGAAAAACACCTAAAATTCAAGTGTAGTCCAATCATTTCGATATGTCAATACCCTAAATAAAAGCTTATTTCATACAAAGCAAATATTCCTTTCTTAATTACTTGAAAACCTACCTGTCATTACTCGTTTTACAGTTCGTTTAAGATTATATTGAATGACTTGTTTGATCTATAAATAAAATCCTTACCTTTGCGGCCCCAAGCGTATTCCGTTTGGGAAGTAATATTTAATTAATAAAACACAATTTTATGAATTCTTACGAAACTGTTTTCATTCTAACTCCCGTTTTGTCTGAAGAACAGGCAAAGGAAGCAGTGCAGAAATTCGAAAGTGACGTGAAGTCATTGGGTGGTACTGTAGAGCACTCAGAAAGCTGGGGATTGCGCAAACTTGCGTACCCGATCCAAAAGAAATCAACTGGTTTCTACTTTATGCTTGAATTCGAAGCACCTGGAGCTGCAATTAACACAATTGAGATCAACTTAAAGCGTGACGAGCGTGTTATGAGATTTTTAACTGTGAAGAAAGACAAGGACCATGCTGCATGGGCTTTAAAGCGTAGAGCTAGAAAAGGACAAGCTAAGACAGTTGAAGCTGAGGCTTAATTACATTAACATTTAAAACAAGAGACAATGGCTCAAAATGATATCCGTTATTTGACTCCGATTAACATCGAGATTTCTAAAAACAAATATTGCCGTTTCCAAAAAAGCGGTATTAAGTTCGTTGATTACAAAGACGAAAAGTTCCTATTAAAATTAGTGAACGAACAAGGAAAAATTTTACCACGTCGTATCACAGGTACGTCTGCTAAATACCAAAAGAGAGTAAACAAGGCGATCAAACGTGCGCGTCATATTGCAATTATGCCATATGTAGCCGATATGTTGAAATAAGCCGATCGATAACAGGAAAAACGAATTAAGATGGAAGTAATTTTAAAGAAGAACGTAGACAATTTGGGATACACAAACGAATTGGTTACAGTTAAGCCTGGATATGGTCGTAACTTTTTGATCCCTCAAGGTTATGCTGTTTTGGCAACTGCGTCCGCTAAAAAAGCGCACACAGAAGTAATGAAACAAAAATCACATAAAGATTCTAAAATTTTAGCTGAAGCTCAAGAGCTTGGAACTAAAATCGAAGGAACATCGGTTAAGATCATTACAAAAGCTGGAGATAAAGGAAAAATCTTTGGTTCTGTTAATACTATTCAATTATCTGAAGTATTGAAAGCTGAGGGAATTGAAATCGACAGAAAATCATTGAAGATTAAAGATGAGCCAATCCGTGAGGTTGGATCTTACGAAGCAACTGCAAACTTACATAAAGAAGTAAAAGCTTCATTTACATTTGAAGTTGTAGGAGAGTAATTTTTCTTACAAGATTTTTCAAAGGTCCTGTTCATATTGAGCAGGACTTTTTTTATCTCAACAAAATAACTTATTTCGTTTAAACCATGTAATCACCTCAAATTGCCGCTTTTTGATTGAAATGATTATATTTGTTAAGGACATTGTCTCGCTTATTATTTGTTAATAACCTTTGTTAAGTATAACTAACCGAACTTAACACCAATCTTACATACTGTGAATTTAAACCTACGAATCACCAACCTTTTTATCCTATTAATTGCTAGTACATCATTTAGTCAAATTAATGAAAATGAATACTTAACATCAGCAGAAAGGTTTGAAAAAGCCGCTGAATTCTATTTCGACGAGAAATATGAAGATGCCTATAACGAGTACCTCAAAGTAAATAAAAACGATACTGCATATTTTGAAGCTCAACAAAATGCACTTGCATGTTTATCTGGATTAAACCGATATGATTCTCTTGTTGAGACAGCTCAAAAAGTACTGAAATCGGATCTTTACAATCCATATTTAGAAAGTTTTAAGAACTACATTGTTTTTGCAAATGTGGAAAAGGAAGATTTTCAAACAGCCCTTGATTATGCAAATACTTTCTTAGAAGACCATCCGAAAAACCACCTAATCATATATAATAAGGCAAGAGCCTTAATCGGGTTGAAGAAACATGATAAAGCAGTTGAATCTCTTCAGACGTGTATTCGATACAATCCATCTTTTTATGCAGCCCATAAAAAACTAGGACTACTTGTGGCGAGTGCAGGAGAGTATACAAAAGCTGCACTATGCTTAAACATGGCAATCTACCACAACTTTTCAAAAGCTAACAACACCTATGTTATTGGCAATTTGGAATCAATCTATGAACAAGATATTAAAGATCCAATTGACGAGTTAAACTTTAGAGAGGAAGAAGATTTTAGCGATATCGATGAATTGTTGAAAAACCGAATTGCTTTGAATAAAAAATATAAAATCAAAGGGATCAAATTAACTTATGCATTTATCAAGCATAATCATTTAATGTTCAGTGAACTTAAATACGATCCTGAAGATAATGGGTTTTGGAACCAAAATTATGTGCGGTTTTTCAAGGAAATAATGAATAGAGAAGATTTTGCAAACTTCACTTATTTATCGTGTATATCTATCGATAATTCAACCGTTAAAAGTACCATTGCTAAAAACAAAGCTAGAATAACTGCATTTGCCAAATGGTCTGGAGAATACTTCAACCTTTGTATGAACGAACGTAAAATTTGGGATGGAAACGACTATGTAGATAATCATCTATGGCACCTTTCCGGAGGCTGCGGGTTTAATCAAGAATATGCTTTGAAAAATGACAAACCATTCGGAAAATACATCAGCTACTCCAATACTGGACACATTGATCGTTCAGGGCAGTTTAATAGCGATGGAAAACTGGATGGAGTTTGGTCATACTTCTCAGATGAAGGTGTTTTAGAGACGAAACTAAACATGGTAGATGGGAAAGCAGACGGTTTGCGTACTGCATTCTATCCAAATGGCTCTAAAAAATCCGAAATGATCATTCGAGAAGATAAAATTGAAGAATATTTAATGCGCTTTTATGCTTTCAACCAACCTTATAGTAAGTTCTCTTATAAAAATGGTGCTGAAGAGGGTGAAGCATTTTATTACTATCCTACTGGAGAAATAATGCATCAAATGAATGTATCCGAAGGGGCGCTTGAAGGGGATTATATTGAATTTTATAAAGACAAATCCATTCGTGCAAAATACCATTATGTAGATGGTAAAATGGACGGTAATTATGAATCATTTCATAAATCAGGAGAGCTAGCCGCAAAAGGAAGTTACACGGCAGGAAAGCTAACCGGACATTGGGTATATAAACACCCTAATGGAAAGCTAAAAAAGGAAGGCGATTTCAAAGACAATTATCGAGTTGGAATCTGGAAAGAATATAGCGACTTTGGAAAGCTAACAAGTGAAACCAATTATGGAGAAACAGGGAAGAAAACAGGAACTTATAAAGAGTATGATTTAGATGAAAAACTAATTCTTGAATTGAACTACAAAGGTGAAGATATGATATCTTATAAGTCATATGACTCTGAAGGAAATGTTTTAGGCCAAGGCGAGAAAAAGAAAAAAGAACTTGAGTTTATCAATTACTATACAAATGGTAAAGTTTCGGCTGAAGGTCATTATTACAAAGGTGAACGCTCTGGAACTTGGAAATACTATAATCAATACGGAGTAAAAACATCTGAACTTACCTATAATGAGGATGGTAATTTGGCAGGAGAAGCAAGATGGTATTTTGACAATGGTCAGTTAGAAATTATTAAAAACTATAAAGACGGAGTTGTTGAAGGTTACTTCGTAGAATATTACAGAAATGGACAAATATTCAAACATGGATGGCTATCTCAAGACGAAGCTGTTGGAGAATGGAATTATTTCTTCAAGAATGGAGTATTAAGTCAAACCAAATATTTCCTAGAAGGAGAAACGGTTGGTGATGTAGACATTTTTGATGAAAAAGGAAGAAAAGCCGAAGTACTAAAGTATTACTATGGGAACTTTCTTGGGGCGGACACTTACGATACTACTGGAGCATTGGTTAATAGTTACAGGATAATTGATGGTAAATGTGATACAATTGTATATGATTTCCGTGGAAATAAAGTAATAACAGTTAGCTACGATGGTTCGGAATTTGAAGGAGAGCAATTAGCTTACTATGGAAATGGTCAATTACGTTCTAAAGGACTCCGTGTTACTGGAAACAATGAAGGCCCTTGGATTTGGTATCACAGAAATGGAACTATCTCAACAGAGGGAACATATAAAAATGGTGAACGTGATGGTATTTGGAAATGGTACAGAGATAACGGAAAACTAAAAACAGAAATTCACTATCGAAATGGTTCGCAAGAAGGTTTGTACAAAGCATATTTTGATAACGGTCAATTGCTAAGTGAACGCAATTACAGAAATGATGAAAGACATGGAACATGTACTTGGTATGATCCTTTAGGTAAAGTTCAATACATAAGATACTACAAAGATGGTTTGATGCTAGGATACTCTTATTTAGGAGAAGATGGAAAGCCAATTGAAATGATCCATTTCGATAATCAAAGTGGTAAAATGGAATCTAAGTTTCCTAATGGTAAAAAGGCCTATGAATCAAACTACGAAAATGGCTTCAATCAAGGGATTACAATTAACTACTATTCTAATGGACAAAAATACGATGAACGTAGTTATGAAAAAGATCAACTTCATGGAAAACGCGTGATTTATTACCAAACAGGGAAAGTAAAATGGGAGAAAAATTACTTTCATGGAGATCTGCACGGACTCATTAAAGAATATCACCCTAACGGAAAAGTAAAATCAATAAAAAACTACATCATGGGAGATCTATATGGTAATTATGAAGTTTTTGATGAAAATGGTAAATCCATTGAGAAAGCAGTTTATTACAATGATCGCCAAATTAAATAGCATGAAAGGAACACTTTTAACATTCTTTAGTTTTTTCCTCTTTACATTTGGTAATTTCGCGCAAACACTGTTAGAGGAATACACTAAAGCGTATCCTAAAGAGAATGGTGTTTTCCTTCGGAAGAATGAAACCGCTACAATTTCTATCAGTAAGCAAGGGGAACCTAAAATTAAAATCCTTCATGACGAAGAACGTCTTTTCTTAAACGATAATTGTAAATACTATGCAAATGGTAGCGTTGGCTTCTCATCATTTACCAAGTTAGAAGATCTTGAAGCAAATGTTTACGTTCCGAATGGAGAGAAGTTCAAAAAAACACGTATCAATCAATTTGATATTGAAGAAGAAGTAGATCGTAATGTCTTTCATGATGACTTCAAACAGATGTCATTTATTTACGTAGGACTTATTCCTGGGGGGAAAACAGAACTGAAATATGAAAAAGAGTTAGAAGACTCTCACTTCTTTGGTTCATTCTACTTCTCCTCTTACCTTCCCGTTAAAGAGTGCATATACACTATTAACACTCCGCTTGATTTAGAGATTGACTACAAATTATTTGGCACTAATAAGGATAAAGTCAATTACTCAACCTCGGTTAAAGGAAAAGTTAGAACCCACACTTGGACCGCAAAAGAGATGGATGCCTCCCCTTTCGAAGATAACGCTGTTAACTTTCGATATTTTGGAACGCATCTTCAAGTATGGATCAAATCTTACAAAAGTAGTGGAGAAACGAAATATATGTATCGGAATCCAGCCGACCTATACTCATACTACAGAGGTTTTGTTAAAGATGTAAACATTGAAGCTAAAGATGATTTAAAAATAATTGCCGACAGCATTACGCAAGGAATTGAATCTGAAGAAGAAAAAGTAAAAGCTATTTTCTATTGGGTACAGGACAACATCAAATACGTAGCTTTTGAAGCAGGAATGGGAGGATTTGTGCCTAGAGAAGCTAAGCTTGTTTGTGATCGTAAATATGGTGATTGTAAGGATATGACAAGTATTCTATACTCCATGCTTACGAGTCAAGGGATTGATGCTTATTACACATGGATTGGATCCCGTGACATTCCTTATGATTATACAGAAGTACCGACTGTAGCCGTTGATAACCATATGATTTGTGCCTATAACAATGGTGAGAAGTACATTTTTCTAGACGCGACCGGAAAAGGTATAAACTTTGGACTCCCTACTCCTTTTATTCAAGGAAAACAAGCGTTGATTGGGAAGTCAACGACAGAACATGAAATTGTTCGCGTACCAATTGTAGCAAGTAACGTTAATACAACTATTGATACTGTCTATGTTTCAATAAAAGAAGATCTAGTCGTGGGAAGGGGAAAAGTAACATATTCTGGATACTCAAAAATGCAATTAGCAGATTACCTCTCTAACATTTCAGAATCAGAAAAAGAAGAATTTTATGTTAATGGTTTTAAAAAAGGAAACAACAAGTGTGAATCCAAGGTGACAAAGGAACGAGGGTTGAAAAAGCGTGATACCCCATTAGAAATGGAATATGTCTTTGAAATTTCGGATTACCTTAAGTCATACGAGGATGAATTGTATTATAATCCATTCTTGAAAAAGTACTTCTCTTCATCGAATATCAATCTAGAAACAAATGAAGTAGATCATGAAAATCGTTTTCAAGAAATGAATAATCTCGTATCCTACATTTCGATTCCTAAAGGTTATTCAGTAAGCTATCTCCCAAAGAATATGGAGTTCTCTCATTCAGACTTCAGTGCTTCCATCAATTTTACGACTGATGAAGTAACTCAAACCATTTTACTCAACATCAACTTCGATATGTCGCACATCATTTTTAAAGCAAAAGATTTTTCAGCTTGGAATGAAATGATCAGACAACTGAATGTAGCATATTCAGAAGTAATTGTATTTAAAAAGAATAAATAATGAATTTAAAAGCACTTATATTATTTGCAGGAATAGTCTTCACGAACCTTGCGTTTTCTCAACAATTTGAGTACGAAAGCATGGATTGGGAAGAAAACCCTACTTGGATGGAAATTGACTCAAATCTATATGATGAGCAAGAAGTTGTATTAATCAACGAACGTCTTATTGAACTTTTTTATTCAGAGGAATATAATAATCGATTATTACAATATTATACCTTCCGACATAAGGTCCGTGTTTTCGGTGATGACGCCATCCAAGCCAATAACAAAGTTTATATTTCACTTTCAGGCACAATTGACATCATAAATGCTAAAGCACGAGTGATAACTCCTGATAATAAGATCATTGAATTAGATGAGTCAAATATTCTTGAAAGCGAAGGAGGTGATGGGTTTGGTCCACACAAATATTTTGCAATCGATGGAGTTGTTAAAGGATCCGATATCGAATACATGTATACTGCACTGCGTTTTCCAGAAATGGACGGTATAAAATACTCCTTCCAGAATGATGCGGTAGTCAAAGAGGCTAAATTCTCATTAGTCACTCCTCCGAATCTCGGTTTCGCATTTAAGTCATACAATGGTTTCCCTGATATCATTTTAGATACAGCTGAATCAGAAAAAAACATTTATCATGCATCTTCTATTGATATTCCGGCATTAAAAGATGAACCTTATTCTGCATATAGCAAGAACAAACAGGCAGTAGTCTACAAGTTTGATAGAAACTATTCTACAGGGAAGTCAAATGTTATTACATTCGGAACTGCCTCACAAAATATTTACGAAACCTATTACAACAATATCGACAAACCTAGCTTGAAGAAGTTAAAAAAATTCATTGATGCATCAGGAGCGTTAGCCCAGAACTCTTCACAAGAAAAGGTCCGTAAATTTGAAGAATACCTAAAAACAACAATTGCGGTTGTACAAGGAATAAACACAAAAACCATCCGTGAAATAATTGATGACGGTGCTACTTCCAAAATTGGAATCACTTACATGTTCATCCAAGCAATGAAAATAATGGATATCAAGCATGAATTAATGCTTACATGTGATCGATTCTCGGATATATTCGACAAGGATTTTGAGCACTATCAAGTACTCAAAAACATGGCCATTTATTTTCCTAAAATGAAATTATATTGTGTTCCTGAAGATTTTACCTATCGCTTAGGAATGCTTCCTTCAGACTGGACAGCTCAAAATGGATTGTTCATTAAGGAACTGAATGTTGGAGATATTACTACTGGAATTGGTAAGGTAAAATACATTAAGCCACTTTCTTCAGCAAAAACGCACGATGACATGGTTGTTAACGTTGATTTCTCAACTGTTTCAGAACCTGTTATCAATTTTGAACGCTCTCTGACGGGTTATTCAAGTGTTTATTTTCAATCGGCTTATGATCTCATTGATGAAAAGCAACAAAAAGAACTAGACGAAAGTTTAATCATGTTTGCAGACAACAAAGGTGAAATCATTGACTATGAAGTATCTGGGACTAAACCAGAAGATTTTGTAATAAATCCAATGGTGTACAAAGGATCCATGAAAGCCACTTCCATTCTTGAAAATGCAGGAAATAAATACCTTTTTAAAGTGGGACAATTAATTGGTCCACAAACAGAAATGTATAGTGAAGAAGAGCGAACAACACCAATTGTACATGATCATAACATGGTTTACAATCGTACAATTACTTTCACCGTTCCTGAAGGGTATGAAATTTCTGGACTAGATGATTTAAACATTAAGGAAGAATTTCCTGAAGAAAACCCCAAAATTAAGTTTGTATCCAACTACGAACAAGTTGGAGATAAGGTAACAATTACGGTTATAGAGCAATACGACGAAATAGAATTTCCAAAAGAAAACATTAACGACTTTCGTAGAATTATTAACGGAGCTGCAAACTTTAATAAAGTAGTATTATTATTGGTTAAAAAGTAATGCTGTGACTATATGAAAATATGTAATAGTATTAGATTACATATTTTCATACTAGTCATTTCTTCTAAAAGAAATGGAAGAGGCCTATTCGAAGTCTGATATATTGCCGTTTATCTGATGCCGAATGGCTTCTGCAATAAGTGTCTATTCAATTGTCCTCCCGCTCTATTCAAATCAAAAATCGTTCTCACCACTTTAGAATACGATAATACATACAGGAAAAACTCCTAACTCAATACTATAATACTATAATACTATAATACTATAATACTAAATAAGCGGATTTAGCACTCTCAACAAATAGATACGAAAAAACAAGAATTCGCGTATTAAACTATTTTCACAAAAAATCTGACTTTAAACCATCATAAAGAAACAAACAAGTCTAGGAATTCAATAATAAACTACTTCTTCACCTTAAAAAAGGTTATGCTGAGATATTTTATATGTATCATCGCAAACAACAAACTAACTGTAAACCATTATTTTAAATTATGAAAAAGTCATTTTATTTACTCACCATTGTCTTTGCAATTCTATT
>JAKVAS010000092.1 GCA_022448165.1 Crocinitomicaceae bacterium | reverse complement strand
AATATTATAGCCTCTCAAAAGCAGGAAGGTAATTCGGTTCTCAGTATTAAAGCATACAAAATATTGCCACGGGAACATTATGCAACTGGAAATGCACAAAGGAATGCAAATTGAATACAATATTTCAAGAAGGTTTAAATTTTATCCGCTAAATAAACAGAGAATCTTTTAACAAAAAAGAGAAAGTTTTGTGTTAAAAAAAGGGATCTAATTTACGAGATCCCTTTCTAATTATTGTATATTTTTATTGCTTAATTAATTTAACTGTTTGCTTTTTTTCTCCATCACTCACTTCTACAAAGTAAACACCATTTTTAAGCGAAGATAAATCCAAAGTTTCTTTATCAACCACTGATGCAGTGGCAACAATTTCACCGAGAATATTGAATACGTAATAGGTGAATTGGCCTTCAAAAGTAATTGTTACAATATCTTTTGAAGGATTTGGGTATAGGTTAAAGTTGTCTACAGATGAGTTACTAATGCCAGCTACATTAGAAATAGAGAAAGTTGAATCTGATTCACATACTCCATCATTCACTTCAACAGAATATGGTCCAGTAATTAATCCAGAAATATCTTGTGTAGTAGCACCATTACTCCAATTGTAGGTGTAAGTTCCTGTTCCACCAATAACGTTTAAGTCAATTGCTCCGTCTCCCGAAGTTACTTCGTTAGTAATTGTTGCTGACAATACAGGCCCTCCTATTGTAACATTTACTGTGGCTGTATTCTCACATCCGTTCGTGTCAACTCCGGTTACAGTATAAACTGTAAAGCCCGAAACGGGGGTAAATTGGACACTATCTGTAATTCCATTTGTCCAAGTGTAAGAGGAAGCTCCGGTGCCATAAAGCAAAGTATCTTGAGCAGTGCACAAATTGATATCCATACCTGCACCTACTGTTGGGATTCCATATGTTACTATTTCAGCCTCAAAGGGACAGTCATCTATATTTGAACTTGTTGCGGTATATAACACTGTGCCGACTGCGGGCGTAAAAGGTACATTTCCTAAAATACCATTGTCCCAACTTATTGTTCCTCCGTTGCTAGATTCTGCATTTAATATGACTTCTTCTCCGAAACAAACTGTATCAGCAGATATCGAGGTTACTAGTGGATCACAAACTTTAGTAATAACAACTTGTCCATGCCCTAAAGCAGGTGAAACTTGTGTTGAAACATTGCTAGCGATTAGAGCTGTATATGAACTACCACCATAACCAGAAGGATATGGTCCATAAGTGAATGCACCTCCGCCGCCTCCGCCGCCAAGATATCCACCTCCGCCGCCTCCGCCGCCAGTGTTGCAGGCACAAGAATTTCCACCTCCACCAAATCCACCTTCGCCGTAAATCGCACCAGAATATAAACTTGCAATATGACCAGTACCTCCATTAACGAAGCTTTGAGCTACAGTTGAGTTTGATGTAGAGTTATTATATTGAACACCATCAGCAAGGTAACCAGCTCCAGCACTTCCAAAGTGTGTTTGCACACCACTTATCACTGTTTCAAGTAAGCTTGCATCTTGATGATTATTAACTACTTGAGCAGCACCACCACCTCCACCTGCAGTAAAAAGTAGATCTGTACCGTCAGTGATAAATGATGCTCCGCCCCCACCCTCAGAGTACTGATTACTTCCTAATTGCGAACCCATCTGTCCAACAAGAATGTAAAGCGTTGTCCCGGCAGTTAAACTTAATTCGCCATAAACATTTGCTCCATGTCCTGAATAGGTCGTGTTCATTCCACCGCTAGCTCCGATTACTTCAAAACTATAATTTCCAGACACAGGTACTATCCATTCCTGAATTCCTTGAGTATTAATTATTACATCTCCGTCAAGATTAGTGCCAGTATAGGCTGCATCAATAGTTGTTTGATCTGGTCCAAATGGCCCTGAAGCTCCAGCATTTGTAAATGTGTAAGTTTGAGCACTAGCGCAGAATGAAAACGCGAAGCACATTAATAATAAGTAATTTTTCTTCATTTGTTTCGATTGATTATTATTTGAGAAACAATACTACTTATAGTTTATCAATGAAAAACTTCTTTTTTACAAACGACATTTTTTCTTTACAAAATACTCGTTTGTATGTTTTAGTAATCCATTTAGTAAACGTAAATTTATACAGTCAGCAATTCATAATGATATGAAATACCTAATCTCAATCGCCGCCTTAAGTCTACTTTTTTCTTGTGGATCAAATTCTCAGAAAGAAGAATCAGGTTCAGAATCAAAGGGAGTAAATCCTATAGATTATTTAATGTCAGAAGGAACAAATACCTCTCCAGGATCAAGATACGAATGGGAACAAATGAGGTTAGCTAACCCTGCTACTGGAATGATTCCGGCTAACATCAGACAAAAAGAATTAGCATTCGCAGCAAGTCTTCCCGCGCATCAGTATAAAGCATTCAACTGGGATCAAAGGGGACCATATAATGTTGGAGGTAGAACAAGAGCCATTGCAATTGATGTTTTAGATGAAAATATTTGGCTAGCAGCAGGTGTGAGTGGTGGAATTTGGAGGTCAGAAGACGCAGGTCAAAGTTGGACAAATACTACTGACCCTTTAGAAATGCATTCTTATACATCTATTGTTCAAGATACCAGAGCTGGACACGAGTCTACTTGGTACGCTGGAACTGGTGAACATTATGCTATTGTGAGTCAAACAACCTTTGAAGCACGTTTTTCTGGAAACGGAATAATGAAGAGTACAGATAACGGTGTGAGTTGGGACTTTTTACCTTCAACTCAAACTAACACACCAGAAACCTATTTAGCCAATGGCGATATGGATTTTACTTGGAGAATTGTTACAGATCCTACTAATACTTCGGAAGATGTTGTATTAGCTGCTGTATTTAACGGTGTAAAAAGAAGTGCTGATGGAGGAGCCAGCTGGACAGATGTTTTAGGATTTGGTACAGGACCATTTTCAGCACCAAATTCCGATTACTTAGATTTAGTAGTTACTCCAAACGGAATATTTTATGCAACATTATCTTCGGATGGACCAGACAGAGGAATTTACAGATCAGATGATGGCGGAATTACATGGACGGATATCAAGCCAAATTCTGGCTTTGCTTCTTCTTGGGGAAGACTTGCAATCACGATTAATCCGGATGATGAAAACGTGGTTTGGTTCTTTGGAGTAGCGAATTCTGGTTTTGGAAACGGGCATGGAATCTACAGATATCAATATTTATCTGGTGACGGAACAGGAACAGGTGGAACATGGGATGACAGATCTAGCGCATTACCAAACCAATCTTGTCTGATTTCTGAAATAGGAGCAGAAATAGGGCTACTTAGTACTCAAAATTCATTTGATGTTCACTTGACCATTCATCCGGTAGATACTTCAATCATGTTCATTGCCGGAACTTCAATTTGGAGAAATATGGATGGATTCACTCATGACTCAACTAATACTTGGATAGGTGGATATCACTGTGACCCCCTACCGTATAATGATTTGAATTGGGGATTAAGCTATGAGAATCATCACCCAGATCAGCATTACTTGATGTTTTTACCTTCGGATCCCAATGTATTGGTTAATTCAAATGACGGAGGAGTGTACAGAACTGTTGACAATTTAGCGGATACCGTAGAATGGGTTTCTCTCAATAACGGTTATGTAACTTCACAATTTTATGCAATTGCTATTGAACCAGGAGAAGTAACTTCAGATATTGTAATTGGTGGATTACAAGATAATGGCACCTGGTTTACCAATACAGCAGAGTTTGATTCTACATGGAAATATATTGGATCAGGAGATGGCATGTATTGCGCCATGACAGAAGGCTTAGAGTATTATGTTACTTGTCTACAGAGAGGAAAGATGTTCTTACAAGAGATAGATTCATTTGGTGTACCACAGGCTATTGAAAGACTGGACCCTGAAGGTGGACCAACTACATACAACTGGGCTAATTCTTTAAAACAAGACCCTAATAACGACCATAGAATTTTCTGGAATGGCAGAAACAAACTTTGGCGTTTAGATGATTTTGATGATGTTCCGATTACTGGTGATAAAACTAATAAACACATAGGTGATTGGATTGAAATGGATTCTTCAAAAATTGCACCCCAAGCCGGAGTAATCACTGATATTGAAATGTGCAAAGCAGCAGAAGGAGTTGTTTGGTATGGTACTACAAACGGCTACCTCTATAAAATTGAAGACGCTTATGAATTGGTAGGTTCTGCACAGTTAACAGATTTATCTTGGGATGATTGGCCAATGAACGCTTATATTTCTTGTATTTCAGTTGACCCATTTAACGAAGACAAAATCATTGTTACATTCGCCAATTATGAAGTGCCTTCAGTTTGGAGAACTACAGATGGTGGAATCACATGGACAGATATTTCTGGGAATTTAGAAGAAAATCCTGATGGATCAGGTTCTGGACCTGCAGTTGCATGGGCTGAATATTATGTTGACGGTACCTTGTTTGTTGGAACTACCACTGGACTTTATACAACCAATTTTGCTGATGGTTTAAATACCGTTTGGACCTTAGAATCAGGAATTGGAAATGTAAGTGTAGACCATATGGATTTCAGACCACATGATGGCTATTTTGTTGTTGCAACTCACGGACAAGGTGTTTATTCTACGCATTTAACACCAGGGTTCATTTCTACTGAAGAAACTGCTTTTGATGAGCTTAATGTTTATCCAACAATCACCGCTGATATCGTAAATGTTATTAGCCCCAAAGAAGCCCATACAATAGAACTGTACAACCTTCAAGGACAAAAAGTAATTAGCTCAAGCATAAGCCAATCTCAAAATTCGATAAACATAGGAGGATTAAAAAGTGGGACCTACATATTGGTTGCGAAATCTGATTCTGAAAAGTGGACAAAGAAGGTGATGAAGAGGTAAATGTGATTCGCTTAGTGCGTTTTTAACAAATGGCGTGTTCCGTTCGTCCTAGCTGACTTCGACTTCGCTCAGTACAAGTCACTGACCTTTTTGTGATTCGTTTTTCCAAACTTATGGTTCGAAACTAGAGACTCTTGATTCCTTATATTTTGGGAAAATGTCAGTCTGAGCCTGCAGAACCTTGTGATGACATTTATCGTCAATAGACGAGCCAATTTTAACTAAAAGCAATAAGTTTTTAACTGCTCCCAGGCATTGCTTTCTTCTGGGAACTTTGAAAATTAATTTTAAGAATTTTGGGAGCCAGAAAATCTATTGTATCCCACCAAGAATTTCAAACAATTAAAGACTCAATAAAAGCTAAATCTTCCTTTTCTAAAGCCTTTTTCGCAGGCTTAAAAAATAATTCTTGAGCGATATAATGAAACTCTCGCTGGGCTTGCTGCCAAAGTAGTTCTATTAGCAAATAAACCTCAGCTTTAGGCTATTTAGATAATCCTTTCAAAAGGTTTAGACAATTCTCTCCTGATTGGAGTAACTAAGCCGTAATAATCAAACTGCCCGCACATGTAATCAGACATTTGTTGACGACGGGCTGCATTGAATTCAGATTCAAAGGCCTTTCTTATTTCATCTAGAACCTCTCACATATGAGTTAGTTAAGGAGTGATATTTGCGTCTCGTTTGTAAAACTTGTAACCTCCTTTAGTATATAAGTGCTCTATGTATTCAATATTATCTAATTCTTCATGCTGAATCTTAGTTACTAAATAAGCATCATGCTCTATGTCGCCATAAAGCAAAAACAATTTTACCTCTTGTTCAAGAGGAGCATATAAGACCGCCTCATTGTTAAACTTTTCTTCCCTCATTTCTAAATGAGCATTAGGCCATTCAGTTTGCTGAAAGTAAAAGAACTGTGCATAGCTCTTAAATCCAATAGGCGAAACATATACATCTTCTCCTTGCAAATTTTCATAAAACTCAATCATAGGTCTTTGCGCATACCCCTCTATCTTTTTTACTACAAAAACCATAGTTAATGACATAGCTACAGAAAATAAAAGGGTATTCCATTGAAGTGCTTTAACAAGCTTATCTGCCTTCCAAAACTTAATAAACATTACTATCGCTGCTACAAAGAAAACTACTATGAATGACTCAAAACCTACAAAAGAGATGTCTGGATTATCAAATCCGGCTACCGCAAAAGGATCTTCAATATATGGCGTAATTGAAGCATTAAACATGCCAATTAAAGGTAGGGCCAGAAATGCAATTGAAAAGAAAACAGCCATGAAAACATATATCCGTCTAGTCCATTTTTTTAAATCAGACCAATTTATTTGATGAATAACCACGGCTGCTAAAAAAGACAATGGTAAGTAGGTCATTGAAGAGTAATGTACAATTTTAGTGGTAGCAATTGAGAAAATAATCATTACTACCCAAAATAAGATGGTCCACCATTGCTCTAATTCTGATTCGCGCTTTCTTCTAATTAATGAAGGTAAAGCTAGGACTGCAAGAGGAAATGTGCCAAAAAATACAACGATAAAGTGGTAATAAAATGGTTGTTCATGCCCTGCCACTCCTTGCGAAAAGAGCTCTATCTGGTAATTAATAAACTCAACCAAAAACCAAGGTCCATTATTAATCACTTCTGCACCAAACCAAAGAAAAGAAACTGCAAAAACACTTAATGCAAAGATTGCGAATTGCTTAAAAGTTGGGAGGATTTTAAATTTCTTGATAACAATAAATACCAAGAAAGTGAGGAACACCAATAGGAAGCCAACAGGACCTTTCGTTAGAAGTGCTAAACCACAAAATATACCCGCCCATAAGGCTCTTTTATTTTTAAGTTCACTCTCAGTGAGCGCCTTGAAAAGATAATAAGTAGAGAGGAAAATGAATAAATTAAATACCGGGTCAATTATTGCCGATCTAAAGTAAATTTGAGGTAGGAATGATGCTAAATACAATAGGGCCCAAATGGTACCAAAACGCGCGCTTTTCTCTTTTTTGCCTAAAAAATAGATCACAATTATTGTGACAATGCCTGCCAAGGCATTAGGAAAGCGCGCTCCAAACTCATTAACCCCAAATGTATGCATTGAAGCCGATTGCAACCAAAAGAAAAGTGGCGGTTTCTCCCAAAATGGTGAAAAATTGACCTGAACTTGAAAGTAATCTCCACTCACCATCATCTCACGCGCAGATTCGGCAAAATTAATTTCATCCCAATCAAACAAATGAACCATGCCTATTGTTGGAACAAAAGCAATGACGGCAACAATAAAGATAAACCTGAAGTTTTTTGATTCTTTATATTCTGTAAGAAGGAGTCGCATTATAGTCCCTTAAATATCTTTGCTTTCATCCCCAATTTAGAGAAAAAATATTGCATTGATACTTTCATCACACCTAAGCCATAAATTGAACTTCTTTTAAAATTGATTGAAGATGCTTCTTCAAAATATTTTGTTGGACAGGTAATCTCTGCAATTTCATGCCCTGAGTATAGAATTTGGGCTAAAAACTGATTATCAAAAACGAAATCTTCTGAATTATCATTGTAATTGATTCCTTCTAAAACTTCTTTCGAGTAAGCTCGGTAACCTGTGTGATACTCAGAGAGTTTTTGCCTCATCCAGAAGTTTTGAAAAAAGGTTAGAAAACGATTAGCAATCCATTTATACCTTGGCATACCTCCCTTTAATGCTCCTTTTCCTAAAATTCGAGAAGCAATCACACAAGGGTACACCCCATTAGCAATCAATGAAACCATAGGCACGATTAACTGTGGTGTGTATTGGTAATCAGGATGCACCATAATGATAATGTCCGCCCCAACTTCCAGCGCCTTATTATAACAAGACTTCTGATTTCCGCCATACCCACGATTCGTTTCATGTACAATAACATGATTGATACCTAATTTCTTTGCTAACTCAACAGTGTCATCAGTACTTCTATCATCAGTAAGAATTACCTCATCTACAATGTCCAACGGAATTTCTCGATACGTTTTCTCAAGGGTTTTTCCCGCATTATAGGCTGGCATGATGACAGCAACTTTTTTCCCGTTTATCATTAAATTTTCTTCAGAAATTAGATGGCAAATATAAACAGAATTAATTGGTCGCCTTTTTCTTTTTATATGGCCTTATAATTAACCTTAATCCGTTGTTATATCTGAAATAGTTCCAAGTCCAATTTACAAACACTACAACCCTGTTTCTAAAACCTACTAGTAACATAAGGTGCACAAACATCCACACCAACCAAGCAAATGGTCCTTGAAATTTAAATTTACCGGTTTCAACTACTGCTAAATTTCTACCTATAGTTGCCATAGTGCCTTTATCCGTGTATACAAATGGTTTTCGTTTCTTCTTTTTAGTAATTCGATTAAACTGTTTGGCCAGGTAAGCTCCTTGCTGCATGGCAACTGAGCCTAACATGGGTAATCCTTCAGGATATTTTTCTGATTGAATCAAGGCGGTATCTCCTAGGACAAAAACATCTTCTGTCAAAGCCAAATTTTCATCTACAATGAGTCTATTTCCTCTGCCTATTTTAGTTGCATCAATTCCTTCAGGAAATTGGCCTGCGACTCCAGCTGCCCAAACTAAGGTGTCACAATCAAATTCTTTTCCAACAGAAGTTGACACCTTGTTATCAGCATAATTTTCTACAAAAGTTTCGGTGTAAATGTGTACATCCAACTTCTTTAAATACTTATAAGCTTTCTCAGAAGACTTTTCACTCATAGCCGCCAAAACCCGCGGTGCAGCTTCAATGAGATGGATTTTCATTTGCCTTAAATCCAAATCGGGAAAATCTTTGGGCAAGATCTTATTACGTAACTCAGCCAGAGCTCCAGCCAACTCAACTCCGGTTGGTCCAGCACCAACAATTACGAAATTCATTAACTCATTTCTTTTTTGAAGGTCTTGAGTGTTTAATGCCTTTTCGAAATTTTCAAGAATTTTAGATCGCAAATCAAGCGCTTCTGTAAGCGACTTCATTGGAATGGCGTTGCTTTCAATTGTTTTGTTTCCGAAAAAATTGTTGCCTGCCCCACTGGCGATTACTAATTTATCGTAAGCTAAAACACCGATATTGGTAGTCAGTGTTTTTTTGTCTAAGTCAATACTTTCTGCTGAAGCTAATCTGAAATAGGTGTTCTTTTTCTTCCTCAAAGTCTTTCTGATCGGATAGGCTATAGAGTCGGGTTCTAATCCTGCCGAAGCAACTTGGTATAATAAAGGTTGAAAAGTGTGGAAATTGTTCTTATCAATAAGAACCAATTGGTGGTACTTGGTGTTGATTTGTCTGGCTAGTTTTAGTCCGGCAAATCCCGCGCCAATTACCACAACTCGTGGTAAATCTATATCGGGAATATTCATCTCAACTTAATTGTACATTAAAGGTACTAATTAAGCTCACATCACTTCCATTCTTGGTAATAAATATTTCCAGCTCTTCCGTCTCTTCCCCAATTTCCTCTTGGTCCACAGTTTCCACTATCACCCCTATAACCTCTTCCTTTTCCACCTCTACCCGCCTTTCCGCCACATCCGGCATTTCCTCCTCTACCTCCTTCACCAGCTGAACCACCTTGGTTATAGACATGGACTTGATCAACAAAGAAATGTGCTCTGGGTCTGTAATAGATATAAACATCACCACCTTGACCTCCATTGCCCCCATTGCCTCCGTATCCGCCATCACCTCCGCGACCACCGTTGCCGCCCCATCCTTCTCTTGAGCAACCTGGATTATCATCTGTTCTTGGAGTAGTAAATGCTCCATCTCCGCCATTTCCGCCATTTCCGCCAGCACCACCTTTACCACCGTCACCGCCATCACCGCCTTGGTTGAATATTTTTATGCTTCCACTTTGGCCGATATATCTCGTCCAACATTTGCCATTAGCATAGCATGCTTCAACTTTTACTAATTCTGTGTTATCGCGTGGAAAATCCACCATTGATAAATAAACATTTACCCTACTTGCATTTCGGCCATGAGAACCATTTCGGCCATTAAAACCACGATCGCCCCAATAGCCATTTTCACCATTTCCATTTGCGTAATCAGATCTGCCGCAATAGCCATTACTGCCTTTGCTTCCTTTGTTTCCACTTGCGCCAGAAGCTGCGCTGAAACCTAATCTGAAATGACCATTGAAATTAATTGGGATGTGCATTTCTAGTTTCACATCCGGTCGCTCTATCATCTGAGCTTCAATGTGAATGTATGGGTCACGAATAGCATTATAGAAAGACTTCAATTGTAATCTTCTTTTACTCTTCCAGCTTTGCTTTCCGCTTCCCCAAATTTTTATTTTAAAATCTTTAAATCCGAATTTGGAACCTTTATTTGAATAGAGCGTTTGCCCATCTTTCAAATTAAATTGCATCCAAGAATTAATAGAATTTCCTGCCAAGATTCCGTTTCCGTTGTAAACGATTTGGCAATATTCAATCATCTCTAATTGCTTCTTTTTGCGCATGGCGAAAGAAGATAAAGAGAGGACAATACATAAAGTAAAGAGTAGAAGTTTAACCATTGGACTATTTTTTGCGTTCGCCTAAATGCGAGCAAAAAAAGTGCCAAAATAACGCCTTAAACGTTTAGATTATAATTAAATCGGTTTAGAAATGTCACAAAGTTGGGTAAAAAGCATCTTCCATATGCCTTACTTCTTTTTGCTTTTGGTTGAATACAATCACAATCAAGTCAAATTGAGCTTCAAGATCAATTTCATTTTCTTGAATGTAATGGTTAGCAGTTTTAACAATCCCTTTTTGTTTTGATTGTGAGATTAATTCTCTGGGATCTGTCAAATAATCGTTTTGTCTGGTTTTAACCTCTGTGATTATAATCTTGTTTTCAAATTCGGTTACAATGTCTATTTCAAGCTTTTTAAACTTGAAATTTCTATCCAACAACTTGTGTCCTTTCTTCACTAAAAAATCTACCGCAAGTTGCTCTCCTAATTCTCCCAATTC
>JAKVAS010000091.1 GCA_022448165.1 Crocinitomicaceae bacterium | reverse complement strand
AGTTCCAAAAGAGGGAGTGCCTCCAGATGTAATGTTCCAGTCGAATGCAGTTGTTGCAGCTCCAGTCCAGCAATTCTGTCCTGTAAATGCAGTTGTTGTTGCTAAAGTCTCAACATCATCAGACCAAGGGGTGACCTCCGGCGCGGGACATTGGCTATAACTAACGCCGTTCAATGCGATGATCGAAAGCGCAGATAGTATTGTTTTTTTCATAATGTAAATTTGTTAATTGTACAACGAAACTAAGACAAAATGTTGGGTAATAAAAAAACGATTAAAAGCATGTTTTCTTAGTTTGATATTTTCATGAAAAAATGATAATTAACACTGTTAAAATGTGATTTTTTTAAGAGAAATGTTATTGTACTTATTTTGAAAATTCGTTAGGGTTTAATATTGTCTTGATTTACGCACTACATCTGTGTTTTAGATAGGTTTATGTTAGTTGTTTTTGAAATTTGTGTATTCATAATTAATTTATTAGAAAGAGATAACATGTGCTTTAAGGTATAAATTAAAATGCAAAATGTTAATATATAACAAAAACTATCCAATATGTTAAATTTAACACATTGGTCTGTTTAACCATTTAGATGTTTATTTCTAGGTTGATTGATGAGATAGTGCTGTTGGTTTTTTAATGATCAATTTCAATTTCAAGGAAAGCATTATCTTCGCCAAAAATCAAAATAGATGGAATTAAAAGGTAAGATAGCAGTTGTATGTGGAAGTACTCAAGGAATAGGTTTCGCTTCAGCGATGTTGATGGCGGAACGCGGAGCTACTATTGTGTTATTGGCAAGAAATGAAGAGAAGTTAAAGATAGCGAAAGCTAAATTGCCTACTAGTGAAGGACAAGAGCATGTTATTTTAGTAGCTGATTTTTCAAGACCAATGGAATTGAAGTCTAGAATCGAAGCATATGTTTCTGATGGAAATAATCCTGATATTTTGGTTAATAATTCTGGAGGTCCTAAAGGTGGTCCTATCAAAGATGCAGAGATTGAGGAATTTCTTTCTTGCTTTAATCAACATTTGATTTGTAATCACTTGATGGTTCAAGCGTTATATCCTGGAATGATAGAGAATGGTGGTGGAAGAATTATTAATGTTATTTCCACAAGTGTAAAACAACCATTAAATAACCTTGGAGTTTCTAATACGATTCGCGGAGCAGTGGCGAATTGGAGTAAGACAATGGCTAATGAATTGGGAGCCTTTAATATTACTGTTAATAATGTTTTGCCTGGTGCCACAAATACGGGTAGACTTCAGAGTATTGCAGAGGCTAAATCAACTAAGACAAATGAGTCAGTGGAGGATATTTTCGAGTCTATGGCTAGCCAGTCTCCAATGAATCGAATCGCAGAACCTGAGGAAGTAGCTGAGGCAATAGCTTTTCTAGCATCAGATCGCGCTTCGTATATCAATGGGATTAATGTTCCTGTGGATGGAGGAAGAACTAAATCATTGTAGATTTAGCTCTCATCGAAGAACGTTTACGTGTCCTGTAAGTGATTTTTGTCTTCTTGAATTGGTGACAAATTCAATCGCGTATGTATATGTTCCGTCGTTGACGTAGGTTCCTTCATATGTTCCATCCCAAATGAAGGAACGATCACTAGAGAAAAATACCTGTTCTCCCCAGCGATTATAGATACTTATGGAAAGGTATTGTATACCTACGGTGCTAGCTCTGAAATCATTATTATGGCGATCTCCGTCAGGAGTGAATGTGTTGGGTACATAGATGTACCATTCTTCCTCTACTTCAAGAGGTCTAGCAATTGTATCTGTACACCCTTTTTTATCGGTAGCAATTAGAGTAATAATGTAGATTCCTGGATCATCATAAATGTTTGTAGGATGAACATCAGTAGATTCATTGAAATCTCCAAAGTCCCAATCGTACGAAATAGCATCTTCGGAAAGGTTTTGAAATTGTATTGGGAGATCGTTGAATACTGTTTGACTCGTAACTGTAAAGTTTGCCGTAGGTCTGACTACCGTAATTTCAGTTTCTCCTTCGACCGTGAAAGTTTGGCATTCATCTGATACTATAACAGTATATGTTTGTGTGTTTTGAGGGTTTACCCAAACTGTTGATGTTGTTTCTCCACTATGCGGCCATAGATAAAAATACTGACCGAATCCACCAGTTGCTGTTACGCCTATTTCAACTGAGTCTCCTGGGCAAATCTCAACTCCGGGAGACATTGTTAATGTTAATGGTGGACTTGTTATGGTGTATACGATGTTTTCCGTTATTGTATTACCACAATTGTCAGTTACTGTAACAGTATAAATTGTCGTTGTAGAGGGTGTTACTGAAATTGAGTTAGTGTTTCCAAGATTACTCTCAAAGTTGGAAGACCATTCATAGGTAAAGTTTCCAGAGCCACCTGTCGGGTTTGCTGATAATACAGCCGTAATATAAGGACATATTTCTGTAATGTCTGGAGTCTGGTTTAGTGTTAGTGCCGGATGAACGGGTACTATAACTTCAATGTTTGCATTTGCTGTTTCGTTTAAACAGTCATCAGTAACAGATACAGAATAAGTGGTTGTGACTAGAGGTGAAACGGTAATGGATTGTGTATCTTGACCGTCATTCCATAGATAGGTGTAGGGAGGAGCTCCTCCTGTTGGGTTGGCGGTTAGTATTACGGGATCACCAGGACAGATTACTTCTTCTCCAGAGATTGTTACAGCTACAGGTTCAACATCGTTTATGTAAATTGTTTTGGATACTGGATTTGGGTTTCCGCAAGGATCGAGAACAGGAAGTGTTATAGTAATCGATTCTTGACCTTCTGTTATCCCATCTTGAAATGCATTGATAATAAATGAGACCTCTTGTACTCCAATTGGGAAAGTGATCGAGTTGGGAATGTTTGAATAATCCACTCCTTCAATCGCAGTTCCAGAAAGCTGAATAGGAATGGTCATACTTGATCCAACGTCGTTGTTTCCTCTCCTGATTTTAACAGTTGTAGAAACACAGCCTTCAGCCATAATGTCCTCGTCATTAAATAAGTTTTGAGATAACTGGTGTGATATGTCGACTGGAGTTTTAGATGAAAGGCTATTTGCTTCAAGAAAAATACCTGAGTCTAGGACACCGTCTCCAGCATCGGCAATGGCAATAATTAAATGGTATGTTTCACCACATTGAACTTCTGATTCTGCAGTTAAAACTTTTGTGAAGCCATCGTATTGAATAGTTGCACCTCCAGCATTGTTGACATAAAATTGACTGTTTGCTGGACCAAAAGAGGTTCCGTTAATGTTTGTTCCTGCTGAGTGGATATTGTCAATTGCTACGGCTTGTCCATTTGCAAGACGGGCAATGTTTTGTTGTCCAGCGATACCGGGACCTGAAATGAAGAATCCAAAAACGTCATTGAAACCAGCCTGTACATATTCTAAATATTCTTCAGATCCGAATGCGTAATTGAATCTAACTGTGTCAGAAAATGGGACAAAGTCAAATTGTAAGATGGCAGCATTGTACGTTTGTACACCGCCAATAAGACTAGATAAAAGGCTGAATCCAGGAGCGTTGTTGTCCATGCCAGCTCCTTCTGAATTATTTGGCCCGTGTGGACCTTCAGGAGTGTTTTGAATTGTTCCTGTCGTCATTATGACTCCTGATGACAGTCCAAGGTTTGTTGCTGATCCATCAAATTGTCCAATGGCAATTGGAGTTCCATTAAAAGTAATATTAGACACTGTTACCCCAGAACCTAATAGTACATTTTGAACTAAATCTGTTGGAGACATTCCCCCATTCGTAATCAATTGACCATTTGAAATGAAGGGAAATATGATTATGAATATGGCAATGATTTTTTTCATATATATTACTTAGACGTATGAAGTAGTTAAAACGTTTCCTCTAGTCGAGTACAAAATTTAGACCAAGAAAGAGCTGTTAAAGAATATTAACGATGAAATATGAGATTTATTTGCGCTAATGCCTGAAATTATTGAGTTTTGTAGCGTATGAATTTTTTCCGTCGAGTAGTCGCAAAAATGCGAAAAACAATCAAGTATTCTGCATCTGACCCTAGAAGCTTCGAAGAAGTGTGGAGTTTTCAGAGCAATATGATCCGTTTAGTAAGTCTGATAGTCTTGGTTATTGTCAGTACGTCAGTTTTGGCTGTTTATCTTTTTTCTGGAACGATGAATGGCACAAAGTCAATTAGTAGGAGTAAATTGGAGAAGCAAAGTGCCAAGATTGTAGAGTTAACAGAGAAAATTGATGCACAGGAAAATTACTTAAGATATGTTGGGTTGATTTTGTCTGGAGAAGTGCCTGTTACAACAAATTCGGATTCTGTTGAATTGTTGGCGCAAGAAACATTAGACAAGTTTAATACTAAATTGACAGCGTCGGAAAGGCGGTTAAATGCTGAAGTCAAAGATGATTTGAGTACACGTGTTGATCAGAATGATAGGCCATTGACGTTTTTTGCTGCGCCAGTAAAGGGGACCATTGATCAGAAGTATAGCGCAGGGAGTCATGCTGGGATTCATGTTTTAACTACTAAAGATAATACGGTTTCAGCTTGTCTTGCTGGAACAATTGTTTATACTGGGTACACGCGTTCAGATGGCTACATCGTTATTATTGAGCATGCAGGAGGTTTTCTGTCGGTATACAAGAATAACAAAACCGTTCTAAAAAAAATTGGTGGTAAAGTACAGCGAGGAGACCCGATCGCGATTGTTGGGGATAGTGGAGGAAACATAGATGGTTCACATTTGCATTTTGAACTTTGGTATCAGCAGTCGCCTGTCGATCCAGAGAACTACATTTCTTTTAAGCGTTGATTCCTTGAAGAGAAGATAGTTTGTTATAAATCCCTTTTTGGGAAATTAATTCCTCATGAGTTCCACTTTCCATGATTTTGCCTTTGGAGAGTACAAGAATTTGATCAGCTTTTCTAATTGTGCTTAAGCGATGGGCAATTACTAGGCTTGTTCTATTTTCCATTAAATTATCCAAAGCCTCTTGAACGAGTTTCTCCGATTCAGTATCCAAGGCAGATGTTGCCTCGTCTAAAATAAGGATTGGAGGGTTTTTTAATACAGCTCTAGCAATACTCATTCGCTGTCGTTGTCCACCTGAAAGTTTGTTTCCACGCTCACCAATATTTGTTTCGTATCCATCATCTAGATCTAGAATAAAATTATGCGCGTTAGCAATTTTTGCAGCTTGCATGATTTCTTCATCACTTGCAGATGGCATTCCGAAAGCAATGTTTTCCTTGACGGTTGCGTTGAAAAGAATTGATTCTTGTGACACAATCCCGATTTGTTGTCGAAGATCAGAGAGAGAAACATTTTTAATGTTAATGCTGTCAAATTCAATACTTCCCTTTTGGATGTCGTAAAAACGAGGGAGTAGATCTGCAATTGTAGATTTACCACTTCCAGATTCACCTACAAGTGCAACAGTCTTTCCTACCGGAATAGAAATGGAAATATCATTTAGTACATATTCGTCCTTATATTTAAAGAAGACATTTTTGTATTCCACAGAAGACTGGATTTCCTTTAGTCTAATAGGGGTTTCTGGCTCGTAAATTTTTTCATCTGCATGCAACACTTCGTTAATTCGTTCTAGTGATGCCTCGGCCTTGTTCATGTTGGCAACGGATCTTGCCATTCCTTGAATTGGACGAAGTAGTTGAGAGAAAACCACAATAAAACCAATGAATTGTTGAGGAGATAGTCCAGTTGAACCATCTTTTGAATTGAGAATTAAAGATCCTCCATACCACACAATACAGATCATAACAATTGCACCAACCGTCTCGTTTAAAGGAGAGGAAAGATCACGCTTTCTGAATGCCTTAGTGATCAGCTTTTGATGCTTTAAATTTTCGTGTTTAAATGATTTTGATACTTGTGACACGGCATTGAATGCTTTGATAATTCGAATTCCACCCAAGCTTTCTTCCATCATTGAAAATACAAGACCCATTTGTTTTTGTCCTTGTTTTGCCGTACGCTTTAGGCTTTTTCCTATCAAGCTTATAATTAATGCTGTGATCGGAAGAAGGAAAAGGGAGAATATCGTTAGTTCACCGCTCCAATATAAAAGTACTCCTAAGTGAATTGCGATAGAAACAGGTTCTCTAAATAATAATTCGAGCATTGAAATGACTGCGATTTCAATTTGGTCTACATCGTTTTGCATTCTTGACATTAAATCTCCCTTACGTTCATTAGTATAGTAAGAAAGTGGCATGCGCATGGCTTTTTCAAATATGTCGTCACGAATATCTCGAACAACAGACATTCTTAATTGTGACTGAAACCAAATAGCGGCATAGCGGAATATGTTTTTAAAAAAGAAGGCGATAGCAACTGATACACATACAAAAAGGAGTGCACTTTTAGGGTCAGCGGCTGCGAGGCTTTCCATAGTGTAATTGAATAAATCTTTCATGTATGTGAAAAATTCAATAATTCCACCTTTGTAAACGGGTTCAATTAAAACCTCAGTGCTTTCTTCATTGAGAAATATTATCTGTAAAAATGGCACGAAAAGCGCCATGGATAAGAGGTTGAATACTACGTATAGTAGGTTGAAAATAATTACCGAAAAGGTAAGTAGTCGGTACTTAAAAGTGTACCTCGAAATTTCTAATAATGTCTTCATTGTTAACACAAAGATATGTTTTTGTTTTCTCGAGAATGAAAACGACTTGAACTATTCTTACTTTTGCAGTATGAGTTCAATAAGACAGAATAGAATTGAGGGGGTGGTACGTGAAGAATTATCCATGTTTTTTCAGCGAAATGCCAGGGACATTTGTTTAGGTGCAATGGTAACGGTGACGGTGGTTAGGATTACTTCAGATTTATCTTTAACGCGTGTTTATTTAAGTGTTTTTGCTGGTCCAGACAAGAATGAAGTGCTTGCAAATATAAACGCGAATGCCTCGAAAATTCGTGGGGAAGTAGGGAAAAGGTTGAAAAACATGAAGAAGATTCCAGAATTGGCATTTTTTATTGATGATTCTCTTGATTATGCAAATGAGATTGATCAGTTACTAAAAAAATAGTCAGATTAACGTACCTTTTTTCATAGCACGCCGATATGGCTCTGGTCGCACAAAAGTGATCGGAAAAAAATATGACAGGGGGAAAAATGCTCCTCCTAAGAAAAGAAATGTTATAAATCTTATAACAAGAATTTCGGTAGTAGGAATTGCTTCAATTACAGCAGCTCTGATTATTCTTTTGTCTGCCTTTAATGGAATAGAGGAGATGATTGAAAATTTATATTCGGCATATGACACTGATATCACTATCCGTCCAGTTGTAGGGAAAACATGTAGTGAACGAAGGTTGGATTTTGATGCGTTGGAGGAGATTGAAGGAGTGAAAAACTATTCTCGTGCTATTGAGGAGGTGGTAATTTTAAAGCATGAGAAAAAAAGGGTTAATGCCCAGTTGATAGGAGTTGAGGCTTCTTTTATCGAGATGACTGATATGAGGAGTCATATGGTAGACGGTGAAGCTATATTGGATAATGGTGATGTTTATGGAATAATTGGTGCTACTTTACTTGATAAACTTGACGGGTATATTCCAGAAAGTGTGGGTTATGAGACTGTAACTTGTTTTGTGCCTAAAAGAAAGTTGAAGATAGGGTTCGGAAAGAATCCGTTTAGAACTAAACAGGTAAGGGTTTCTGGTAGAATGAATTATAATCGGGAGGTAAATGCGCAGAATTTTATAGTGCCATTGAGACTTTCTAGAGAGATGTTGCGTTATGATGATCAGATTTCTGCAATTTATATTGATGTAGACCCTTCATTTGAAAACGAAGATGTCCGTGATCGAATTAAAAAATGGATAGGAAAAGACTTTGTCGTGAAAACAAGTTTTGAGAAAAATGAACTGATATATAAAACGAGTAAATCAGAGAAGGTTATTGTTATGGTTATTCTTCTCTTTATTTTTATCCTAGCGGCATTTAGTTTAGTTGCTTCGTTGACGATGCTGTTTGTGGAGAAGTTGCCAAATATTCGAACTCTTCGAAGTTTCGGTGCTGATCAGAAGTTTATTTTTAACATCTTTTTTTATGAAGGTTTGTTGATATCCATAAAGGGAATTGTAATTGGGATTGTTATTGGTTATACTATCTGTTTGGCACAGATTTATTTTGGGTTACTCACAATGCCAAATTCAGGAGGGGAGTCGTTTCCTATAGCGATTTCATTAAAGGATGGAGTGTTAATTATTTTTCTAGTAACGATTTTGAGTTTTTTATTTTCATATTTCCCAGTTAAGTATCTTATCTATAAGAATATTTCTCAAGATAGAATAGTTGAATAATCGAACGATAACATTCTTTATATCTAAGAAATTGATGCTTTGACAAGCAGAATGTTAGCAAACAAGTGAAATCTGTTTAAAGATTTCTTTTTTAAACAAGCTATAACTTATAGAAAAGGTGTATATTTGCACCCAAAATTGAGCAGTTAATTTTATTAAAAGGACGTTAATATGTCGGATATTAAAGGTAAAGTCTCACAGGTAATTGGGCCTGTAGTAGATGTAAGCTTCGGAAAAGGAGCAGAGCTTCCAAGCATTTTTGATGCGTTAGAGGTAAAGAAAGCAGACGGAACGAAAGTTGTTCTTGAGGTTCAATCTCATATAGGGGAGAATTCGGTGCGTACGGTATCGATGGATTCAACTGATGGATTTACTCGTGGACTTGAGGTTACTTCTACAGGGAGTGCGATCAAAATGCCAATAGGTGAAGAGATCAAAGGACGTGTATTTAACGTGGTTGGAGAAGCAATTGATGGGCTTCAAGAAATCGATAATGCAAACGGATTACCGATTCACCGTGAAGCGCCTAAGTTTGAAGATCTTTCTACAGCGACAGAGGTTCTTTTTACTGGAATTAAAGTAATTGACTTGATTGAGCCTTATGCAAAAGGAGGTAAAATTGGATTGTTCGGTGGTGCCGGTGTAGGTAAGACAGTATTGATTCAAGAGTTAATTAATAACATTGCAAAAGGACACGGTGGTTTATCTGTGTTTGCAGGAGTTGGAGAGCGTACGCGTGAAGGGAACGATTTACTTCGTGAAATGTTGGAGTCTGGAATTATCAAATATGGTGATGAATTCATGCATTCAATGGAAGAAGGAGGATGGGATCTTTCTAAGGTTAATTTAAATGAAATGAAGGACTCGAAAGCGACATTCGTTTTCGGTCAAATGAACGAGCCTCCAGGAGCACGTGCACGTGTTGCACTTTCTGGTTTGACAATGGCTGAATATTACCGTGATGGTGAAGGAGATGGACAAGGAAAAGATATCCTTTTCTTCGTTGATAACATTTTCCGATTCACACAAGCAGGATCTGAGGTGTCTGCACTACTTGGACGTATGCCTTCTGCCGTAGGTTACCAACCAACATTGGCAACTGAGATGGGGGCGATGCAAGAGCGTATTACTTCAACTAAAAATGGATCTATTACATCTGTACAAGCGGTTTACGTACCTGCAGATGACCTTACCGATCCAGCACCAGCAAATACATTTGCTCACTTAGATGCAACAACTGTATTGTCTCGTAAGATTGCAGAGCTTGGTATTTATCCAGCAGTAGATCCATTGGATTCTACTTCTCGTATTCTTACACCTGAGATTGTAGGTGATGAACATTACAATTGTGCAGAGCGTGTGAAGGTTACATTACAACGATATAAAGAACTTCAAGATATTATTGCGATTCTAGGAATGGATGAATTGTCTGAAGAAGATAAATTAGTTGTTCATAGAGCACGTCGAGTACAACGTTTCCTTTCTCAACCATTCCATGTAGCTGAACAGTTTACTGGATTGAAGGGAGTATTAGTTGATATTCAAGATACAATCAAAGCGTTTGATGAAATTCTTGATGGAAAATACGATCAATACCCTGAAGCAGCCTTTAACCTTAAAGGAGGAATTGAAGAGGTAATTGAAGCTGGAGAGAAAATGTTGGCTGAAAACGCTTAATAAGAGAAAGAGATGCAGTTAGAGATAATTACACCAGAAATAGCAATCTTTAAAGGGGAGGTTGAAGCAGTTCAGTTCCCTGGGTTAGATGGTTCTTTTCAAGTATTGAAAGGTCACTCCCCAATCATCTCAGCGTTGAAAAAAGGTGATGTTAAAGTTGATTTAACAAATGCTTTGGAAGACGAAGAGTCAACAAATGAGTTGATTCAAAAGGATGCTGGAGATCAGAAGGTGATCAGAGTGGCGATTAAAGGTGGAGTAGTAGAGATGTTGAATGACAAGATCATCGTACTTGCTGAGTAATTGCACATGAAATAGTTTTGAAAGAGGGAATGGGTGGACCATATCCCTCTTTTTTGTTAAACTACGTTAAGTGTTGTAGCTTGCGTACAAGTCAAATACGAATGTTTATTTATTTTCGTTGAATTCTAGTGATAATGAGTTTTTTTGAAGAAATAGTGAAAGAAGATACACCGAAGCATATTGCCATTATTATGGATGGGAATGGACGTTGGGCACAGCAACAAGGTGAAGAACGATTGTTTGGGCACAACTTCGGAGTAGAGGCCGTTAGAGAAGCATTGAAAGCATCACAAGAATTGGGCGTTAAGCATTTAACATTGTATGCATTTTCTACCGAAAATTGGAATCGTCCTAAAAAAGAAGTAGATGGATTAATGGACTTGTTAGTTCGTACTATTTCAGGAGAAGTAGAAGAATTGAATAAAAGTAATGTGATTATTTCTACTATTGGTGATACTGACGGACTTCCTTCTACTTGTCAAGATGAGTTAAGATCAGCGATTAGCCAAACTGAAGATAATACAGGTGTTAACCTGATTCTTGCTTTAAACTACAGTTCAAGATGGGAATTGGTTAATGCAACAAAGAAAATAGCGAAGAAAATAGAAAATGGAGAATTGTCTAGCGATGAAATCAATGATCAAACTATCAATGATGAATTGGCGACATTCGGAATCCCGGATCCTGAACTATTGATTCGAACTAGCGGAGAACATCGAATTAGTAACTTCTTACTTTGGCAAATTGCCTATTCAGAGTTGCATTTTACCGAAGTACTTTGG
>JAKVAS010000090.1 GCA_022448165.1 Crocinitomicaceae bacterium | reverse complement strand
GGGACAGAAGATGTATGGTAGCTTTTGAATGGCTATAAAACTATATCTAGAAGTTTAAAATAATAGATACCTTCTAAATAATATTTACTTCACGTTCAAGGGTGACGCCAAATTTTTCTTTTACATCATTGATAATAGAAGTTGAGAGATCAAAGATTTCTTGACCTTTACAGTTGTCATAGTTTACAAGTACTAATGCTTGTTTTTTGTGAACTCCAAAGTTATTTAGTGTTTTGCCTTTCCAACCAGCCTGTTCAATTAACCATCCAGCTGCAAGTTTGACTTTGTTATCAGGGGCGGGATAGTTGGGAACGCTCTCGTGAGATTCTTGGATTTGTTCTAAGACAGTTGTGTCGACTACTGGATTCTTGAAGAAGCTCCCTGCGTTTCCTATTTCTTCAGGGTTTGGTAGTTTACTTGAACGAATAGCAATTACAGCGTCGCTTATATCTTTTATTGTTGGGTTTTCAATTAATTGTTTCTTTAGTTCGTCTTCAATTGCTCCATATGAGGAATTGATAGCGTGTTTTTTGGTAAGCTGATATGTTACTGAGGTTATAATGTATTGACCTTTTAACGATCGTTTAAAGACACTTTCTCGATATCCGAATTTACATGCTGCTTTATCAAAAGTATGTACTTCGCCAGATTCAATGTGGTAGGCTTCAAGTGAAACAAATACATCTTTTATTTCAACGCCATAGGCTCCAATATTCTGCATGGGGCTTGCGCCTACATGTCCGGGAATCAACGAGAGGTTTTCAACTCCTCCTAGATTTTTGCCGATGCACATCAAAACGAATTCATGCCATATTTCACCTGCACCAACTTTTACTGAAACGAAATCATCATCTTCTGAAATTAGTTCATATCCACGAATTTCATTTTTTAGAACCAAGCCTTCAAAATCTTGAGTAAGTAAAAGGTTACTTCCTCCACCTAGAACTAGTAATTCATCTTTGTCTCTATTAGTTAAAATGTTAGTAATCTCTTCAGTAGATGAAAAAGTCGCAAATCGTTTAGCTATGGCACTAATTCCAAATGTGTTAAAGGGCTTGAGGTCTATATTCGTTTGAATCATTCCTCAAAAATACAATTTTTCAAAGATGAAGTTTATTCGATTTACATACCTTCAAGCCATCTTTTGAACAATTTAACTTTTTCTCTGGCTACGATGATTTCTTCGTCGAAGGGAATCGTTAACACTATTTTTTGTCGGGAGTTTGAAAATTGTAGAAGAGAGTCAATTTTGTCGATCCTCACAATATGTTTTCGGTTGACTTTGAAAAAAATATCTGGATCTAAGAGAGAAAGTACATTTTCCAGAGATTGTTCTAGTAAATATCTCTTTCCAGATGAGGTGAAAATAAAAGTCCCCTTGGCTCTGCTATAGATACAAATAATTTCCCTAGTTGGAATAATTCTAATTCTGTCCCCAACTTTTATCGTAAATCTTTCTTTGTAAGAGTTATATGATTTTTCGGAAAGAGATAAGGAGGTGATACGTTTCATTGCATCCGAAGGTATGGATTGCGATAATCGAGAGAATTTCTCTAAGGATTGAATTAAATCTGACTTTTGAATTGGTTTAAGTAAATAGTCAATGCTATGATGTTTAAAAGCTTCAATGGCATATCGATCATAAGCAGTTGTGAAGATTATAGGAAAGTTTATTGAGCCTTTCTCTAAAAGTGAGAAACTTAAACCATCTTCTAAGTGAATATCGAAAAATGCTAGATCAATCTGATTATCTGCCAAGAATGTAACTCCTTCTTTTATGGATGGGATGATTTTAAGAATTTCGATGTTAGGATTAATTGCTTTTAGTAGGAGTTGAAGTTTTTCTCCAGCTATGTGTTCATCTTCAAAAATTACAACCCGCATGTGACTAAATGTTTTTTAAAATGGGTAAGTAAACAATGAAATGAGTTTCGCTTTTTTCAATTTGGATCTCTTTGTCAGTAAGTAGGGAATATCTGCCCTGAAGGTTTTTTATTCCCAATTTGCTTGAGTTTTCTTTCTGTTCTTTCGGCCTAATAGGGTTTGTAATTTTTAAAAAGCCATCCTCTTCTGACAGTGTGATCTGCATAGGGGTTTCAATATTGAACTGATTATGTTTTAACACATTTTCGAATACAAGTTGAAGCGCCATTGGTACAATGAATTGTTTTGTATTTGTCAGTTGTATTTTTGCTTGAATTGCATTGTTGAATCGTATGTTACTTAGGAATAGATAATGATCAATGAAGTCTAATTCTTGAGTGATTGGAACTACTTCTTCATGTTGGACATCTAATACATATCGATAAATTTGAGAGAAGTGATGAATAAATTGATCGGCTTTATCAACGTCTTTGTAAATTAACCCGCTTAGTGTATTTAATGTATTGAATAAGAAATGTGGATTTACTTGACTCTTTAATGTTTCGTATTGGTGTCTAACAAGCTGGCTTTCTGTTGCTGCTAGCTTGATATAGTACTTGTTTAAGTGGACAGAGAAGTGCTTAGCCAGTGTGATTAAGTATATAGTTAGTGCTATAATGAATTCAATAACGATTGTTGATCGCACAAATCGAAGGTTAAGAACTTTTGCGAACGGAATGTCTTGTGTGATCCCAAACCATAATATATTAATGAGCGTAACATTTATAATTATGAATGAGGTAATTACAATAATAACTTTTGTAAATCCCTTAACCGGTTGTTTCTGCCATTCATTACTTGAGAAAAAATAATTGGACAGAAGTTGACAGCCAATAGCAATACTAAGTCCAATTATAATTCCATAGATTATGTTTAATACAACATCATTGATTGAATTCGTTGGTCCACTAAACAAGAATGTACATAGTATGCTAATGGCTAATACAGTTACTATGCCTATTAGATATTTCGAATACTTTTTAGTACTGCTCATGTCGCAATCTGTTTAGTGAATATAACAATTCGAGTTATTTTATTTCGATTGTTTCAATAGTTCTTCCTGACTCTGTTGTGATTTCAACATAGTACGTCCCTTTTTGGAAATTACTGGCGTCAATATTGATGGAGTTTGTGTTTCCAGGAGTCTTAAATACTGAGCGTCCCAAAGCATCGAGTATTTTTATTTCTGAAATCGTTTCATGATTTGTTTTTATTGTGAATAGAGAACTGATAGGGATTGGAAAGATTTTAAGATCAGACTTTTTACCTAAACTTGAAGTATTAGCCGTTTGGTACTTAAATTCGATTGCGTCAATGGATAATTTACTTCCCGCTGGAATTAGATCTGAAGAGATGGTTGAACCAAAAACAATATTGACACTATCAGGGTTTACTCCGACTGGAAAATTAAGAGGGATTGAAAATTCAGTCCATGTTGATGCGATAGTGTCGATTATAAGTTGTGCTTCGAGAATTTCTACACTGTTGAAAAGAAAGCCAATGGATATAAAGGCAGTATCAATTCCTGCAGGAGAGTATTTGAACCATCCGTTAAAATGTGTTGGGGTATTTGTAAAGGCTTCTCCGCCAATTATGTCTCCTGTTTGTGTGTTGAAATCAATTAATAGATCCCCAGTGGTCAATAGTCCTGGTACTGCTGCTCCACCTAGAACGGATTCGCTTGTTATTTCTACTGCGTAATTCCCATCTTTGGGATCTAGAGTGTCTCGTTTTATACAGATAACATCTCCAATTGGCATATTGTTGAATTCAATCACACGATTAAATCCATCCCAATAATCTGGAAGTTCCCCTGCTAATGTATTCGACCATGTTTCGAAGCTTTCAAAATCTTGGGTGATTGGAGCTTGAGCTTGTGTAGCTCCGCTAAAAAGGATAGTAATAATTGAAATAATTGTTTTCATCATATTTTTTTTGTGATTAACTTGACGCAAATCTCCATATTCAATCATGAGAATTCAAAAATAATGAACTGAACTGTCGGATAATTGAGACGAATTGTAAAGTCCGAATGAAATAGGATAATTAACTATCTTTACTCTATGAAATTGAAACAGGTCCCGCTCGAAAAAATTAACGCAATGAATGCAGGAACGCTGATGGAACAATTAGGAATTGTTTGTCAGGAAATTGGAGCTGATTATATTGTTGCAACAATGCCTGTGGACCATCGAACACACCAACCAATGGGCTTGCTACACGGTGGAGCAAGTGCAGCGCTTATTGAAACCATTGGTTCAATGGGATCGGTATTGTTGATTGATACAGATAAGCAAAGTCCCGTTGGAGTGGAAATAAATGCAAATCATATTGGTGGAGTTCGGACAGGGAGTGTTCGTGCTGTAGGTAAAATTATCCATGCTGGAAAAAGAACGCATGTTTGGCAGGTCGATATTCGTAATGAAGATAACCAAAAATTGATTTGTACTGGACGATTAACAGTTATGATTGTTGATAGGCAGTAATGGGAGATATTTTGAAATATAGAATTCCTGAAAAGAATAAGGTATCAGAGATTGGTCGTTTTGTTTCTTTTGAAAATACTGAGTTGGATCAATTTGTTGTTTTTCCATTTTCAGGAAAAGAGGCATATTCTTTTAGAAAAGATGATTCTTTGCAGGGGATGATTAATTATAAGGATCTCCCTGAAGACCTTGATAAGAGCAGTTATGTCTCAAAAGCATCGGATTTCAAAATTAAGCTGATTGAAAAAGAGTTGTCTAAAGCTATTTTTTCGAGAACAAAAATTCTCAAAAAGGAGGTTGATGTGATTGCTTTTTTTGATGCACTTTGTGAAGCGTATCCCAGCGCATTTGTTTATTTGATATCTAGTGAGTTATTCGGGACTTGGATTGGAGCTTCTCCAGAAGTACTATTCAAAAGTGAAAACGGGATTGGTGAAACTGTCGCTTTGGCAGGAACAATGAAAGCGACTGATCGTGGAAGGTGGGGAGAAAAGGAAAGAGAGGAACAGCAATTTGTGACGGATTTCATCAAGGATAAATTAAAAAGTAAAGTGCAAAAATTAAGCGTTGAGGAGGCTCGAGAGTCGATCGCAGGACCTGTGAAACACTTGAAATCAACTTTTTCGTTTTCAATTGAAGCGGCAGAAGCCTTGGATGTTGCGTTGTCATTACACCCAACTCCTGCCGTTAGTGGATTGCCTCAAAAGGAATCAATTGAGTTAATTAATGAAATTGAAACTTATGACCGGAGATTGTACACTGGTTTCCTTGGTGTTATTGGTAAGCGCACAGAGTTGTATGTGAATCTGCGTTGTGCTCAGGTGGGAGAATCTGCATTATGTCTCTATCTTGGAGGTGGTTTTACGAAAGATTCCAATGTTGAATTAGAATGGGAAGAGACTGAAAATAAATCAGAGACTTTACTGAAAGTGCTTGAAAAGTTATAGTTAATTTTACAGCTCGAAAGTGTACTATATGCGAACAACGGCTAAGACAGGAATATCCCTTTTTATTCAAGAATGTTACAAAAATGGACTTGAGCATATTGTATGTTCACCCGGTTCTCGTAACGCTCCAATAGTGATTGCTGCTGATGCGCATCCCCATATTAAAACTTATGTGATTCATGACGAGCGTGTAGCGGCATTTTTTGCTTTGGGAATGTCTGATTATCTAAAAAAAGCCGTTGCGGTTGTTTGTACATCGGGTTCTGCTCTTTTGAATTATTATCCAGCTGTGGCAGAAGCATATTATCGTTCTATACCATTGGTGGTAATAAGTGCCGACCGTCCTCAAGAATGGATTAATCATGGAGATGGACAGACAATTGTTCAAAAAAATGTTTACAAAGAGCATATTCGGTTTGAAGGAGAAATTGATGAATTAGATAAAAAGAATGGGGGGATTGAAAATACAGTCAAAACTGGATTTCAATCAGCGTTAACAAATTGGAAAGGTCCTATACATTTCAATATACCTCTTTCTGAGCCTTTGTATAACCTTGCTGAAATAGAAGAGCCTCTTCCTAGACAAGAGTTGTTTAAAGATATGACTCTTAATTTGACGGAAAAAGAAAAAGAAACATTTGTAAAAGAATGGAATTCCTCAAAGAGGAAAATAATACTTTGTGGTCAGATGGACCCAAATCCAGTATTAAAGCAACGCTTATCCGAATTGTCCAATGACCCTTCTGTCGCAATTCTTGTGGAAAACACTTCTAATATGTCCAATCAAAGATGGATACACTGTATTGATCGAACACTGGCAGGAATAAGTGAGGGGGAAATTGAAAAGTTCCAGCCAGATTTATTGGTTACCATCGGTGGGGCAATTATTTCAAAGCGAATAAAAAGGTTTTTAAGAGAGGCTCCGATTCAACGACATTGGAAAGTTGGATTTGATTTTCCAGAAATGGATACGTATCGCAAGTTGACCAGTACAATTTTGGGAAGACCCGCAGACTTTTTTCAAGTGCTACTTTCGCAAGAGTTGACTACGGGGAATTCGAATTTTGGATCTGTATGGAAACAGCGTGATTTTGAGATTCAAGAAAGATTGAGTGACTTTTTTGATACTTCGGATTATTCAGATATTTCCGTATTTGAATTACTTCTCGATTATGTTCCTGAAAATGCATATTTGCATATGGCAAATAGTTCAGTTGTTAGGTATTGTCAGTTATTTGAGCCGATATCGTCTCTGAGATATTTTGCAAACCGAGGTACGAGTGGAATTGATGGAGCAACAAGTACAGCTGTAGGAATTGCTGCAATGAGTGTGAGTAAATGTAATGTTTTCTTCACGGGAGATATTTCTTTCTTTTATGATAGTAATGCGCTTTGGAATAAACACCTGACAGGAAATTTGAGAATATTTCTGATTAATAATAGTGGGGGAGGAATTTTCAGAATTATTGATGGGCCAAGAGAGTCTGAACAATTAGAGACATATTTTGAAGCACAACATGATACTAAAGCAGAGTATATATGTAAAGCATTTGATATAAACTATAATAAAGCTGATAGTTTAGAATCGATTGAAAGTCAGTTACCAGAATTTTATGCGGATAATTCGAATCGTCCTAAATTAATGGAAATTAGTACTCCGAATGTGTTGAATGATCAAGTATTAAAATCATTCTTTAATAAAGCCAAGAAATAACTGATTTTACTATTGACCTTATTTAAAGCTAAACCTTATTTTTGTTGCATAATTTAATACGTAATTATTCATGGATTTTTCAATAATGACAACGTGGGATGGGATAACCTACTTCCTAATTCTTAGTTTACTTGAAATTGTTTTGGGAATCGATAATATCATATTTATTTCCATTATTTCTGATCGTTTGCCCAAAGATAAACAGAGAAGAGCGAGAAATATAGGGTTAATTATGGCGTTAGTTGCCCGCCTAGGATTACTTGCTGGAGTGTCAATTATTATGCAGATGAAATCGGTTTTGTTTTCGAAGTTTGGACATGATTTTACGGGGCAGAGCATTGTTCTTCTTCTTGGTGGGTTGTTTTTGATTTACAAAAGCACGAAGGAGATGTATAGTAGTGTAAAAGGTCATCATGAAGAAGAGAATACAGGAAAGGTTACATTGTCTGGGGTGATAACTCAAATTGTATTGGTTGATGTTGTTTTTAGTTTTGATTCTGTAATATCAGCAATAGGGATGACAAACGATCTTGCAACAGAAACAGGCAAAGATCCAATGATTATTATTTATCTGGCAGTAATTGTGTCAATGATTGTTATGATGGTTTTTGCCCGTCAAATATCAGACTTCATTAATGCTAGGCCTACTATTAAGATGATTGCTTTGAGTTTCTTAGTTGCGATTGGTGTTGTTTTGATTGCCGAAGGTTTTGGTGAACATTTCCCTAAAGGATATATCTACTTTGCATTAGTGTATTCTCTTGGTGTAGAGTTTCTTAATATTCGAATGCGAAAAAACAAGAAAGCGAAGTCATGACCAAGGAAGAGGCTGTTACTTTTTTGCCAATCAAGGATATTGATGATTTGGATGACCTTTTTGAAGACAAACTTTTTGAAATGAAGCAGTTTCTTATTGGTCGATTTCCTGTAACGAAGGTGATTCAGGGACGTTTGCGTAAAATTGATAATATTACTAGGTCTTATGAAGCTCTTGGTGGGAAGTTTGATTCGTTTCAGGCCGTTCCGGAAATGAAAGTTTTAAGCACAACTGTTAAAGCTGTTATTGATGAATTTCAATCCAAAAGAAGCCAGCTGAAACTTAGAATGATGTCTTCGCGTAATGGATATGAAGTAATCGAGATAGCGAAAATGTTGATCTTACTTACTCGATCATATGTCGAAAAATGGGCTTCTCCGAATGTGAATACTCAAGGGGTGTTACTTAGTACTGAACCTGACCCAATGGAATTGTTCTCTGCGCTAAAGGAATTTAACGAACAAGGTTACGTTGATTTTAAGTCAATTGATGAATTCTCAGAGCAAAATGTACTTGTTAGAGAGGTTAAACGGTTATCTTTGTGGCAGAAAATGGATTCCAATGAGTGATGAATATGAAGGGCTTCGTAAACAGCTAAATGAACAAGAATGGCCAAATGTTTACTTGTTTAAATTTGTAATCCCCAATAGATCAGATTTGTTGGCTCGAGTTACAGCCTTGTTTGATGATGGTACCGATTTGTCATATCATCAATCAAAAACAGGGAAATACATTAGCGTGAGTGCTAAGGAAATGATGATTGATGTTCAGTCTATCATTGATAAATACAAAGAGGCAGCAAAAATTGAAAATATAATGATCTTATGATACAACTTGCAATGTATACCTATGTAGATGTCGTGAAATGGGTGTTAATCATTTCATTGATTATTCTTTTGTTGATAATTGGCTACAAAAAATTATTAAAATATTTAGGTAAAGGTGTTCCTCCTAAAGAGGACTACTGTGTACTGTATCCTTTAGAGAAAGATCCGGTGGAAGGAGAAATTGAATTTTACTTTACTTCTGATAAGAAAAAATCATTCGAAATTACGATACTGAACTCCAAGCTAGAACAGGTATTGCAAGTGGTGAGTAAAGAAAGTTGCTTTATTGGCGGTAATATTATTAGGTATGACTCGTCAAAATTATCAAATGGACAATATTTTTATTGCTTAAAGACACCAAATCAAAAAACGATGAAAAAAATGATTGTTAATAATGGTTAGCATGACAAGATGGCATCAATATTTTTTTGGCAAAATTATTGACTTGTCCATAATAGAATTAAATTAGTATCCGCAAAGAGGGATATATTAAAACCAAAAAAAGAAATAAAATGGCAGTAGAAATAACAGATGCGAATTTTGAAGAGGTAGTGTTAAAATCAGAAGTTCCAGTAGTAGTAGACTTTTGGGCAGCTTGGTGTGGACCTTGTAAAATGTTAGGGCCAATCATCGATAAGATGCATGGTGATTATGATGGGAAAGCGATTATAGGAAAGGTTGACGTAGATCAGAATCCTGGTGTTTCGGCAAAATTTGGAGTAAGAAATATTCCAACAGTGTTGTTTATTAAAGGTGGTGAAGTTGCTGATAAATCTGTAGGAGCTGTTCCTGAATCACAGTTAACATCAAAATTAGATGCTTTATTGGCATAATAAGATATAAGACTCAATTGAGTACAAGCCGTTCCTAAAGGAGCGGCTTTTTTTTGAAGTTAAATTTCACAAAAAATCGTGTTCTTTCAATCATTGAAGTTAATAGAAAAGAGGCTAATAATAGCATTCACTGTATTGAAATGAGATCATATATGTTAAAGGTTCGTGATATTGAAAAATATAAAAAATCTTAAGAATTTATATGAAGAAAGTAGAATGGAATAATCTCACTACCTTTGTGGAAAATTTACAGATGAAGTCAGGATTTTTGAGAAGGTTGAAGTATTATGGAATAGGGTTCGGGTTAGGAATCGTGTTTGTGTTTTTCTTCTTCCAGAATAGAGGATGTTCATGGTTGCCCGGGAATCGCGTAAAGAACAGTGTTTTGGATCGTTTGATTGTGGTTTCAGAAAAGACTTCCATTGCAATGCAAGAAAAAGGTATTGATGAAAAGGTTTTAATTGAAGTCTTAAATGATGGAGATGTGATTTTTGGCGAAAGCGATAAGAATGCAGATTCAAAAGTGTATAAACTTGAAAAAGATGGGGTTAATTATTGTTTCACATTACCTTACGAGAGTTTTATTTCTGAGTTGTTCTTAACTGATGATGCGTTCTCAGTAAAGAGGACAACCGATGGAATCGGTGAAATTGTGCATTTTCCTGTAGATTCAACTTTGGTTTATGTAGATTCAACAAAAATGTTGCGTTGCCAACAAGATGAATTGGAATTAGGTAATCCTGTAGAGCTTTTTAAACTAATTAAAGAGTCTGGTAAGATTGATTTTTCGAAAAGTAATTTTGAGGTTCGACCAAAACCTCAACATTATATTTTCTTTGAAAAAGAAAATGATACAATTGGGACTGAAATGATTTGGTATAAGAATAAATTAAATATTACTTCGTTTTATGTTCCGTTTACTACTGAATGTAAATAGATAATTAAATGCCCCTTGTTGATAAATGAATGGTTGGCTAAGTAGTGAATCTATTGTTTTTTATATTTTTGACAGATGAAATTTTCCGCAGAGCAGATTGCAGGTATTATTGGAGGAACGGTTGATGGTGATGGATCGGTAGAGGTCAGCTCATTAGCGAAAATTGAAGAGGGAGTGCCTGGTGCATTGTCTTTTTTAGCAAACCCTAAGTATGAGGAGCATATTTATAAAACAGCTTCTAGTATTTGTATTGTTAATAATACATTTGAACCTTCTTCGAGTTTGCCAAGTGAACTCACGTTAATTAAAGTTGATGACGCTTACGCTTGTTTTGCTCAACTCCTTGAGTTTTACGATACTCTTAGTAAAGAAGAACCAAGAATTGAACCTAATGTTTTTGTTGATGAAACGGCAACGGTAGGTGAAGGTGTCTATCTAGGAGCTTCTTCATATATCGGGAAGAATACTAAAATTGGAAATGATGTGTCAATCCATCCCAACGTTACAATCGGACCTAACGTTACCATTGATGAAGGGACGATTATTTATCCTGGAGCAACAGTTTATAGGGATTGTATTATAGGAAAAAAATGCATAATTCATTCAGGTGCTGTTATCGGAGCAGATGGTTTTGGATTTGCTCCAAATGAAAAAGGTGAATTCACAAAAATCCCTCAAATAGGAAATGTTGTTCTAGAAGACTGTGTAGATATTGGAGCCAATTCAACAATTGATAGGGCGACAATGGGAAGCACAATTATTAGAAAAGGAGCA
>JAKVAS010000009.1:40763-44421 GCA_022448165.1 Crocinitomicaceae bacterium | reverse complement strand
TGTAGACTTATCATTACACGAATATGGTGGTCTTGTTCATTTTGACCCTGAAACAGAAAACGCGTGTATAAACGGAGATTCATTCCACTTAATTAATGCAGTAACAAACGTGCTTGATAACAGTATTAAATACCGTAGGGAGTCACTTAAAATTGCGATAAAACTAACCGAATCACCATCTGAATACTTAATTTCGATAAAAGATAACGGCATAGGTATGACCAAACGTTCAGTGCAACTAGCGTTTGATGAATTTTACCGTGAGGAGACGGGGAACATTCACAGCCAGCGTGGTTTTGGTATTGGATTAAGTTACGTCAAGAGTATTATAGAAGCTCACAACGGAAGCGTTAGAATTGAAAGCACTGCGAATCAAGGAACAACTGTTCAAATTTACATTCCAAAAAAATGACACAAAAATCTATACTTCTTGTGGAGGACGACGAAAACTTCGGGGCGCTTCTCAAAAATTATCTGGAACTATCCGGGTACATTGTTACTTGGAATAAAGATGGAACATCTGGATATTCAACTTTCATGTCGCAGTCATTTGATTTATGCATTTTGGATGTGATGATGCCATATATGGATGGGTTTACACTTGCCGAAAAAATCAAAGTAAAAGTGAAGAATGTTCCAATCATTTTTCTGACTGCCCGAAAGATGAAGGAAGATATAATTCGAGGGTATAAATCTGGGGCGCATGATTATTTAAACAAACCATTTGACATTGAAATTTTGATGTTAAAACTTGATGCTATTTTCAATCAAGAACAAAGTGATTCAGTAGCACATCCCGAACAGTATCAAATTGGAACATATACATATGACTTAGAAACCCGTATGCTAATACATCCATTACAAGAAAAAAAATTATCTCCGAAAGAAGGAGATTTACTACGAATACTGTGTTCTCATATGAACCATGTTACTCCAAGAGAAAAAGCCCTAAATGAAATTTGGGGGGAAGAAACTTACTTTACAAAGCGAAGCATGGATGTTTATATCACAAAATTGAGAAAATATCTATCAAAAGATGACTCTGTGCGAATTGAAAATGTGCATTCCAAAGGATATGGATTGTATGTTTAACACAAACGGGATGAACCACATTTATTTCACAATCGCTGAACGCCAGCCTTCATATATACAATCATACTCTGCTGCCGTATTTGAAAGAAAAAAGGTCAATGGATCAATTTCATGAGTATCCAACATGCTTTCAAACTCTACTTCCAACAAATCGTCTTCCGACAACAAATAACGACCTCCTTCATTCACCAATTTCACTTTCAACTTTTCTAAATTTGAAGAGCTTCCTCCAAAACTGAATTCAAGTTTATGAAGTAAATCAATATTGCTTCCATGACTCAACAATAATTCAACAATCGCTTGATTATCTATTTGTAACCAATTATATGCTGTGGGCTTCCATTTGTTATAGTACGCCCAAGATTCTCCTTTTTCAATATTCACTTCAAAGCCATGTATACCTGAAATCCATATTTTTACCGTTTCCAAAAACTTCACAAGCTCATTCACTTCAAACACAAATGTGCGAGCACCATCATATGTTAATCGTATAACTTGCATGCATTCCACCTTTTTCTTTTGAAGTTGCTTGATTAACTCATCTTCCAATTCAATCATTGCAAAATGCCCCTCAGAAGAAGGAAAATTCCCCTCTGATATATAAACCTCAGGAATCAACAAGTCAATTGAAACTTCATTAACACATTGAAAATGAGCATCGGATTCTAAATAGGTTACATCATACGTAATAAGTCCATATTGATCCTTGTCATCATAGAAATCCCACGCTTTCCAATTTTCATTGTGAACCCTTTTCTTTGTCTTGAATAGTTTCATCGAATAGTTTTAAAATTGGTCTTTATCTAAAGTTTTCGACCTTCATCACAACGCAAGGTACAAACAATGTTAGTATGTCCCATTATTAGCTATATCCCCTTATAATTTAAGGGGAACTTTCCTTTAAGAACTCATCAAAATCATGTTTAGATAAAAAAATATCTTACAACATTTCAATAACACCTGCACTTCCGTCGAAAAATAGTTAATCGTAAAAGATTATTTTTGCGTAATAAAATTTCTTTTTTTTTTTCCCGTTATGGCTAATGTTGGATCAAAATATTTCCAAAAGCACTATTATGAAATTAATAATTCCACTTTTTACTTTTTTGTTCATTACTGTTCAAGTAATTTCTCAAGAAAAAAGAACCATCTCTGGATACATTACCGATGGAAGTTCTGGGGAAAAATTATTCGGAGCATCAGTATTTGATACTGTTTCCAGAAACGGAGCTGCAACAAACGATTATGGATTCTTTAGCTTAACCATACCGAACAAAGACGCATTTCTACGTATCAGTTATTTCGGGTTGAAAACAAAATACCTACTCGTACCAAAAGAAACAGGGCAACTGAATATACAGCTAGATAAAGTACTGGAGTTATCAGAGGTAACGGTTACAGCAGGAGCTACGAGACAAGTTGATAATTCAGGCACTGGTGTAATTGAAGTCCAAATGGATAAGCTAGATAAACTACCCCTAATTTTAGGTGAAAAAGACGTAATGCGAATGATTCAACTATTACCTGGAGTCAAGTCTGGTGGTGAGGCTTCCAGTGGAATATACGTTCGTGGAGGGGGGCCTGATCAGAATTTAGTTTTATTAGATGGTGTTCCTGTTTATAACACATCTCACTTATTTGGATTCTTTTCCGTATTCAATTCGGATGCTATATCAAAGGTTTCTCTAATCAAAGGCGGATTTGCAGCGCGTTATGGCGGTCGTGTTTCTTCGGTTTTAGACATGCGAATGAAAGAGGGTAACATGAAACAATTCAATTTGGAAGGCTCACTGGGACTAATTTCAAGCCGTGTACTGGTTGAAGGTCCAATAAAAAAGGATAAAACTTCATTTATGGTAAGTGGACGTAGAACCTATTTAGACTTACTAATCAAACCATTTATGAAAAACCAATCTTCTCAAGGAGGCTACTTTTTTCATGATTTCAACGCCAAAATACAGCATAAAATCAATGATAAGCACCACTTGTATTTGAGTGGATACTTTGGCTTAGACAAAGCAACCTTAACAAATAATGTTGACGCTTACTATGATGATGCCGGAAATCGCTATAAATCTGAATCTGAGAATAATCTTAAATGGGGAAATTCAATTGCTGCTGTAAGGTGGAACTATAAAGTGAATCCAAAATTATTCCTTAATACGACAGGAACATTCTCGGATTATCTATTCTTTATAGGTCAATCTAGTCGAACTGAAACAACCAATTCCTTCGGTGACAAAAGTGAAACCTTATTCGAAAATGGATTTAGTTCAGGGATTAAAGATTGGTCAATAAAAACGGATGGGACCTTTTTCATGAATCCCAAGCACAACATTAAATTTGGTATATCTGACATCTACCATGAATTTACACCAGGTGTATCTCAAACTACGATCATTGACTCCATAACCAATTTTGATTCTAATTCAGGTGGAAGAAGACAATATTCGCATGAACTAGGAGTCTATATAGAAGATGACTTCATGTTAGGAGCTCGAATAAAAATGAACGCCGGATATCGTCACTCATTGTTAATTGTAGGTTCAAAAACTTACAACAATCC
>JAKVAS010000009.1:0-40753 GCA_022448165.1 Crocinitomicaceae bacterium | reverse complement strand
ACTCGGTTTGTCTCGAACAGCGCAATATCTACATTTACTCTCCAATATTGGGATTGGTTTGCCCGCTGATCTATGGGTTCCAGCAACGGAAAATGTTGCCCCCGTCTTGGCAAATCAAGCAAGTATTGGATTTTATCAAGAGTTGACAAAAAATATTGTTTTCTCAGCTGAGGGATATTACAAAACAATGGATAATTTGATTCAATATAAAGAGGGAGCCGACTTCAATGTGAATGGTACAAACTGGGAAGAAACAATAACAACAGGCAAAGGCAATGCTTATGGAGCTGAATTTCTAATTGAAAAGAAAAAGGGGAATTTTTCTGGCTGGGTTGGCTATTCATTAAGTTGGTCTGTTCGACAATTCGATGAATTAAACAATGGCGAACCCTTTTATCATCGATACGATCGTCGACATGACTTAAACGTAGCACTATCTTATGACATCACAGATACATGGGATATTGGGGTTATTTTTGTTTTTGCCACAGGAAACGCAGTAACAGTAGGAAGTCAAGGGTATGGTGCATCTAATTATTTCGGTTCGGGATATTTTAATTCACTAATTAACTATACGAGCTTGAATGGTTATCGAATGCCTAACTACCATAGAATGGATATAGGTGCCAATAGGAAAAAGCAAAAAAAATATGGTGAATCTACGTTATCATTGTCAGTATATAATGTTTATAATCGCTTAAATCCCTTCTTCATATATAAAGGAGTAAACCAAAGTAATAACCCTGCCCTAATTGGAGTTTCATTATTCCCGATTATACCTTCTATTAGCTGGAATGTCAAATTGGATTTCAAAAAGATGAAAGAAATCAAACTTAACTCAATAAAAGACTAACGATGAACAAACTATTTTTCTTTATAGCATCTCTTTTACTGTTCTCTTGTGAGAAAGAAATTGAATATGAAGGCGAAGGTAAAGCACCAGTACTTGTTTTAGATGGAATACTTGTAAACCATTCAGATCCTATGGTAAAGCTATCAAGAAGTGTATTCTTTCTTTCAAATAGTAGCCCTTCAAACACTGTAATCTCAGATGCATCAGTAACCTTGACAAATATAGATTCAGGAACCGAATATGTTCTAACTTCATCAGGCAACGGGTACTACCATGGAAGTGACCCTATTACCCCAAACACAAGATATCGTATTGAAGCTTCGCGTCAGGGTTATGAAACTATTTCCAGTGAAACGACAACCGTAAATGATGTAGTCTTGTCAGCTATTGATAGCTCTTCGATTCCTAATCAATTTAATCGATTGTTTTTCGTTAATTACAAATTCACTGATCCTCAAGAAAATAACTTTTACGCTGTAAAATTAAGTGTGGAAAGAGAAAACACATACTACGACAATAGCATGAATGTAATTGATATCGATACCACATTGGTCTCCGAGTATATTAATTCAACAGACCCAAGTTATGCTTTTGGTTATGGAGAGACCGCATTTTTCAACGATTACTCCTTTAATGGAGAGTATAAAATATTCTCTACACAGTTTTATAATTACACCTATTTTACACAGGAAGCTGAAGAGACAAATAGAATTATTGGGTATTCTGCAACGTTATTAAATCTTTCAGAAGACACCTATAAATACTTCAAATCTATCGATAAAAATCAACCATTTGATCCATTTAGCGACCCTGTCAATACACACACAAATGTGAAAAATGGTTTAGGAATATTTGGTAGTGTATCCTCATCTATTGTAGAGCTATAATCTACATAGTAAAAGATATATTCAGGAATAATTAAGCTCTTTAATAGATCACAAAAAACGGCTCCGAAAGATCAGAGCCGTTTCCACGATATGCTTGTGAGTTCATAGCCTTCAGCGATTTAAAGCTTCCCGCTACAAATACACGATGCAATTTAGTCTTGTTCCATCAGTTCAACCTCTTCTGATGGCGCAAGAGCATCTTTAATCTTTTTCTCTAGTTCTTCCAGTAATTCTGGGTTATCTTGAATGATTGCTTTTACGGCATCCCTACCTTGACCAAGACGTGTTTCCCCATAAGAGAACCAAGAACCACTTTTCTTCACAATGTTCATATCCACTCCTAAATCAATGATTTCTCCAACTTTTGAAATTCCCTTACCATACATGATATCAAATTCAGCTCTACGAAACGGTGGTGCAACCTTGTTCTTCACCACTTTCACTTTTGTTCTGTTCCCTATCACCTCATCTCCATCTTTAATTTGACTTGAACGACGGATATCTATACGTACCGAAGAGTAAAATTTCAATGCATTTCCTCCTGTTGTTGTTTCTGGATTTCCAAACATCACACCGATTTTTTCACGTAACTGATTAATGAAGATACAACAGCAGTTTGCTTTGTTAATAGACCCTGTAAGTTTTCGCAGTGCCTTAGACATCAAACGTGCTTGTAATCCCATTTGAGAATCTCCCATTTCTCCTTCAATCTCAGCTTTTGGTGTAAGTGCTGCTACAGAATCGACCACTAATATATCAACAGCTCCCGAACGAATCAGGTTATCAGCAATTTCTAATGCCTGCTCACCATTATCTGGTTGTGAGATCAATAAATTCCCTACATCTACTCCTAACTTCTCAGCATAGAATTGATCAAATGCGTGTTCTGCATCAACAATTGCCGCAATTCCCCCTTGCTTTTGACATTCAGCAATTGCATGAATTGCCAACGTTGTTTTTCCCGAAGATTCAGGGCCATAAACCTCAATGATTCTTCCTTTTGGAAGGCCTCCCACACCAAGTGCTACATCCAACGTCAATGAGCCAGTAGGTATTACGTCAATATCATCAACCGGGGCATCTCCTAACTTCATTACAGTACCTTTCCCGTATGTTTTGTCCAACTTATCCATTGTAAGTTGAAGTGCCTTTAACTTTTCGTTGTTTACTTCTTTTTCTTTTTTAGCTGCCATATCGTGTTGTTTTTAATAATTTATGTACCGAAGTACAATGGTTGAGTATCTTAATTTATACAAAGATGCGGTTGAACATCGTAAACTATTTACGTACTAATTATTTTCCCTGAAAATTTTTAAAACTTCTTGTGCGTGCTCTTTAGTTTTTGGCTTTTCAATGATTCCTACAATTGTATGGGCTTCATCCAATAAAAAAGTTGTTCGATGAATTCCATCATAAATTTTACCCATAAATTTCTTTTCCCCCCATACACCGTATAGATTTAATAAATCTTTCTCTGTGTCTGCTAATAGCGGAAAGGGTAAATCAAACTTGGCTATAAATTTTTGATGCTTCTTTTCATCATCTGCGCTAACACCAAGTATTACAATTCCTTCTTCTTGTATTGAATCATAATTATCGCGTAGATTACATGCTTGTGTTGTACATCCTGGCGTATTATCTTTCGGATAGAAATAAATTACCACACGCTTTCCCGAATAATCACTTAACGATACAGGAGTTCCGTTTTGATCTTTAGAAGTGAATTGAGGGGCTTTATCTCCTACTTTTAAATGCTTCATTTGTTGTTTATTTAATCACCTTTTGATGATTTGTTAATCAAATATACGAGTTATGACAAGATAAACAATTTTTATGACTAAAATTTCGTCAATTTATCGACTACTAAATAGTCATTTAGGTTGTTTTCAATTTACAAAAACAGCTTAATCACGTACACAGTAGTCGATTAAGAACAAAAAAAGGGATGTCTAAAATAAACATCCCTTTTTAACTTTTTGTAAAAACAAAATGTTAGTGTTGTCCACTCGCTTCTTCTGCTTCCTTCTCAGCATTTACCCGTTCCAATAATGCTGCATATTTATCATTTAAGGAATCATATTTTTCGATTTCCTTTCTTACTTGATCAGCATATAACGGATCATTGTTTTCCTCATGCTCAACCAGTTTTTCATTCAGTTCAGTTTTTCGTGATTCGATTGATTTCTGAACAAATGCAATTGTTTGTGGTAAGAACATTTTTGCATAAAAACTCCCTGTTCTCGACAATTCATCATATACAGAATATGCATCGTTTATCGTTTTGTATTCATGACGTCCAACAAATTTCGTATAAGACCCAAGTACTCCCAACTTATCAAAGCCTTGAACTATATTTCCATTCAGTAGGCCAATGAAATACTCGCTTTTGTCTGCACCAGCGAACCCAGCGTATAACTGCGCGATACCAGCACTCATTTTTGAAGAACGTTCTTCCTCGAGAGATTCAGCGAGCTCCATCGCTCGATCAGGGTTATTTTGTCCCAAGTTATTCAATGCCGACGTTACGACACTATATGACTGATCATTCTTAATTCGTTCAACAAAGATCACCTCAGCTTCTTTCTCTTCTATCAACTTTCCTAATTTAGATAATGCTGCTCCTCGAACTCCTGAATTGGGATCATTCTGTACCATTTGCTTCAACTTCTCAATTCCTTTTTCTCTTAGCTCATCCTTCAATTTTCCAGTCTTCTTAATCGCTTCTGTGCGAATACTCCAAAAAGGATCATTTAACGCATCAAGAACCAATTGTTGACTTTCAAGACTCTTTCCTTTTGACCCTTTCTTTAAACCTGCTAATCTCGCCGCGTAACGTTTACCTTGATAAAATTGAAAACGATACATTTCTGTTGATTTGTGTTCCTTCGTTTTAGCCAATAACATTTGCTGATCATCGTAAATTATTCCATTTACCTTTCCTTTATATGGAATGGAAAACGATTCCTCTAATTCATCCAATAATACAGGATACGTATGCTTACCTTCAATATCAAAAATTGCAATTTCTAAAGGAAGTTTGTAAAGCGGTGTAACTTCTAGGTCTTGTAATTGTGATACATTAATATTTATCATTCCACTTGTAGAATCAATTTCCTGATTAAATTCTAACACAGGATTTCCAGATCCTAAAAACCACTGATTAAAGAACCAATTCAAATCTTCCCCAGAAACCTCTTCAAATGCCAGCCTTAATTGATGAAATTCAGCTGGTTTGAATTTATTCTTTTCTAAATAATTATTAACTCCTGCAAAGAAAGCGTCATCTCCTAAATAATTTCTTAACATGTGAAGAATACGCCCACCTTTATTGTAAGAATGTCCATCGAACATTTGTTCCTTATCATCGTAGTCGAACCAAATTAAATCATGATGTCCTTGAAACTGAGCCGTTTGATAATACCCTTCTGCCTCGGCTATTGCATTATGATCAGCTTCATCTAATCCATATCGATACTCATCCCATAAATACTGCGAATAATTCGCAAAAGATTCGTTCAATGGTAAATTTGACCATGACTCGCAAGTTACCAGATCACCAAACCAATGATGAAACAATTCATGCGCAATGGTTGATTGATCATTAGCATCCAATAATTCACGTTTATTCTTATAAACAAAATCTCCGAATATTACAGCACCAGTATTTTCCATTGCTCCAGAAACATAATCACGAGCAACAATTTGATGATATTTATCCCAAGGATATTCCACGCCTGTTAACTTTGAGAAAAACTTAATCATCTCTGGAGTCTCACCAAAAATGGCTTTCGCATATTCTTCCCACTCAGGTTCTACGTAATAATTCACTTCCATTTTTGAACCATCTGGTCGAGTATAAAAATCCTTTACCACCTTAAATTCTCCAACCCCCATCATAAATAAGTAAGGTGCATGTGGCAATTCCTGTTTCCAATGATCAACACGTTTCCCACCTTCAATTTTCTTACTTGAAATCAACTTACCATTTGAAAGCGTCACAAATTTATCTTCTACCGTAATAAAAATTTCCTGAGATGTTTTACTATTTGGAGCGTCAATTGTTGGAAACCATACCGAGCTCGCTTCTGTTTCACCTTGTGTCCAAATTTGCGGCATCACATCTTTATCCTCACCATTAGGATTGATAAAATACAACCCTTTATCTGAGCTAATGGCAGCACTTCCACCCGTTTCTCTTTCTTCAGGACACGCTACATAATCAACAACAATGGTATACTCATCATCCCGAGAGTAAGTTTTCCCAAGGTTTATATTCAACACATCGTCCACATATTCGTACTTCAGTACAGTTCCTCTTAATTTGACTGAATTAATAAGCATTCCTTTCGCATCAAGAATTAAACTATCCGAATCATAAAAATGTGGCTTTGCTGTAATTGTTGCTACACCATTCATTCGTGTCTTTGCCCAATCAAAGTTGACTTCTAATTTAGTATGGATTAAATCTGTTAAAATGGTTTCCGTAGCTCGATAAACAGGCCTCTGCTTCGGTATTTCTATAAAATCCTCTAAGAATGGAGAATCCTTTTCCTCCAAAGCCTTATCAGTTGTTTCAACTATCTCTTCAGTAACAGCTATTGTTTCTTTGTCATTTTTTCTCACGCCGCACCCAACAACGAAGATTCCAACAAAAACGATCCATTTATTATTCATGATACTCTTCTTTTTAAGAAGTACAAAGTAGAAAAATAAAAATGGATTCCCTTTCAATAATTACAGCATCGGACGCGGATTGTATTATTTTTGTACAAAATACATGATAAATGGCAAACCCAATCTGGAATATCGATAACAAGCAAGTTGCGAGTGGATCTGGTGCAATTGTACAATGGGACGATCATAAGTTCTTTACATTGTCTTACAAAGGCAAATCATTCTTTGGAGAAGTGTTAGAAGACAATACAGAAAGTAATGCGCTTAAGTTAAAGATCAATCATCGCGTATTTACGCTTAAAAAAGAAGGTGAATTAGACGAGTTAATCGCTGCTATGGGATTAGACAAGCCCAAAGTGCGTAAATTAAAAGAATTACAAGCTCCGATGCCTGGCCGTATTGTAAATATTGCTGTAGAAATTGGTCAGGAATTAGAAGTGGGTGACGAAATCTTATCGCTTGAAGCCATGAAAATGGAAAACGTACTTAAAGCTGAAGGAATTGGTCGCGTGAAGGAAATAAACGTTTCTGGAGATCAAGTAGTTGAAAAAGGAACTATTCTTATCGAATTCGAATAATTACTGTTTGAAGTTTCAATCTTTTCTTGCTCTTATTATACTTATAGGGATACATCTTGTTTTTCTTCACCCTATTTTCATTTCCGAGATACGTGTTTCACCTTATTATCTCGGAACTGGTATATTATTTTTGGTACTTCTTTGCTTAGGGTATTTTTTCCAGTTCAAGAAACATTCTAACAAACAGCCCACTCATCTCTTTAGTCCTATCTATGTCATTATTGGAGGGCTATCCACTTATTATTTGAATATACATCTTGAACTTGGTCCTGTAATTGCTGCTGGATGTATTGGTGTTGCAGCTTCTTTCATCCCAACATTCATTAAACATAATCTTGCATCTGACATTCCCGTTGCTACGTATTGCGGTACTTTTGTTGGAATGTCATCTCCTATCATAGTGGGAAGCCCATTCTTTATATTATTTGCAAGTTCCGTTGCCGGTTTAATTCTTTTACTGACTAAAGATGTTCTTTTAGGTGTTGGAGGTAAATTGGGAACGATCGCCTTTGGAGGAGTTCTTTCAGCTCTTTTATTCTTCTATTTATGGTAGTACTACTTATCACTGGAATCTTTGGTGCAACAGGAACCTATCTATTAGCACATAAAGGCAAACAAGGAGTTGTTCGCGCATCAGCACTACTTTCTTTAGTTGTTGCCATTCTCGCTCATCTTTTCTCTAATCTTCTTCCCCTTGAATATACAACACAAATACCTGTTATTTTTATAGGTGCTAGTTTCGTTGGAATGACAAGTCCAAAGGTCATCCCTTCAATTGGCTTTATGGTTGTTTCAGGAATTCTCTTCTCATTACTTTACCTCTGGACTGTTACCTTTTTTAATGGTATAGGAGGCGCACTTGGAACCGCAGCCTGTATTTCTGTTATATCAACAGTTACATTACAAAATATTTACACCCTTATTACCCACAAAAAAAGGGACGAATAAACGTCCCTGTGTTTAGATTATTGTCATTTGCTTTCGTTTAAATGCATTACTTAGAATTTTGGGATACATGGCTCCGAACTCTATAATACACCACTCTTGAAACTTTTTAAACTCTTCAGCATCTGTGATCCACTTCATCGCTTTGTGCAGCTCTTTCTGGAAAAGCTGTGCATCGAAGCTTACACCGCGAAGGATTTTTTTAGTAAATTCTAACATTGTTAATGTGGTTTGATAACTACAATATAACGAAAATCTTGCTGCAATCGTATATTAGTAAATGTTAAAACTTCTTTTCCCAAGTTATCTTAGGGAATTAACACATCAAATTCTTTATTACTCATTGTTCATTCACCGTTTGTAAAATGATGCTTATTTTTCGCTTATGAAAGTCCAATTACTCGGTTTAATACTATTTTCCAACTTATTTTATTCATTTTGTCAATCTGAAGATGAATGCTACTGTGACACCACTTTTAGAACAATAAAAGAAGGCACAAACCAAAAGGATTCGATAAATTGGAAAAGTGTGGAATGCTTCTACTCTAAAGTGAGTGTTTCTAAGCGGCTTCGCGGAATCTCGAACACTAAATCTTTGGTTTACTATCAAGAAGGAAAACGGCATGGAACTTATTTCGAGTATCATCCTATTAAATACCTTCTAGTTGTTCCAAAATATGGATATCAACAAAAAAAACCACACAGATACAACCCATGGAAAGATTTTATTCGAAAATCTGTTTACGGTATCTCCGTACATGGAACATATGAAAATGGACTAAAAGAAGGAGCTTGGGTTAGTTATGATACAAATCAACGCATAATTCAAAAACGTTTTTTTCATCAAGGACGAGAAATACAAAAAGAGAACCCATGCAACGGTACTCATGGAAACCCTTACCTCGATAGAGGAGAAACCGACTCCATTATGCGTCATGTAAAAACTGCTAATGACGGCATGTATACTTTCCTTGTAAGAAAAGAAGAATGTTCTTATACGGTAAAAAATAGAAGCCTTAATGGTCCCATGAAAAATTTCATCTATCGTGGAAATAAAAAACTACTAGTCGGTACTTTTCACTTTAAAGAAAATTGCCTAGTCGATACATGTTTACGATTCTCAATTACAGGAGATACAACAAGGATCGAAACCAATTTCAAATTTGGGATACCGTATAGAATCACTAGTTACACCCCAAGTTCTAGAAGCGAAACAATTTATAGGGATCCTTTATACTCATATGAAACAGGATTGATTGTGATGGAACGCAAAAAAGCTCCCAGAATCAAGAAGCCTAAGAAATAATGTGTGTTCTTAGTCTATCTCTTGCTTGATCACTTGATAAATTTCTTCTGTAACAGCATCGCGCACGTAAATCAATAAATGCATATTAGTCGCATCGTATTGACTTGGCAATTTATAACAGTAATCGAAATAATATTTACCATTTACATCAAGATGAGCACCATCTAATTTTTGACCAAATGCTCTTCCATCAATCATCCCCTTCAATGCGTCGCGATGAACATACAGATGATCAATTAAATCTGTTGAATCTCCATCTGATTGATCTTGATTAGAAAAACTACAAGTTGTGGTTTAACGATTGAATCTTCATGTAATTGAACCACAATTCTCAGTTCATTGGTTAAATTAGCATCCAATAACTCAACTTCTGTATGCAAAAATAAGCCCCTTGTTGAAGGGTAATAATTCTTGGCAGATTGGATATTAACCTTCAAATCATTCGCGGACAATGGTCCTAAAATGAACGAATTCCAATTAGATGGGTGAATAAGGGGGAAGCCACTTCCCACATCCATTCTGTTAATCATACCGTTAGGATTTGCCACAAAAGGACTTCCTGATAAGCCGTTTCCAAAATAATATCCGATTTCCAGGCCTTCATCACAAGTAAAATCATGAAAAAATGGTGCTGGCCCATTAAACTGAAGACTTCCTGAAGAAGTCGAACCATTTGGTCCTGCATGAATTGCAGAAACAAACACACGTCCATAATTATTTTCCGCTATTTCTTCAGCTGTAACACCTGCCACGGAACATCCTTGACATTTATGCCCAGTAAAATCTTCAATCAAAAAATTCCTGTCTGAATTTGTGTTTTCCGAAAATATTGGTTTAGCATTATTTGCGTAATGTGTTGAATCTCCGTTCGGGTATAAACTTCCGTAACAATCAATAGGATTTGGTCCTAGAGGTATGGGTTGATCAATTTTATCGCAAGAAATTAGGGACATGATTCCCATTAACAATCCTAAAAGTACTGTTATATTTTTCATAAAATTGGCTTTAATTAAAAAGTAATACTCCGATGTCACTATGCTCACATAACTACTTCTCAACGCTAGTGATTGATTGTTCTCAGCTTATTTCTAGCTGAGAACAATCAATCAACTTCCAACACTCCTAAAAAGAATTATTAAAAATCCTTATTGAATCTTTTGTTTTATTACTTGGTAAATTTCTTCTGTGACAGCGTCACGTACATAAATTAGCAAGTGTGCATTATCCGCCTCATATTGAGCAGGAAGTTCATAAATATAATCGAAATAATATTTTCCATTTCCATCTAAATGTGCGGCATCTAATTCCGCACCAAGTGCTTTCCCATCAATACATGCTCTTAAAACCTCTCTATGCACATACAATTCGTCCTTTCCATCAACAGTTCCATCCTGCGTATCATCAGCACTTGGCAATGTTTGAGGTGCAATAATTGAATCTTCATGTAACTGAACAACAATTCTTAGTTCATTGGATAATGATCCATCCAAAATTTCCACTTCAGTATGCAAAAACAAACCTCTCGTTGATGGATAATAGTTCTTATCCGATTGAATATTTACCTTTAAATCATTCGCTGTAAGAATAGATGCTGTTGTTGAATTCCAGTTAGAAGGTGCTGTAATCGGATATCCACTTCCACTATCAAAACGACTAATAGTTCCGCTTGGATTTGAAGTAAATGGGGAACCCGATAAATTATCTCCCAAGTGTAAACCTATTTCAATACCTTCCGTACATGTAAAGTCATGCACATATCCTCCAGGAACATCAACTATTTGGAAATTACCAATTCCTCCAGGTCCTGAATGAATTGTAGAAATAAATACACGCCCTGGATTAGCCGCTTCTATATTCTCAGCTTCATGAGCAGCAGCTGGACAGAAAACACATTTATGTCCAGTAAAATCCTCAATCATAACGTTTCGATCGGTATTTGCATTTGCTGTAAACGTTGGCTTTGCATTATCAGCATAATGTGTAGAATCACCATCAGGATACAATTCATAACCTCCTGACCCTGGAGGTGCTGGTGGATAAGCATTCTCTACTTTGTCGCAAGAACTAAGTCCTGCAACAGCTATCAATCCTAATAAAAATATCTTCTTCATAATTCGTTTGATTTAGAAGCTTTGAGTAAATGATAATGTCAAACCGTTAGATGCTGGTACAAAACGACACACACCTCCTACACAAAACAACCCTGCTCTCTGGCGACCATATCCAGCAGAAATTCTCGTTGCACCTTTTATGTATCCAAAAGTGCCGTAGAAATAATGCAATTGGCGCTCCTCTACTGGATTACCATAATTGTACTGATCCATTACACTAAAGAACCAGTGAGGGGAAACATTGTATTCAATAAGCACTGTTGCCCAATTTCCTTGATCGTTAACTTCTCCTTTTTTGTCTTTCGCAATAAAAAGTCCTTGAAGCTCTGCTCTCAAAGAATGCTTTTTATTGACCTTATATCCAGCTTCTAAAACCCCAATGTTTGTATGAATCAATCCCTTTGCTCCATCCGTTACTTTAGCAACATCATTATTCAATGTAATATTGAAATAACTTAAACGCAAATTAAATTTCTTTGAAAATTTACGATAAATGTTCACATTAATATCTCTCCAATATAAACTATCACTCTGCTGAAAAGGACCCGTAGAATAGGTTACACGAGACGAATCATTTGGATCAAACCCTTCCGTGTTTCTATCAGGACCATAAGCCGTCGAAAAATTCGCATTGATGGATGTACCATATTTTCCTCCTAACTTACTTCCACGTTTAAGCGTATATAACACTTCTGCTTGATAAGCAATTTCTCCTACCGGCTGTGTAGCATATGGATATAAAGACGCCACCAAGTTATAGGTATGTGTCTTATTCATTGCCGGTAAATAGTTAATAAACAAATCTTGAAGAATCGCGTTTCTATCCGAACGGTAGCTCATGTTATCAACTGACTTCGCTGATAAAATAATACCCAATCCTTTTTGCGAATATCCAAAATTAAATAACCCCGCATGTCCGTAATTGTAACTGAAATCATTATCAATTGATGGATCCTGCTCTTTAATGATATATTCTCCATCTAATGTGAAACGTTTGTAACGCAAGCTTGCTCGTCCACCGTAACTACCTACATTTTCAGGAAGAACCAGGGTCTCAACATCATCTCGTTGGTATTTACTCATGAATGAACCTCCAATCGTAATGTCCAGCGCCTTATCATTCAATGCTTTAAACGTCTGATTCAAATTCATTTCACCATCAAATCCGCGAGTAAGCCCATCACTATGAACAATTTTCCCTTCTTGAAACGAAAAACGTTGATATCCATAAACACCTTTTAGCGTAACACCATCCATTGGTCGCAGAATCAAACGCGCACCATCCATAAGATTGTCGTAACCTAAAGACCGATCTTCATATGCTCGAAAAATCAACCCAGAACCAAACTGTTCGTAGAATGATCCCAAAGTGACATCAACTAAATCATTTTCATACCCTACATATCGCATTCCAAGTCCAGTACCGTCAAAACGATTTGGATACCCTTGAATTCTCGGTAAATACGACTCCAAACGAACTCCTGCCTTAAAGTTTCCATTTGTATAGAAAACGTTCATATAGGTGTTAATCAAGCCTTTTTCCGAAGGTTGTAAAGCACCAATAAGTGAATCTGTATTCAAATACTGAAAAGTGCTCTCTATATTTCCTGTAATTGTTCCTTTATCTTGACTATATCCTGCCAGAGATACAATCGCCGTTGCTAAGCAAAGCGTAATTTTTTTCATCTAGATCTACAATAAAGTTTGCCGAATTATTTTTCAGCCAATTTCAAAAGCTCTTCATAAAGCTCTTCTTCATCTCCAGGCGCATAATTATTGTGAGAGTACACAATTTTACCGTCTGTATTAATTAAAAAAGTATGTGGTACGTTATTTACACCCATTGCTCTTTTGAAATCTCCATTCGTATCCATTAAGATTAAGTATTCCCAACCTTTACCGTTTACATACATTGGAACTTGATTTTTCGTTTTCTGATCATCAACAGAAACCGCAACAAGGTTAACTCCTGTTTCATCTTGCCAATCTTCATAAACGTCCAAAATAGTATTTAATTCTCTTTTACACGGCGAACACCATGTTGCCCAAAAGCTAATAATAACTGGACCATCAAATCCAAGGTCGGCAGTATTTACTGGATTTCCGTCCATATCTTTTAATTGAACAGAAGCTACTGTTTTTCCTGATTCATCTTTCGCTGGAACCGTTTCCTGTGCAAATGATCCTACTGTTAATGCTAATCCTACAAAGAGTAATGCAATTTTTTTCATCTGGTAATCGTTTTATTTATAGTTTGCTGTTGGTAATTCAAAAATCTTGCCAATCCAAAGATAAGGCATTTTTACAGCTTACCAGGTGGGAATATAGCAATGACTCTTGGTTTCCTATTGTCAAATCAACTTGTTTTTATCCACAAAAATACCATATAACTAGGTGTTAACAAGTTTTTCAATCTATAAATCCTTTTATTTTTATTCTCTGGCGTAATTCTTGTAAATCCTTTCGACATAAATAGTAAAGTCCTATATTTGTTAGGAACAAACAAAGAAACTCTATGAAAAGAACATTACTCTCTATATTGGCCGTTGCAGGATTTGCAATCACCTCAACTGCCCAAGTTACCATTACAGATGATAATGGAACTGACGTTACAAACACAACTATTAACATAACTGTTGGCAATGGAAACGAATTTCACAATGATTTCGTTGTATCTAACGGAAGTGGAGGTGTCAAAAATTGGAATGTTGTAAGAACTCGTGTGAACGAACAAGCAGCATGGTCAGATTACATGTGTTGGGGAAATTCTAATGATCCGTTTGGTGGAAACTGTTACAGTTCTGCTCAAATGGACTTGACCGTATGGACAACTCCTTCTGAAGCAAGTATTCCTGACGGAGAAGCAGGTAAAATTAAATCATACATTATTCCTGCAGATCCAGATTTTGGATGTGTAACTTATCGTTATGAGATAATGAGTGGGGCGACATTAGATGCATATGTTGAAGTGGTCGTATGTAAAACAGCATCTATTGAAAAAATAGCTGCGTTAAATGTTTCCGTATCACCAAACCCGGCATCATCTATCTTAAACATCGCAACAAATGGAGTTGCTGGTGCAAAAGTTAAAATGGTAGACGTTCTTGGAAATATTGTATTATCAGAAACAGTTATTGGAACAAGTAAATCTATTAATGTTGCAAACTTCAGAAATGGTATATATTTCGTTATTGTTGAAGCCGATGGAGTTAAAACAATAAGTCGTAAAGTGGTAGTAAGACACTAATTTTCGAATCTAAAAAATTGAAGGGATAGTCGTACGGCTATCCCTTTTTTATCCTCTAAACTCGCTAAAATGAAAAAGAAACTTTTATCCTTAATGTTAATTTCCTTCACATTTTTAAGTGTTGGACAAGTAGAAATGAACTACGGAGGAATTGATATATCAGGCATCCAGCAAGATATAAACGTTGGCACTAACGGATCTGTTTACATGGAAGTCAATGTGAAAAACATGTCAAATGCAACTATGCATCTCCGCATGAAACGTGAACGCATTAATGAAATAGTAGAATGGGAAGACGATTTGTGCTGGGGCGTAGCCTGCTATTCAAGTTCTGACATGGCAACGAACCCTTGGACAACTCCAGATACTATTACCAAATATGCCATTGTGGATCCCGGAAATTCAGGGCTTATGGTTATTCATATTTATGCCCATGAACCTGCTTACGGTTGTGGAATATACCGCTACACCGTAATTGAAAATGATGTTGCAATTGATTCAATAGACATTAATCTATGCAAGCTAGCGAACACAAATGAAATTTCACCGAACATTAAGGCCGAAATTTTCCCAAATCCATCAAGTAATAAAGTTACAATATCCTTCGATGATCAAGAAAAAACGGTAACAAGTCTTCTAGATATTTCAGGAAATGTAATTTATACTGAAGTTGCTCAATTTCTATTGAACATAGATGTTTCTTCGCTACCAAATGGTGTGTATATAATAAAACTAGAAAGAATCGGATTAAGCCCGATCTTCGAGCGTATTGTTGTGAAACACTAATTTCTCAATATTATTTAATTGTAAAAGGTCGCTGAGAAGCGACCTTTTCTATTTGACTCCAATAATTACGTATCTTTGATTACATGGTAAACATTCCCGAAATTTATACTATTGCAATTAAGGCTTCCATTGAAGCGGCTTCTGTTATCATGGAGGTTTACAAACAAGATGTAGATACGACTATTAAGAGTGATGGCTCTCCCGTTACTATCGCTGATTTAGCAGCATCAAAGATTATTGCAAGGCATTTGAAACAAACGGGAATTCCAATCATTGGTGAAGAAATAGAAAAAGAACAGTTCAGCAAACGAACTTTCTGGACGGAAAATTGGTGCGTAGATCCTCTGGATGGAACAAAAATGTTTCTTTTAAAGAACGACGAGTTTTCAGTAAACATCGCTCATGTAGTAAATGAAGAGCCTGTATTTGGTATAATTTGTAGTCCTACAGAAAAAATCATTCTTATTGGTGGACCAAAATATGGCGTATACACATTAAACTTTGAAGATATTGAAACTCCTGAGGTATGGAAACGTATCCAACCCAAAAGTCAACTAAATGATCCTTTAATAATTACCTGTTCACGAAATTTTTTCCATGATCAAGAAACTATTTTAAAAGAACATCTGAATTTAGAACCTTATGAATTATCCTATTTACGAAAAGGAAGTGCGCTCAAATTTTTTGACCTTGCCTTAGGAAGAGCTGATGTCTATCCTCGTTTTGCACCAACAATGGAATGGGATATTGCAGCAGGACAAGCAATTATGGAAGCTTTAGGAGGGACGGTTATCTCGACACTTGACACCAAGAAATTGCGATATAACAAAGAATCATTATTCAACCCATACTTTATTGCAAAAACGAAAGCATTCCTTTCATGAAACAACTTGTACTTTGTTTCTTAATTCTTATTTCGTTTGTTGGTAGAAGCCAACAAAACCTTATACCAATTCATTCTTTTTATAAAGATCAACTCTTCGCTAACAAATTAGAGCAACCATATAACAATGGATCATTTTTTCCTACAATTGAATCTGATTACAATTTAATTCCTGCAATTATTGATTCAACAAAACGGTACTACACATTTTCACATATTCTTTATCAAAAACACTTATTAGAGATGCGTGGTAAGGATGCTTATCTAACAATAAGTCCTGCAGCAAATATTAACTATGGTCGTGATCTTGGCGACACGTCTCTAAATCGAGTTTTTCAAAACACCCGTGGTATTCTTGTAGAAGGTGACTTTTTCAAAAACTTCTCTTTCTCAACCTCCTTTTATGAGAATCAAGCTGAAGTGACGAGATATGAAAGAAACTACTACAACTCAAATGGAGAACGCTATATTGCATCTGACTCAAGTTATCAAGTTCGAAATGCAGTAATTCCAGGAGCAGGAAGAACTAAACCTTTTAAAATCGCAGGATACGACTATGCCTTCGCAACCGGATATTTCGTATACGAACCAACCGAAAAACTACACATTATTGCAGGAAATAACACTCAATTTATTGGTGATGGGCACCGATCGTTGCTTCTTTCAGACAATTCATTTAACGCGCCATATATAAGACTTAATTGGAAAATTTCGGACCAATTCAGCATGGTATACATGCGGTCTCGTCATTTAAACCTACTCCGAAGACCCGAAGGAAGCACAGCAGAAAACTACTACGAATCAAAAGGTTACTCTGTAAACTATTTCACCTATACCCCAACAGAAAAAAGTGCTATAAGCTTGTTTGAAGGGAGCGTCTGGAATCGAGGAGATTCAATTGTTAGCAAACATTCACATTCCATGTACTACAGTCCTATTCCCATAATTTCGCCGCTCATAGCAAAAGATGAAGTAGTGAGTTTAATAGGGATTAATGCTTCCTACCAACTTGCTCAACACCATCGATTATACGGTCAAGTTGCGATCAATAATCTGGAATTTGATAAAACAGGGTATCAGCTTGGTTATCGTGGATATAATTTCTTCGGATTAACCGATTTCATGGTTCAACTCGAGTATAATCAAACTTCATCTAGAATGTATGAAGTAAGCAATCCTCGTCTTAATTATTCTCATTACAACCTGCCTTTAGCACATATAAAAGGCAGTGGCGTCCAGGAATTTATTCTTAGAACAAACTATGAATATGAGCACTGGTATGTAAATTTAAATGTTCTATTAATTCGCGAAATTGAATATTCTCCTGAAGCACATTTACCCCTTTATGCTAACGTAAACCGAAAAAATGGAATTGTATTTTACGAAAATATGGAAATTGGATATCGATTCAATCGCAAAATGAACTTATCAATTTTTACCAATTGGACATACAGACATAGCGACTCCGATTTAACAACCAATGTATTAAATTTTGGCTTTAAGACTGCACTTGCAAATCATTATAAAGATTTCTAATGAAGTGGATGCTATACATATCATTTTTCATCTCCTTTATTTCAAATGGACAGGGAGACGTGGATTTTTTGTTCGAAGAACTCCCTGAAGATTCTTTGATTAGTGAATTTCGTAATCACTCAAGTTTAAAACCAGCCATTCGTCTTTCTAAATTTAAAAAGAACAATATACATGCCTCTATTCTTGGAGATGTAAATTACCTACAGACAAACCGAGTGCAATATAAAGTCGGCCTCGGTGGCATGTTAGAATATTCTGGAGACAACAAATGGTATTTTCGAGCGGCTGCAACTCAAGGAATCAATAATTTTGACTCAACATTTGCTCCCAAGTCTTTTATTTTTCAAGAAAAATCAAACAATAGCCTATATACAGATATTCGTTCTCGAGCTTCCTACACACCAAATCACATTTTCAACTTTCAAATAGGTGTTGATCATAATTTCATTGGTGAAGGATCACGATCCTTATTTTTAAGTGATTATGGAACTTCATATCCTTTTGGATTAATTCGCGCAAATTTTTGGAGATTTGAATACAGTGTTCTCTATCAATTCTTTCGTGAAAAAGATCAAAATCGATGGGAAGGAAAGTTCGCATCAAGCCACCACGTTTCCTTTAATGCCACAGAATGGCTGAATATTGGAATTTTTGAATCTGTGATATTCCAACCAAAAGACACCAATTTAATTCGAGGATTTGATCTCGAATATTTAAATCCATTTGTTTTCTATCGCCCCCAAGAATATTCTTTAGGATCATCAGACAACGTTCTTCTAGGTATAGAATTATCAGCTGATTGGAAACAACATACTTTCTATACCCAATTTATTCTTGACGAATTCTATTTAGAAGAATTAAGAGCTAAATCAGGGTGGTGGGCAAACAAATTTGGTGGACAGTTTGGAATTAAAGGGCGGTTCCAAAAAGGAGATCACAAATTCTTCTATCGAGGGGAATACAACTTCATGCGACCATATACCTTTTCGCACATCTCGGAAGAATTGAACTATGGCAATCAAGGAACTTCTTTAGCCCATCCCTATGGGGCTAATTTTATGGAAGGACTAATCGAATTCAAATGGTCGCATAAAAAATGGGGAGGCAAACTATTTGCCAATTATTATCTACGAGGACTTGATAAAGACGGTGATAGCTATGGAGGTAACATCTATCAACCTTATATCAACCGTCCTTTTGAATACGGACACAAAATAGGGCAGGGAGTTCAACTAAACGGTGTAAATGCTATTTCCACTTTTTCATTTCAAATAATGCCATCCAATAGATTGAATGTGTTTATTGAAAATCACTTTCGATTCGACACTCAAAATATAAACTCTGATTACCTTTTAGTTTTAGGAATCCGAAGCATGCTTTGGAATGATTATAGAAATTACTAAATGACACCCACTCGTCAGTAGATGTCATTTAACTGCTATCGATTGTAGACGATAGGTTGTCTAAGTAGGCTAGATTAGGTAGGTTTTCTACAATCCGATAACATGTCTCACTTCTATTTCAGTAATTTTACGCGGTTTACCATCTCTATTCGTATACGTTCTATTAACCAAACGTCCGTGGATTGCTAATTCTTTTCCTTTTTCACCGTAATTTTCGATGAACTGAGCTATACTACCCCAAGCGAAGACGCGATGCCATTCAGCGCGTTTTGCTCCGTCTTTGGAGTATTTATCAGTGGCTAAATTGAATCGAGCAACCTTACCTCCATTTTCAAAGTTTGTAATCTGTGCGTTTGTGCCCATGTTACCAATAAGCGTAACGTAATTCTTTAATGACTGCATATCTTGAACATGTTAAAGAATTACAAGATCATTTACCTCTACTTCTGAGACAAATCTATTTTCACCATTTTTTTGATAGAAACGTGTCGTTAACTTTCCTTCAATGGCAAGCTCTATTCCTACTGAAGCCAATTCCTCCAAAACTAGTACCCATCGGCCCCAAGCAGCAATTCTATGTTTGTAACTTTTAACTCTCGTTTTTCCATCTTCATCTAGATATGTTTCCTTCGTTGCCAGCATGAATTGTACAACTTTTCTTCCTGTCGATGTTTCATAAAACCGTGGCTCTGTAGAAACCTTTCCAATTAAATTTACGTGATTCATTTTAATCTTTTTAGTGTTGAAGAAAATGGAGTCGGAAAATCCGTTACCGACTCCAAACTTCGTTGTTAGGTTAGGTTGATTATGCATTTGTTTCCTTGAAGTTTAATTTAAGAAAGCTACTTACCTCAATGATAGTACTATACTTTTTCTCCCCTTCTTTAGTCTCATATGTATTATTTACGAGCCTTCCTTCTAAAACAATCTCTTCTCCTTTAGTCAATACCCGAGAAACCAAATCAGCTGTCTTACCCCAAGCATCAACAGTAAACCACTGCGTATTCTCCTTCCACTCACCATCCTTATCTCTATATGATTCGTTTGTTGCCAGTGAAAATCTCGCTTTCATCTTACCTGAATCGAATTTCATAATTTCCGGTTGACCTCCTAGACGTCCAATCAAACTAACTCTATTTCTCAACGTATTCATAACTGTGTATTTATGTGATTATGTTATTTGTCATATTTCAATTACTCTCGATTGAAGTGACACTGCAAAGGTGGAACAGGCTTTAATTTTTATTCGGTAGTTTGTCGTTTGCTTACGTTTGTCTTTCGTTTGAAACTAATTAAACCTATTTTGTAAACTGATTAACAGGGTTTTAAACAGCTAAATACTTCGTGTGTTTATTTTATCATTTCCCATGTGACTATAAATCAATTCCTCAATAATCCGTACATTTGTCGACAAATAGTTTGTGAATTATACCCCAACACGAAACGTCTTACATTAAAAAGCATTCAATTATGTTTACTGGAATTATAGAGCAACTTGGAGTGATTAAGAAAATCGAAAAGGAAGGTGAAAACGTGCATTTTACAGTTGAATCTAATTTTACCCATGAACTTAAAATCGATCAAAGCGTTGCGCATAACGGATGCTGTTTAACAGTTGTTGCCATCGACGAAAAGGAATATGTCGTAACTGCCATTCTAGAAACGTTAAAGAAAACGAATCTTGGATCTTGGAATGTTGGCACAAAGGTAAACCTAGAACGTTGCATGCAAATGAACGGACGCCTCGACGGTCATATTGTTCAAGGCCATGTTGATACCACTGCAGAATGTATCAATATTGAAGATGAAACTGGGAGCTGGAAATATACTTTCAGATACGAGACCTTACAACCAACCGTAGAGAAAGGATCTGTCACAATTAATGGAACAAGCTTAACAGTCGTTGATTCCAAGGAAACAGAATTTTCGGTTTGCATCATTCCATTTACCTATGAGCATACAAATTTTCACCAATTAAAAATTGGAGATCGCGTGAATTTAGAGTTTGATATTATCGGAAAGTACGTGGCCAAATTAATGGGAAAATAATCATCCATGTTTAAATCAAGATTAGAATTTACCTTATCCAATCAAAAAGAAAAATACGAAACACTTTGCGATTTAACATCAGATTTGAAATTGCATCTTTTATTTCGGAATAAAAACTTACCTACTCCGCTAGAAGCAATACATATTTCAAATTGTAACGAAAAAGCAACCGTTGAAATCTTCGAAGGATATATGCTTGTGTCAGTCAAAGGAACTTTATCTCCAAATCAAATTGAGTATCTTCTTAAGCATAAAAACATGACTGCCATTAAGTTTGTTGATCTACAGAAAGAATGGAGTTATAGAACTAAGAACAACCCATATGATCCTAGATGGAGAGAGTTAATTTTTATTAATCAAATCATTGTAAAGAATTTCTCAATTGGAGGATCTTTTAGATTAGAGCAGAATACTGATCATAGCAAATTAACCTTCAAAATTCCATTCAAGACGAATGATGATTTGTAAACCTTTCACTCTATTTCATACGTAAGTTCTGAGTATCTTTTCGTCTAAGTTTCTAGAAAGACGAAAAGAACATGGCAAATCAAAAAATTAAATTCGAGAATTCTTCGGGACAAATTCTTTCAGCTAGACTGGAACTTCCCGCAGATCAAAAACCCCATACTTATGCAATTTTTGCTCACTGTTTTACGTGTAACAAAAATCTCAGCGCCGTTCGAAATATTTCGCGAAGTCTTAATCAAAACGGAATTGCTGTCCTTCGTTTTGATTTTACAGGCTTAGGAGAAAGTGAAGGCGAGTTTTCCGACACTAACTTCTCTTCGAATGTTGATGATCTAGTATCAGCAGCAACATTTCTATCTAAACAATACCTTGCCCCTAAATTACTTATCGGGCATTCACTTGGAGGTGCAGCTGTTCTCTTTGCAGGGGGAATTATCAATTCGATAAATGCAATCGCAACAATTGGTGCTCCTTCAGAACCAGAACATGTGAAACATCTGCTAAGTAGTGGCAGCGCAGAACTTTCCGAAAGTGGTATTGCTGAAATAAAAATTGGAGGGCGTCCTTTTACAATAAAAAAGCAATTTATTGAAGACTTGAAATCTAACAAATTAGCAACTGTTGTAAAATCACTAAGAAAAGCATTACTTGTACTTCATTCTCCTCAGGACACAATTGTGCCTATTGAAAATGCTGCACAAATTTATCAGAATGCTCATCACCCTAAAAGTTTCGTTTCACTTGACGGATCGGATCATTTACTTTCTCGTTATGAGGACTCTAACTATGTCGGTAACTTAATTGCCAATTGGGTTCTTCGATATATTGATCTTCCAGAAAGAAAGACATTACATACAAAAGATCAAGTTGTTGTTCGCTTAGGCAAAGAAGACAAATATACTACAGAAATAAAAGCAGGAAAACATCAAATAATAGCAGATGAGCCATTAAACTTAGGTGGGGACGATTTTGGCCCAGCCCCATATGAGCTATTATTATCAAGCCTTGGATCATGTACAGCTATCACAATAAAAATGTATGTTTCTCGAAAAGAATGGGAATTAGAAGAGGTCGTTGTTCATCTAAACCATTACAAAAAAGACCTTTTAGACGAGAATAATAAAATCATTGCGTCGAAAAAAGTGAGTGTTTTCGAAAGACGCATAGAAATCAAAGGAAATTTAAACGAAAAACAGCGTACTAGAATTCTACAAATTGCAAACAAGTGCCCTATTCATCGAACTTTAGAAGGAGCGATAGAAATAGAAACGAGCATTATTCTAGATTAATTATTTCCAGCGCTTAACAATCCGCTTTGTCGTTTTCTTACGAAGGCGCTTTAAAACAGACTCTCTACTTCCGACATTTCCACATTTAATAACTTCCGCATGCACACACTTTCCTTCTCTAAAGAATTTAAATTCAAAGCTAATTGATACAATTCCTTCTCTATAAAGGTCAAAAAAGCTCGCTTGACCTAACGCTGTTTCAAAATCATCACTTAAGTTAGTTACATGAAATTTATGATCATACCCTTTTACAGATACAAGTACATAAGTATCATAACCCTTAGCTTTTACAATTTGACCTAAAGAATCTGTTGCCAATAATTGCGAATCATTTCCTAATTTAAGAATATTCAATGAAGGTGCCGTTTTCACTCCATTTCGTGTAAACATATCCGTTAGATTAATCTCTAACGAATAACGGTCTTCCGCCGTATCAACCTGTCCAATAACCAGCGCATTCGTTAGTTTTAAATTTGGTTTCCTTTTAGACTTCTTCTGTCCAAATGATACAGACGAGACTAATAAAACGGTAATTAGTAATAACTCTTTCATCTTAAAAAATTTCTTTGGCGATCGACTTTACAGAAGCCGAATTAGACATTGTGTAATAATGTATACATGGTGCACCCATTGCCTTAAGCTCTTTTGATTGGTGAATTCCCCATTCAACTCCAAGTGCTGACACCTGCTCATTATTTTTGCATTTCAATAACTCTTTTGAAAGTTCTTCTGGATAATCAATATGGAAGAATTTTGGTAAGAATGAAATATGATTCATACTTTTAATTGGCTTAAGCCCCGGAATAATAGGAACCGTAATTCCAATTGCACGGCACGCTTCTACAAATTCGAAGTATTTTTTATTATCGAAGAACATTTGTGTAACAATATATTCTGCACCCGCATCTACCTTCGCTTTCATATATTCTAAATCTGTCGCTAAGTTCATTGCTTCGAAATGCTTTTCAGGGTATCCTGCAGCCCCAATACAAAAATCTGTAGGTTCAAGATTAATATCATCCAAAAGATAATTCCCTTGATTCATCTCACTAATTTGACCTATCAATTCGACTGCATATCTGTGTCCATTCGGATGAGGTCTGAAATTTGATTCAGTTTTAATCGAGTCTCCTCGCAACGCTAAAACATTATCAATTCCTAAAAACTGAAGATCGATTAACGCGTTCTCTGTTTCTTCGGTTCCAAAACCTCCACAGATAAGGTGCGGTACTGCATCCACTTGATACTTGTTCATAATAGCTGCACAAATACCAACGGTCCCTGGACGTTTTCGTATGGCAATCTTTTCTAACAAACCTTGATCCCGCTCCTTATAAATATATTCCTCACGGTGGTACGTTACATTTACAAACTTTGGATTAAACTCCATTAACGGATCAATTCCGTCAAAAATAGATTGGATACTTTTCCCTTTAAGTGGAGGGAGGATTTCAAATGAAAAAAGCGTGTCTTTTGCCGCTTTTATATGATCGGTTACCTTCATGATTGCTTTTCAATGAACGCCAAAGATACACTTATTGAACGGTTGACATAGAAAATTAGACTTATTTAAGGAACAACTCTGCGAATTTTAGGTCTGATTGATCTGTGATTTTAATATTTTCAACATTCCCAGAAACAATTGTTATATCATACCCTGCCTCTTCCACCAAGCTTGCGTCATCAGTAATTCCTTTATGATACTCTCTTGCATATGCCTCTATCAAAATTTCCTTTTTAAACGATTGAGGTGTTTGAACAATTAAGTAATCAGACCTATCCACTGCAATTGTACCTTCCTTCGTTTTTACTCGAACCGATTCCTTAATTGGAATTACAGGAACAGCTGTTCCCTTTTCTCGAGCCGTTCGAAAACAATTCTTAAGCGTCTCATCACTTACTAAGGGGCGAACGCCATCATGCACAGATATAATTTCACCAGAACATTTCTCTAACGCATTTTTTATTGAATAATATCGCTCTTTCCCTCCTTCTACAACACGATGTGGGATCCTAAAATCTTGATCCATTATGAGTTCTTCCCAGTATGACATCCATTCTTGCGGAAGTGTTACAATGATATCGGACTTTGGGTCAAAATGATAAAACCTTTCAATCGTATACATCAAAATAGGCTTTTCCACTATTTGAATGAATTGCTTTGGTAAGGAAGATTGCATGCGTTTCCCTACCCCTCCCGCTGTAATGATTATTGAATTTCTTGCCATCCCCTGAACTTAATCATAAATTATCACTTACGAAAAAAGGTCATCCGTTTAAACGAATGACCTTTTAAATATCTTGTATTCAACTTATTTTAACTGATCTGGATTAGACGCAGCCGCTTCGTTGTATTTAATCTGTTTTGATAACCAAATGAACAACCCAACAAACCCTAGGAGTAACACCCCTAAATTCATCATTCCTGTAAGTGGAAAATCATTTTGAAAAAATGATAAGGCCCATTGTGCTGCATCTCCAATTGCCCAAAAAATGTCTGTTGAACTCATCTGTAATAAATTTATCTAACACAAAGAAAGTCATTTTTTTAAACTCTACAAGGTTCTTCTACCAGAATTATTGAAGATTTATATCACACAAGAGGCTCCACCATCTTCGTCAATTCAATAAATTGCTCAACCGATAGCACCTCTGGTCGCAAGGTTAAATACTCATGCTCAAGACCTTTCCCTTTTATGAGTTGTTTAATTGAGTTACGAATTGTTTTTCTTCGTTGATTAAAACTCATTTTCACAATTTGAATGAACAATTTTTCGTTGCATGGAAGAGAATCTCTTTCATTTCTAGTACATCGAATAACCCCAGATTTCACCTTTGGTGGCGGATCAAAAACATGTTCATCTACCGTAAAACAATATTCTATATCATAAAAGGCTTGAATTAAAACAGAAATAATTCCATATTGTTTCGTTCCCGGTTTCTCCGCAATTCGTTTTGCTACTTCTCGTTGAAACATCCCCATAATTTCAGGGATTTGATTTCTATACTCAAGACACTTAAATAATATTTGAGATGAAATATTGTATGGAAAGTTTCCGACCACAGAAAATGGCGCCTCACCCATTAATTCTTTTAAATCCGTTTTAAGAAAATCAGCCTCATGAATTTTTCCGTCTAATGCTGAAACCGTTTCAGTTAAATACTCAATACTCTCCGTATCAATTTCAATCACGGAAACGTCTAATTTTCTATCGATCAAAAAACTCGTTAAGGCTCCCATACCTGGACCTATTTCCAATACACGATTACAGTCTTGATGTCTCGAATACTGGTTCGCTATTTTCTCACAGGTATTTTTATCTGTCAAAAAGTGCTGTCCTAAATGCTTTTTTGCTTTTACACTCATGCTTTAAATTCTTCAAGTATTGTCAGCATAGTTCTAAACGCCGCAAACTGACCGGCATATTTTTCGCCATGCTCTTTTTGTAAAACAGCGGCATGTTCGCTCTGATATCGATCATAGATTTCTTGCGACTCACATACATAACTAATCGCAAAAGTAAGCCCTCCTTCTTCCTCTCCTTTAACTCGAGAAATTCGAGCTTCTACAAAACACCCTGTTGCCATAACATCCGGAACATGTTTTGTTTTCATCCAATTAAGCCACTCTTGATGAACCGATGGGTCAATACTTACTGTAACATTGTATAAAATCATTACGCAAAGATAGTGAAATCAAATAGGTACACTCTTTAGATTCAATTTACGACTTCAAGAATTAATTTTATTGAAGCTCATTTTCATTGTACTTACAATATAAGTAGCCACCCCTCGTTAACTAATCGAATCATCATTAAAAACACAAATTATGAAAAAGACTTTGTTAATCTTAGTAATAGCGACAGTATCTTCTTCTGTTTTTTCACAAAAAAGCACAGAAAAAGCTTCTTCATTAAAGCTAAATTCTATTGGTGTTGAGCTTGGAGTCAATTTGGATATTTACCAAAACATGAATCTTCAAACAATGCATGACTTAACACAAAACCCGGCTCTTTTATCCCGAGATTTGACAGATCATAATGCAACTTTTTACAGAAATTCTTTTGGAGGAAGGTTTGGAATAAACGCCAGCTTCACACCGGCTAATGCTTCTCGCGAAATTAGATTCGGTGCAAGTTATATCGTTAGTGAACCGATGATTTCTTATGATCGAAATGAAATGAACGGAAACAGTCACTCAATCATTTACTGTAATATGGTAAATGAAGTAAATTTAAATGGAGCCTATCTTTTTAAAAAGAGCCCTGTAATTGCACCATGGCTAAACTTTTATGCTGGTGTTGGAACCAGTTTGGGAAGTTCATTTAACAACCAAATGGTCGTAATGGAAAACACTAACACAATAGATCAAACTACTGAAGAATCAACTTTTACACATGAAACAGATTTTTATGCTTCTAAATCTAGTTTCTATGGCCGTATCTACGCTCCTCTTGGAATTAGCGCAACCATTTTAAGAAAAGTACGGTTTGGAATTGAAGGAACCATCGGAACTGGTGTGCAATCAGTATATGGCGGAAAAACTTATTTCATGCCATTCTCTGGAGGTCTAAAAACAACGTTAGCTTACGTTCTTTAAAACTCCTCTAAAACCTGATGAACATCAATTAAATTGACATACCCATTTTTTGCTCCCATTACCATAAACTTGTTTTTTCCTGTTTTCGGGTAAGACACGGAGTAAGATAGATTTATTGACTCTCTGTAATTTTGATCGGTGTCACAAAAATGCCGTTCAAAATTACTGGAGGGAATTTCCTCTATTACTGCATTAACGGGTTCTATAAACGGTTTAAAATTATTTCCAGCGACCATAGTAAACACATCACCTTTCTTCATCTTAAATGTTCTTGTCTCTCCTTTTTTTATCATCATTGAATGGACCTCTCCATCTTTAGTGTTCTCTGAAACATAAAAGATAATATCATAATCCGATTCATTCTTCATCATCGCATCATAATTCCCCGTTTTTTTTGATAACGCAATAATCCCAGGATTCCGTTTATAAACATTTCCTCCGGTTCCGCATGGCGTCTGAGGATAATTAGTTTTCAGATCTGCATCCTTTGATAAATCCTCGTATACCCCTTCCATCGTTTCATTTGTAAAAGCCCTCCTTAAGGCAATCGATGTCCCTGTGCTCCCTGGATCAACGTAATCAATGCTTATTTCTTCGGGTTTCCGTTTTTTATTCATCTCCTGCAACAGAGAGTCAATACGCTTTCGTTCTTCTAGCGAAAATTGCTTAAATGAGGTATTGTTTGTAAACTGAGGATCATTAACATCACTAAACGGTTTGTAAATAATTATATAATACAAAAATGCCGACATACCCCCTATAAAAAGTACTGTTCCAATCGTTTTCCAACGAATTGGAGTTCTTCCCTTAGCCCTATTTCGTACCCTTATATTTCCTAGAGCTAAATCTTTTCGTAGATCAACAATCTTGTATTCGTGCTCGCGATTTAATGTCACCTCCTCCATTCTCTTCAAAATCCAGTTAGCAAACCGAGTGGTGCATGCTTTTGTCTTAATCACTGCAAGGATTTCATCTACATAACTCAGTTTCTTATCATAAGAAGCCTTTGACAAGTAGTTTACGCAAGCAATAACCTCATCTGAACATAGTGGTTTAGTAATGTTAACCAACTCTTGCTCATTAGAGACCTCTCTATTTAAGGCTTTTAAATCTTTCAAATTATCGGATAGCCCTTTAAACAATTGATCCTCTACCACCGATCGATGATCAGAATCCAGTAATTGCACGTAAGAAAATGCTTGAGCCAACAACTCTTTTTTACTATTTGAAAACCGAAGAAGAATTTCAGAAAGATATGGAGAAACATAACGCTGATAGGTTGAGGAAATCTGATGTTCAAGATGTTTCCCTGTATCAATAAATGTTATCAATTCCCCTTTTGTTAACAAACCTAATAGTCCTTTATTTTGTTCAATCCAACCTTGAAAAATAATCGTGGATGGCTTTTTCAAACTTGCCCCAAATTCTTCGTAATCTGCCCTTTGAAACCCTGCTTCTAATGCAATACGCTCTCCTTTTAATTCAATCGATTTTCTAAACTTTATTATCCCTTCATCGGTGAGCAAATCGGAATGCTTATTATAATATTTACTAAAGGTAGAAAGAGGTATAAACTTGGGCATAACAATGTACTTTGGCCTATAAATTTATGTTTTTTCATTATTTATTTAGTACTTTGAACAAAATAGTCATTGCAACGAATATGAACAAACTACTAATAAGTATGTTATGCTTAGCGGCATATTGTGCTAACGCGCAGACATGGAGCGACGATGTCGCTGAAATTGTTTATAACAAATGTTCAAAATGTCATAATTCAAATGGTGTTGGCCCCTTCCCATTAACAACATATAGTGAAACAAGTCCAATGGCTTCCGTTCTATATGATGCAATTGCTCAAAACGAGATGCCGCCGTGGCCCCCAAACAATAATTTTCAACAATATTCTCACGACAGAAGTTTAACTCCAAGTGAAAAAACAATGTTCCTTGATTGGATAAGTAATGGGACTCCTGAAGGAAATCCTGCGAACACACCACCTCCGCCAATCTTTCCTTCAGGATCATTATTGGGAAATGGTGATTTAGAAGTGCAAATCCCGACATATATGTCCAAAGCCTTGAGTAACGGGGATGACTATGTTTGTTTTGCAATGCCTTCAAACTTACCTACGGATCGAACAATCCGTGCAGTAGAAATAGTTCCTGGAAACAGGGAAACCGTGCATCACGCGCTTATTTACATTGACCCTAGCGGTAATTCTGTAACCGATACAATAGGCGGTGATTGTGGAGGTCCAAGCTCACCCGATGCTAAACTTGTTATGGGCTATACTCCGGGAAGTAGCCCGTTAACTTTACCATCTCAAGCACCCTTGAAACTAGGAATGACGATGCAAGCAAATTCACAAGTATATTTTGCTATGCATTATCCTGAAGGTAGCTACGGCACATATGATAGTACCAAAGTGATTTTCCATTTTTATCCACAAGGAGAAACTGGAATTCGTGAAGTTATCACTGAGCCCGTTCTTCAAAATTGGAGTATGGTGATACCTCCAGATCAAATCTCCCCAGTATCAGCACAATATCCACCTTCGGGCGGTCTTCCATATGACATATCCATTTTAAGCGTCTTTCCGCATATGCATTTATTAGGCAGAGACATGAAGGTTTATGGCATTCAACCAAATTTGGATACTCTAAAACTTATCGATATGCCACATTGGGATTTCGAGTGGCAAGATTTCTATTTCTTCAAAAACATTCAAAAAGCGGAATCCGGAGCAACATTATACGCTGAGGGGAACTACGACAACACTAGTGGAAACCTTCACAACCCGAATAATCCTCCTGAAACGGTCTACGCTGGATTAAACACTTCAGATGAAATGTTCTTAGTTTATTCGCATTACATGCTTTATAATCCAGGAGATGAAACGTATGACCTCGAAGAGCTAATGTCTTTAAGTACTGAAGAATTAATGAACCCATCCAACGAAGGGTCAATTTTTAGCGTTTATCCAAACCCATTCTCAGATGGAGTAAACCTATTTAGTCCTTCAGTAATGCCAGGGGATATTTTATCTGTTTATGTATATGATTCACAAGGAAAACTCATCAAGCGCTTATTGAACAATGAAACTTTAAATTCTACAGACATTTCATTAGAATGGAATGGCGAAAATGAGGTTGGAACAATGGTTTCAACAGGTTTATACATGATTTCAGTAAACCTAAATGGTTCCTTTTCGCATCACAGAATTATTAAACGATAGCATAAAAAATGGTCAATACACAGAGCCAGCTTAGTTAGGAGCCCCTATTAAGACCAAAGAATTCGAATTTAACGTCTACGTCTCATCTGATGAAGCATACTTGATTTTTAGTGGATATAATCGAGAAGATGGATTAGGAAGTGGCGATCTATATATGAGTTATAGAGATGAAAAATTAGGTAAGAATATCAATTCCGCATTCATGGATTACTACCCTTTTGTGGGTTATCGTACTATGACACTCTGTTTTACAAGTAGAAGAAGTGCTATTTCCGAAGATCTAACTTTCGAAGCTATCAACCCCTTAATAAAAGCGCTTAGCAAAACGGAAAGTGGAATGAGTGTGATCTATAGCGTTTCTATCAAAGACAAACTACTTGAACGCAAATAAGCATTGTCATTTACTAGGTCATTCTTGCTCTGCATCACTTACACTCTCTAAACAAAAAAGTTTTGGATACCCTCGATTACTCTACAATTAATTTTTGATAAACGATACCTTCATTGCTTCTTAGCACTAACACTAAACTTTGAGCACTTAAATCTGCAAGTGAATAATCGAATGTAAGACTACCTGGTTCTCGCACCTCATCTAAAAAAGTATAGAGTACTTTTCCATTCATGTCGATCAACATCAGTTGCGCTTCGGTATGCGAATTTAAAGTTAAATCGATATGTATTTTATCACTGGCGGGATTTGGAGATACGGATAACTCATGAACTTCATCATATGCTGGCACCTCTTCCATTCCGACCTGTGTCCCACCATATTTGTAGATTTCAGATCCAGACATAAACGCTATGTTATCGTTAATTCTAAAAAAACGATTGTAGGAACTTCCAAGAATCACTTGTTCCCACGTTATTCCTCCATCAATAGTTTCGTACAGTTCTGATCCAGCACCTAACCAACCATGGTCGGAGTCAATAAACCCAACCAATTGCGTATACACATAAGTATTCAGGATAGTATCCATTACCCATGTATCTCCCGCATCAGAAGATTTTAATATTCTTAGATTATTAGTAACGGGTACAGCATCAACCGAAGCAAAAAAGTTTAATCCATCTGGAGATTGAATTTTCCATACATAATCTAAACTTACGCCAGTTGTGAATTTCGTTGTCCAAGTTGCCCCTCCATCAGTTGTGTGTAAAATGATTCCTCCATCAGAAGCCGGATTGGCAGTTCCAACGACAAATCCAGTATCGGGAGAAGAGAATTCGATATCCACTAATGCTGTTGCATATGCCGACATATCAATATGCGTCCATGTATCTCCTGTATCGGTTGATTTAATAATATAAGCTGGAGATGACCAAATTCCGCATCCATACACTGTATTCACGTCTGGAGCTGATAAACCACAAATTCCAGGAGGAACAGGATTGATTGTACTTGCTATGTTCTCCCAGTTTGCGCCACCGTCCGTCGTTTTATATAGTGCCGGTCCTAATGCTCCGCAAAAACCAATATTCGCATCTACAAACTCCACCGATCGTAGATAGTCATTGGAAACCATTTGAATTTCCCATGTCAATCCTTGATCCGTTGTGTGAAGAATGTTCCCTGAACTACCTACCGCCCAACCTTCATTTTCGTCCACGAAAACAATATCATCGTATCTTGAAGCTTGAGGCACATCAGGGTTGATATACCACTGAGCGGAAGAAATAATCGGAAACAGGATAAGTACGGCAATAATATTGAGCCGAATAGAAATTAGTGCATTCATAAATTGGAAGGTACATCACTCATGCCTTTTTTAACTTCTATTCAACGGTAAAAAAAACACTTTTATACAAGTCTACATGCTATTTTTGAAACAAACCATTCTTCAATTCTAAAGATCAATTGTGAACCCTTCTTCTATAAATTCACTTCCGCATGGACTAAAATTCATCAAGGCAGTCTAATGGATGCTCGGATTTTTAACGTAATGTTTGAATCGCCTCTTGCACCTCTGGATCTTTCTTGTTAATCACTTGATAATATCCTTGTTCTACCCATATTTGGCGAGCGATTTCGCCCTTCAAAATACGACGTATCAACTCTTTACTATGTTTAAACTCTGCCTCGTTTTTTTCAATATCATACTCACTTTTAGCGAAAGCTGCTAAACGATCAAGTAACTCATCAGAAACCTTGAAGTCTCGAGCATAATCTTTAGGAGAATCCCATTTTGATCTTTTCCCTTGAATGTAATCAAAGGCAAACGTTGTAAATACACTCGAATAACGCAATTGAGAAAAATACCAGCTTGAACCAGCAGTATCAAAAGGAACAAATACATCCGGCATAATTCCACCACCTCCGTATACAACTTTTCCTTTTGGAGTAACAAACTTTAATGAATCAACAAACAAAGAAGAATCAACTTCATACATTTCTCCATTCTCATAACGATCGGCCTGATCTTGATAATAATCATTAATATTTCCCGTATATGGTTTCTGGATACAACGTCCCGTCGGAGTATAATATCTTGCTATTGTCAGTCGAAGATTACTGCTATCTCTCAATAACACATCTTCCTGAACCAATCCCTTTCCAAAAGATCTTCTTCCAATAATTGTTCCGCGATCGTTATCTTGAATTGCACCTGCAAGAATTTCAGAAGCCGAGGCAGAATTAGAATTAATCAATATAGCCACTTCCATATCTTTCATTTCTCCTTTCCTTGTACTTGCATAACGATAAGGAGCGATATTATCTCCTTTGGTATCAACAATCGTCAATCCTGATTCTAAGAATTCATCTGCAATTTCTGTAGCCCCCGTAAGGATCCCTCCTCGATTACTGCGGACATCTAAAATCATCTTTTTCATTCCCTGTCGACGCAAATCTGCCGCTGCCCACCGAAACTCATCAGCAGTTGTTTTTGAGAACGTGTTCACTCTAACATACCCAATTGTATTGTCAATCATATAGGCTGCAACCACAGACTCAATTGGAATTCCCCCACGCTTAACCTTCTTTTTTAATTTTTTTCCATTTCTCCAGATTTGTAAAATAACATCTGTTCCTTCAATTCCCTTAAGCATTCCCATCACCTTATCATTCGTGATTTTCATAGACGCTACCAGCTCACCGTCAATTTTTAAAATCTTATCTCCAGATTTCAAGCCTGCTCGCTCCGAAGGAGAATGCGGCAAAACGTTTGTAATACATAAAGTATCACGAATAATGAAAAACCGTACCCCTACTCCACCAAATCGACCTTCAATTTGCTCGTTCATTGCACGTAGTTCGTTTGCAGGAATATAATTACTGTGCGGATCCAAATTATGTAACATATCTCCAATCGTTTTTTCAAACAATTCATCCGCATCTACTTCATCTACATATCTATTATCCAGAATCTGAATTACATCCTGCATTTTTTGATAATCCGATTGACCTTGACTCATTGAAACAACTCCTTTCTGTACAGGTGTTAAGGAACTACCCAAAAACAATCCGATTGCCATAAATACTGCCATCGCAATTGGAATGAGGTAGTTATAATTTTTCTTATTTTCCATCAAATGGGTTTTCTATTTGTTCAATTTCAATTCCTGCTTCGCGTAAAAAATCTACTCCGCTTTTATCTTTATATTCATTTATATAGACCACACGAGAAATTCCTGCTTGTAAAACAAGTTTACTACAATCCTTGCATGGTGACAATGTAAGATAAAGCGTTGCTCCTTGACAATTATGTGTTGACTTTGCTACTTTAAGAATAGCATTTGCTTCGGCATGAAGCACATACCAATGTGTTTCTCCTGCATTATTTTCACAACAATTATCAAAACCACTTGGCGTACCGTTGTATCCGTCAGAAATAATCATTCCGTCCTTCACAATAATTGCTCCAACTTGCTTACGTGAACAGTGTGATAATTCAGACCATGTCTGAGCCATTCGCAAGTAAGCTTTATCATACCGTAGTTTCTTTATATCTTCCATTGATTTTTTGCTGTGTCGATCAAAATTAACATTATTCATCGCGAAATTCCCTTGTTAACGTTTTTTTAAAACCTTATAACATATACTTTTTCAACAAAAAGAAAATCGTCAAAATAAGTTGTTTGTTTATTGCGTGAATTTATAGCCCACTCCACGCACAGAATGAAAATGGTCTGGATTTTTTGGGTCTTTTTCAAATATTTTCCTAAAATTCAAAATATAGTTATCAATTGTACGAGTAGTTGGAAATTGATCCTTACCCCAAACCTTGTCTAAAATTTCGGTTCGAGAAACCACCTCTCCATTTCGTTGTTGAAACAATCGAATTAACCCAACCTCTTTCTTTGAAAGCGAAGCAACTATTTCCTTTTGTTTATTGAAGACTTCATAAGTCTTAAAATTGACTTCAAAATTTCCAATCTTAATGCTTTCATCAGTAATATTTTGAGTCAGAATTGCAGTTCTTAATAAAAGTTCTTCTAAATCAAATGGTTTTGGGAGATAATCATTAGCTCCTGCCTTTAGCCCTTCAATACGATCAGCAGTAGTTCCCTTAGCTGAAAGAAATAAAACGGGAACAATAGAATCTTTACGAATGATTTTACATAAATCAACGCCATTAACTCCTGGTAGCATGACATCCAGAATTATTAAATCAAAATCAATTCCGTTCTCAAAAACATTTTGTGCCACTTCCCCATCACGGAGAACCAACACCTCATATCCCTCAAGTTCCAGATTCAATTGAATCATCTCTGCCAAACTCTGTTCATCTTCCACTACACAAACGCGCATCTTATTCTGTCAATTTTAGAATTTTTAATAATCCGTTTAAAAGTACTTCAATTTAAGAAAACGAAAAAGCACGATACCGTTTAAATGCATAATCAACTGTTAACACAACCATGCATTCAGTAAACATTATTCACTTGTTCTTTACAAAAGCTTAATTGACTTCTATTATACTAATAATAAACTTCCATAAAAACCTCCGCAACTTTATGCCATCAAAAATCAAAGTAATAAAAAATGAAAAAAAAATTACTCTTTATTACGAGTATACTTACATTGTCATTAAGTAGCTCAGCTCAAATTGGTTTCGATCCCGAAATCGATTTTGAATTAGTTCCTGACGTTGTCGTAGTTCCATCATCACCTTTGGAAAGCCAAGTTGTTTTTATCGGGGGACATGATTCTGTTCAAACAACAGCGACATATGGGAATCCCGCTGGAGCATACCCAGCAAAGCAATGGCATGACTTTATCGGATTTACTCCTGACATTACTCCAAATTCGCCCGATTTAGGTTGGATTTCAGTAAATCATGAGATGATCTCAAATGACCCAAACATCGGAGATGGAGGGGGAATGACTGTTTTTAAAATTCGACGCGACGCACTTACCGATTCTATAATCGTTGTAGAACAAACGTTGACGGACGGAAGAGTCGGAAAGTTCTTTAATGTTGATTTTGTTAACACCGTTGGAGAAACAGGTATGAACTGCGGAGGAATCAACTCATCTGCCGATGGGCGCATCTGGACCGCTGAGGAATGGTTCCGATCAAATAATAGCTCAATTTTTAATGATGGACTTGGTGTTGTTGATACGAACGACGTTACCATTAATGGGTCTGGAATTAGTGTGGCAGACGGTGAAACGATTAAAAAATTCCAAAACTTTAACTGGATGGTAGAGATTGACCCTAGAGAAGCGGTTGCAATAAGAAAACAATATAACTGGGGTCGCCAACCTTTCGAAGGAGGGGCAATTCTTCCTGACAATCAAACGGTAATCTTAGGCGCCGATAATACACCTGGAATCTTGTCTAAATTCGTCGCCGACACTCCTGGAGACTTTACGTCTGGTAAACTTTACGCATATCGTCAAGACGATAAAAAACTAAGGCTCTCCCATCAATACTCAATCGAAAACACCTATTCGGAAATATCTGCGTTTGACCCTACAACTAATTTAATCTATTCTACGGAAAGTAATCAAGGTGGAATTTTGGTAGTTAACTTGTCGTCAAACGGCTTAGATAGCGTTGGTTTTATTGACTTAAGTATTTACGGAAAACCCACATCAGTTGCCATAAAAAATGGACTGCTTGCCGTTTCTATTCCTGACACCATAGCCCAAAATAATGGTTCAGTTTTGTTAATTGACCCTACAACTAATACAGTTATTAACTCACTTACTGTAGGAGCATTGCCAGATATGCTTACATTCACACCTGATGGGAACACGATTCTTGTTGCGAATGAGGGAGAGCCAAATGATGATTACACAATAGATCCTGATGGTTCTATTTCAATAATTGACGTTTCAACCGGGGCAGCTTCAGCATCCGTGCAAACCGCGAATTTCTCTGCTTTTACTTTAGCTTCTCTTACAGATGTTAGAATCTTTGGAAATGGAACAACCAATGTTGCTCAAGATTTAGAACCAGAATATATTACAGTGAATGATGCTTCGACAAAAGCGTATGTTTCACTTCAAGAAAACAACGCAATAGCCGTTATAGATATTGCAAGTGCCACTGTAACGGATATAATTGGTCTAGGATACAAAAATTATAGTTTACTCGAAAATCATATCGATGCTTCTGATGACGATGGAATTATTGGAAACTTCCAAGCTTGGAATAATGTATATGGAATGTATCAGCCAGACGCAATTGAGGTAGTTAACATTTCTGGAACGGATTATATCATCACTGCAAATGAAGGAGACGCTCGTGATTATAGTGGATATTCAGAAGAAGTTCGGGTAGCAGACGTAATATTAGACCCTACTGTTTTTCCAAATGCTGCCACACTTCAATTAGATGAGAATCTCGGCCGTTTGAAAATGACACTTTCCCAAGGTGATACAGACAATGATGGTGACTACGATGAAATTTATTCATATGGCGCTCGATCTTTCTCAATATGGGATATCAATGGAAACTTAGTTTTCGATAGTGGAAATGAATTTGGGAGAATTTTATCCGAAAATTTCAAGGACAACTATGCTGATAATCGCGATGATGACAAAGGATCAGAACCAGAGTCTATAACAGTAACAGAAATTGATGGAAAAACCTTCGCTTTCATCGGCCTAGAAAGAGCTACTGGAATAATGGTTTATGACATCACAGATCCAGCAAATGCATTTTTTGTAAATTACTTTAATCGGAATGATGTTGATTTAAGTCCAGAAGGATTGCTTGTTGTCAACTCTTCAAATTCGCCAAACGGAACCCCATTAATTATCACAACAAACGAAGCTTTTGGCTCTTACGGAGGATCAATATCCGCATACAATATTAATGGATATGACAACAAAAAGTGGATTGAAATAGATAATGGTCAATTCGACAAAATGCTCGACTACCAAGAACAAGCCATCAACTCAGGCGCTACCATGTTTAACCGATTAGAATGGGTTGCATATAACGACACTGATGGACATGTTTATATTACTGAAACTGGACGTGACAACCCTTCAACCAAATGGAACGATGAAAAAGTTCGCGGCGGAGTTATAGCTGATCATCATTACACAAGAGCTAGCGCTCAAGGAACAGATCCCAATGCACCTGACTACGTTGACTACTACGGTCGCATATTAAAAATAGATCTTTCTAATGATGAAGTAACTTCCGTTTTAGAAGCTGGGCCCGAATTTCACTCTACCCCCAATGTTTCAATTTCTAACTATCCTTCTATTCATTTATCAAATCCGGATGGGTTAACATTTATGAACGTAGGGGAAAAAACATACATGGTCATTTGCGAAGATCTAAACGGCACATCACACGGAAGAATGCCAGCAGGAATTAGCAATCGATCATGCGAAATGTTTATACTTGATATGGATATTGCAAATCCAAGCATTGATGACCTTGTTCGTATCGCGCAAGTTCCTGTCGGAGCAGAAATTACTGGTGCCCGTGCCACTCCAGACGGTAAAACACTCTTTTTCAACTCTCAACATCCTTCCACCTCCAATCCTTTCCCCTATAATAACTCTTTAACCATTGCGATTACGGGGTGGGATAGATTAGAAGACACTTCAAGTTTAGACGAAATCGAATCAAATGATTTATTTAGTGTTTATCCCAATCCTACATCTCGATTTATTTACTTCAATGAAGTGATGGATGTAGCTCTTTACAACATGGCGGGGAAACTGATTCGAGTAGAACGAAATGTTGATTCAATGGATATTCTAGGGTTGAATCCTGGAACTTACTATATCAAAAACCTTAAAGGTCAAACAAAAAAATTAATCATCCAGTAACTCTGTAACATAGCCCCCGACATTCATCGTTGGGGGCTTTCCTATTCTCACAGAATGAAAAAAAACTTACTCATTTTTTGCACTCTTATTGTCTCTCTATTCTTTATATCTAGTCAAAAAGATGCGAAAGTAACACCTCTTCCTAAAGTACAAATCAGACAGTCGATTTCTAAAAGAATGGAATCTCTTCATATTTCTATTCAATCCTTCGAAAACACTTTATCTACAAAGGTGTCACATGAAAAACGTTGCTCTTCCTTTCTTAACCTTCGGAAACATTTTAAAACCATTGAATACATTATTTCCTATGTAGACCCACAATTATATACAACATATCTAAACGGTGCGCCACTTCCTAAGATCATGAAAAAAGTTCCAGATATGAGCATAATAAAGCCATGTGGTTTGCAGCGAATGGAAGAACTTATATATAGTGATGAATATTGCATTGATGAAATTCGAGAACATCTAGTTAGCTTCAAACAGAAGTTAACCTCTATATCATCGCATCGCTTGAAACTAGCAATAACCGATTCCTTTGTTTTTGAAGCAGCTCGTTTTGGATTGATTCGATTAAATGCTCATGGAGTAACTGGATTTGACTCACCTGGCAATACAGAAAAGGCAATAGATGAAGCCTATTATTTCTTTCAAGGTCTTTGCGATGGCATAGGTACTTACAATTTATACATGAAATCATCTCAATCAGATCATTTTCTTCATCTTAAGACCCTAGGTGGTAAACTTCTAACAAATCAACATTTTGAAACGTTTAATCGATTAGAATTTTTGCGTAAAGTAATTAATCCTTTATGGAAATTAACCTTGGAAATTCAGCGCCATTTGAAGATTGAATTACCCAACCTACACATGAAACTTCCAATCGCTGTAAACTATGAGTCTGAAAATCTATTTGCGGATGATTTTTTTAATATTGCTTTTTATGCAGACTTTATAAATGACCCTCGATTAAAAAAGCGTGTAGAACTTGGGAAAGTATTATTCTTCGATCCTGTTCTATCAAATAATAATGACCGTGCATGTGCCTCTTGTCATCGTCCAGATCATGCCTTTTCCGAAAAACTCCCCAAAAGTCTTACAACCAATACACTTTTGCCTTCATTGAGAAATGCACCAACAATTATTAATAGCATTTATGCAACTCGCTATTTTCATGATTTACGCGCTGAACGCTTCTCTCAACAAATGGATCATGTTGTTCTAAATCCTGAAGAGTTCAACTCAAGTTATAATAAAATCGTGCAAACTTTAAATGGCTCTCCAGAATATTTAAATCACTTCAGGGAAGCATACGGAGAACTCGGGATTACAAAATATACTATCACTAACTCAATGTCTGCTTACATGAGTTCATTACGAAGTTTTAACTCTGAATTTGATCAATATGTTCGTGGGGAATTAACTGAAATAAACCCATCCGTCATCCGAGGATATAATTTATTTTCAGGAAAGGCAGCCTGCGCAACGTGTCACTTTTCCCCAACATTTAATGGTGTTGTTCCTCCTGATTTTACAGAAACAGAAACAGAAGTGCTAGGAGTTCCTGATACTCCAAAAGCACCCTACAATCTTGACAAAGATCTTGGAAGAATAAAAAACGGAATTATTAGAGAGGCAACACCATTTTATGCAAATGCTTT
>JAKVAS010000089.1 GCA_022448165.1 Crocinitomicaceae bacterium | reverse complement strand
AATATGGTCTACTCCATAACGATCTGAGATGTATTTCTGTTGTTTCAATGAAGGTTTACTATAATTATTACTCCACCCCATTCCTTTGCCATGTCTGAAAGGGTATGTCGAAAATCGAATTTTCCAGAGAGAATCAAATGGAACACATGTGGGGATTTTTTGCATTGTGTTAGAATCAACAAATACGTCACAATCAATATTATTTTCTTTGAAATAATTGACTCTTTTCGGATTGTAAATGCTTGGCCAAAAACCAGATATCGTTTTAATAAATGTTCCTTTATCCATTACTTTTTTATGCGTTAATGTGCGCCCATTGTTCAGAAAGCAGACAAAAGTTGTTAATTGAGAGTTGGCACCAATTGAAATACGTACACCAAAAGCAGGATGTACGTTGGTAGAATAGTTGACTGATGAACATGTAAACCAAACGATCAGCAAAGTAAAAACAAGGCGCATGTTGTTAAGTTACGAAAAAGACCGTTAAAAGCCTCAATATTAGTAGTTTCCTTTACTTAGGAATAAGAGTGTTCTATAACCCTTAATTTAATCTGCGGTGAACTAAAAGGTAGATGCGAATGTTTATTATTAACGCTTTGGTTAAAATATGTATTGACACTGAATTGAAAAAATATCGATTTTAACTTGGGGTAGGTGCATGTATTAATGGAAGTAAATCATAAGTCCATCCAATTTATAACGCTTTAGGAATTCCTTGTTGGTTAATTCTATTTTTCCTATTAGTGGATCCCCAATTAGAAGCTTCTCTTTATTTGTTCGAAGTACAGTTATAAAATGACCTATATTGTGTATCTTGGTTCCTATTATACAAGGAGGTTGAACCTGCTGTATATTTTGAATCTTCTTGCATGAATAATTCAATCCTTTATTAGAAGCATGCCTTAATAGGTACCAGATTTCTGTTCCGCTTGAACATGTGAAAGCACTTGTTGCGATTTCGGCTTCCGAACTATGAATCCCCTTTAATTTAAATATTGTGGCTAAACTACTTGGACCACATGACGCATAAGTGGATTGAATACAAACATCATCTATCCATTTAGTTTCCGAATTAACATTAATAGGTCTAAGAATTGGTTTTGCATATGGTATTGTAATAAGAATAACACTTAAAAGTAAAGCTATACCTTTCTTTTTTACTTCAATTACACCAAGAAAGAGTCCGATGAATGAATTCATCCATTCAATATTTGAAATGGATCGAAAAGTTATATACCAGCTAGGAGATTCGATCAGGTGGAAGTAATAGGTTGCCATAGAAAATCCAGGTATAGCCAAAAGGAAGCAAGTAACAAGGAATAGATATTTGTGTTTTGAACCTTCTAATCGTTTTCTGAGTTTCACGCCAACAAAGAAAAGTGTTATTGTTAGGATTATGCTGATAAATATATTTTGATTTATATTCATTATGATTCACTCTGTGTATCAATTACACTTAATACAGGAATAAAAATAATATGAAGATGAAATTTACTTTGGGGTTTTAATACTAGTCAAATCGATAGATTTGATTTGGAGTAATGCATGCATTTAATTTGATATCATGAAACCCAACATCGGAGATGTCATCTACCAGTTCATCAAAATGATTCAACCCAATAAACTTACAACGAGGTGAACACTTCTTGAGAAAACGATCGTAAAAGCCTTTTCCATACCCAACACGATTTCCTTTTTTATCCACTCCTATAAGAGGGACAAAAACATAGTCAAAATGTTCTGCTGCGATTACGCGGCCTTTTTTAGGTTCAGGGATACCGAATGGTGAAATTTCCAACTGGTCCTCATATTCGAAAAGAACCTGTTTCATTTCATTAGATTTAAAATTTGCTTTTGGAACTGCAACTTGAGCTCCAAACGACATGGCTTTTTCCCAAATTCTATATGTATTAATTTCTTTTTGTCGTTCAATAGGTAAGAACAAGCTGATTTTTTTTCCTTCCAGTTGATATTTACTGAAAGTTAAATGACATATTGCATCTGAAATATCTTCTAATTGCTTAGGAGATAGTGTTTTACGTTTGTCCAGAAAGTATGCTCTTACTTCGTCCTTTGTCATCTTTCTTATTGTCCTGAGAATAATGCTTGCGCCGAAGACATTACTTCTTGCTCATTGATTTTGTTTACTTTATCTAAAACACGAGTTAGTGCTACAGAAAAGAGATCTTCAAGATCTTCCTTATCAATGGTCGAAAGATCTGCATTGATTTCTAACGATTCAAGTTTGCGATTTCCATTCATGGTAATTCTAACTAATCCACCTCCGGCATCTTCCGTTACATAGAGTTCGTTAAGTTTTGACTTGCTAGTTTCAGCCTGAGCCTGCATACCTTGCAATTTCGTAAGCATATCTTTATTAAACATTTCTGAGCGATTACAGTATTTGCGAAAGGTAAATATAGTAAAAATGCTGTTTTACGGGATCTTATCTACGAGGCAAATTTGGATGCTAGCAAATAAATTTACTAAATTGCTATTTATAAAACGATAGTAAGTGCAACGATTTTTACTCCCTTTATTCACATTGGCGTGTGTAGCCTTGGCTATCATGTCATTTCGTAATTCCGAAACGGTATCTGATTATAGGCGGCTGGATGTTTCGGAACGTCCATTGGAGGAAATTTTAAAAGAATTGGGAGGTAAACCATTGATTCATGAAATGGAGGCTTTCGATAATAAGAAAGCTAAAATTGGGGAAGACCTAATTTTTAATGGAAGAACCACGAAAGATGGAAAGAAGTCAAAGCTCATCTCAACGTATTTTGTTTGTACGGATTGTCACAATACAACACGAGAATTCACAAATTTGGAAGATCAATCTTCCGCAAATAGATTAGCATATGCCGAAAAGGCTGGGATTCCTTATTTGCCTGGATCTACGCTTTGGGGAATTTATAATCGTAGATCATTTTATAATGGCGATTATGTAAAGAAATATGGAGATCTCGTTACTGATGCTAGGGATTCGCTTGAGAATTCAATTCAGGTTTGTTCTAAATATTGTTCCTCAGGAAGGTATTTAGATGATTGGGAGTTGGAAGCAATCATGCACTATTTTAAGAAGGGAGAAATCAAAGTAAAAGATCTAACCTTGGATGAAGACACAAAGAACCAACTGTACGCGATTCGGAAAATGAAAGGTGATGACAGGTTAGCATTACGTCGGAAAATTGAAGGAAGTTATAGTCAAAGATATGACGCTACATTTTTGGAAACAACTGATAGGAATAAGCGTCAATATGGGGCTAATGGAAACGTTAAGAATGGAGCTCTTATCTATAAGAAGGCATGCATGTTTTGTCATGAAAATAAGCGTGTTACTTACTTACATTTAGATGAAGGTAAATTATCAGGAAAAATGTTCTGGAGCAAGATTAAAGGGTATAGTGATTTATCATTATATCAAATTATACGTCACGGGACTTACGCAAAATCAGGGCGTAAGCAATACATGCCACTCTTTACTGAAGAAAAATTGAGCGATGAGCAGCTCAATGACTTGGTGGCGTATATCAAACAAATTGCTGGAAAATAATGAGAAAAATAATTATCATTTTGGTTAGTAGTCTTTCTACTATTGGACTTGCACAAGAAGTTCAAGAAACTTTTAATGGAACAAGGGTTGTAAATGGACATTCTGTTGAAACATTAAAGAAGAATGTGCTTCAGTTTCGTATTGAGCATCGATTTGGTGATGTCGCTGGAGCGAATGGGGGGGTTCAGCAATTTTTTGGATTTGATCAGGCTGCGGATATTAGGTTTGCTTTAGAATATGGGATTTCTGATAAATGGATGATTGGATTGGCTCGGAATAAGGGAACAGGGGCACCTTACCGATCATTACTAGATGGATTTACTAAGTATCGTGTTTTGTCTCAGACTAAGGGAGCAGGAATGCCGATAAGCTTGAGTTTACTAGGGGCATCGACACTTACCTATATGAAAGCTACAGAAGATTTAACACAGGTTGCTAGTTTTCCTAAATTTTCTCATCGTTTAGCATATACAACTCAAGTTTTGATCTCTAAAAAGTTTGGAGAACGATTTAGTTTACAATTGATGCCAACCTATGTGCATAGAAATCTCGTTGATATAGATGATGTAAACGGTTTGTTTGCAATTGGAGGTGCAGCGAATTTTAAAATTTCGAAGTCATTTGGGTTGATCACAGAGTATTACCACGCAATACATGCTGGCGGGATTCGTGAGAATAACTTGAATAGCCTCTCATTTGCTACAGAATACGTGACTAACGGTCATATTTTTAAGATCAATTTAACGAACTCAAGAGGGTTTACGGAATCTCAATTTATTCCCTATACATACTCAGATTGGCTTAAAGGTGAATTCCGTTTAGGGTTTAGTATAACTAGAAATTTTAAACTATGAATAAGGTATACGGATTATTGTTTTCAGGAATGTTCTTGTCCATAGTGATATTTTTATCGGCAGGTTGTGCTAAAGATAAGACGCAATTGCCGATACCTGAATTATGTCCTGATACAATTTCATTTTCAATACAAATTGAGCCGATTATAATAAATAGTTGCTCTATAACTGGTTGTCATGATGCCGCGGCTTCAGGAGGCTATAATTTACTCGGTCATTCAGCTATTTCTGGCAATGCGTCAGAAATACTTAGTACAATTCGTCACGATCCAGGGGTTGTTCCAATGCCATATTTTCAAGATAAGCTTAACGACTCGCTAATCCAACAGTTTGATTGCTGGATTGCACAAGGAAAACTTAATAACTAATCAATTTTTAATTAAAATTACAATTATGAAAAAAGGTTACATTTTACCATCTTTAGCTCTTATGTCGATGGGATTCTTTGCGTTTCAGAATGCAGGAACGTCATCAATAGAAAAGTTAAAGGAAACACATTTATTTGGTGCTGGAGGACAAGCTGGATTGACAGGAGCCCCAGGAGAAGCGAACTGTACACAATGTCATTCAGGTTCAACACAAGACGGGTCGGCAGAGAATACTTTTGCTATAGCTGATGGATTTACACCTGTAACAAGCTATACGCCTGGAACAACATACAATATGACATTAGTGCTCAACTCTAATCCTGCTAAAAAAGGTTTCTCGGCAGTAGTACTAGATGGAACAGATTCGAATGCAGGATCTGCTGCTGGAAACGCAATCGGGGGAACGCAAGGTTTCTCGTCGGCTGGACGTGATTATATTTCGCATACTTCTACGAGTAATTCGAATTCAACAACTTTTTGGGCTTGGGAATGGACAGCTCCGAGTGCTGGAACAGGTGATGTAACAGTATATATTGCATCTAATGTTGCAGACGATAATGGTACAACATCAGGAGATGTTATTTACTTATCGACACATGTTGTTCCTGAATCAGGAAATGCTGGTTTAAACGAAGAAGCTGCTGATGAAACTGGATTTAAAGCTGGATATAATGCTTCAGAAAACAAAGTGGTAATGGATTTCAATTACTTATCTGTAGGAGAGATGCATTTTAACTTGGTGGATATGAATGGTCGTTCTGTATTTACTTACAATATGGGGGAGTCAGAAATTGGTGAAAACAATGAAACAATTGCGTTACCTTCTGAGATTAAGAATGGAATGTACATTGTAAATTTCTTTGTTGGAAACAAGGCAATGTCTGCTAAAGTTTTGATTCAGAAATAGATTAATTATTAATAACTATGAAATTCCGCTTCAGTAATGGGGCGGAATTTTTTATGTTAACCTTTTAGTGACTAGACTCTCAACTTTGTTGTAAAATTGATCAGGAAGGTAAGTGCGCCAATCAAGTTCTTCCATTTCTCCACCCATTATTACATAGTGATCAATTCCAGTTTGTTCCAACTCTCTTGTTACATGTTGATGAAAATTGACAAAGGCAATCCAACCATCTTCGACGTCTTCAAACCATTCTTCATAATAGCAATCATCTGATGCATGAAAATTAAGCACGTTTTCTCCAATGATTATAAACTTATCAATTCCTAAATGAATAAGATCGTCGACAATATCGCGTTTCAACGTCATTGCATCGTTTTCAATTGTATCGTTCCACTCACCTATCATTTCAATGATTGTAAAGCCTTCATCGTAATCAACGAATAAAATTTTCATTAGCAAAGTAGGTGACCCAAAGTCATCCCATTGAGGATGCACTAAAAAATTGTAAATTCGATTTTCGAATTCGAATTCACTATATTCTCTCCCGTAGAAAGGAGATGATTCATCTTCAGAAGCAATGTATAAATTCCTCCAACGGTAATAAGGTTCAACCATGTGCATTTGGTAAAGTTACCATTTCAGGATTAAATATTGTGGCATAAAATATGCTAACAAATATTGACTAAATTTGAGTCAACCAACAACATGTTCAAAATCAAAATATAACCAAATGAAAATTAAACAGTTTCTATTCATTATTTCTACGATTTTATTGATCACTGCCTGTGGCTCTTCTGGCAATAATAGATCTTTAAAAGATTATTTATCTGCTTATTTATCAGAGAATAATGAGGTCGTTGCTTTTGGAAATGCGAATTTGAAAAACATTCTTGATAAAGCTGACTATAAAAGTATAGATAAGGTAGGAAGTATACTAGATGGAGAACTGGATAATTTGAAAGAAGTTTTGAATTTAGACTCTCCACTTTATTACGCAACTGAGGGGCCATTTACTGTAGAAGGAAGTCCTAAATCGACATCTTTATTTATTGAGGTATTAAATATGTCTGAGCTTAAAAGTAAGTTCTTGGAAATGGGCTATGATCTTGATGAGTCGAGTAAAGGGTTTTCTTATGGAGAAGATGGTGATTTTTGTTTTGGACTCAAGGATAATTTAGCTGTTATTTATATTCGTGGGGGAGAGTTTAAAGTTGAAGAAGAGTTGGCTTTAATCCTTGAAAAAAGTCAAGGAAGTGTAAGTGAAGGAAGAGTAAAAGATATTTTAGATTCGGAAGGTGATATAGTTTCAGGTGTTAGCATTGCTAATCTTTATGGTTCGTCAAATACTGATTTAGCTAAATTGCCAGAAGAACAAAAAGAGGAACTTACCAAGATTTTTGAAGATGGTTATGTTCAAATGAACTGCAGTTTTGATGATGGAGGAGCAACGATTACAATTAATAATTTGTTTAGCAAAGAATTACTTGAAAAGATCTTTTTAGGGACAAATAATGACGGTGCTATTTACAATAGAGTTAATGCTGGAAATGGTCATGCATTAATGGGAGTGTCTGTAAATCTAGACGTGGAAAAGTTGGAAGAATTCGCTAAGACTTATGCGGAGGATGCTCTAAACGAAAATCTCGAAGTACTTGGTTTAGATAATAACATTTTTGGAATGTTTGGATCTGGAGGAGTATTGAAAAATATTACGGATGGACATATGGCAGTTGCTTTGACGGGAAACCCTGATGAATATTCTTTTGGTGTAAATAGTTATGTGGGAGCAAGTAAGCTAGGACAAATGGCTTTTATGGGATATAAAGAAAATTTAGCCTTACCATTTGATCTTGATTACGAATATAAAGATGGAGGAATTTATGGCTCAATGGCACTTTCAGGAGAAGGAGCTGCGGAAGATCAAGAAGAATTACCTTTACCAGTTGGTTGTGAGGGGTTTGGAAAGAGTGGGATCACGGCATTTTTAAATTTGCAAGAAATTGATGTGACGGAATTTGAATTACAAGGTGAATTAAAGTTGTTGGAAATTGTAAAATATGCAACTTTTGAATTTAATGCAGAAGGCGGTAAGCTTTATATTAAAGCAAATGAAGGGAAAGAGAATATTTTGAAACAAGCAGTTGAATCAATGATGGATGATTTAATGGATCAAATTAATGATATAAGAATATAACGTTGATTGAAAATAAAAAAAACTGGAATCCACTTACTTTTGAAGAGAAGCGAGTGATTATTGGAAAAGGTACAGAAATACCTTTTACAGGTGAGTTTAACGACCATAAACTTTTTGGGACATATGTTTGTCGTCAATGTGAATCGCCACTTTATGAATCTGCGGATAAGTTTAGTTCTGGTTGCGGATGGCCTTCGTTTGATGATGAAATTCCGAATGCTGTTAAACGCATAAAGGATGCGGATGGAAAACGCGTAGAGATTGTTTGTAACACATGTGACGGTCATTTGGGACATGTCTTTACAGGAGAGCAATTCACAGAAAAAAATACGCGCCATTGTGTTAATTCAATTTCGTTAAAATTTATTGAAAAGAAAAAGCGTAGCTTTTGAAGATTGAAGATCAAATCGGGATGAGGGGCTGAGTGAAACGAAAATACTCTATTGATGCAATTCCTCAAAAAAACATTTAGTTATAGCTAATAAAATCTAAACGGCATTAAAACCGAGTTTAGTCAAAAAGTTAATGATTAGAATACGTTAATTGGCTAGATCATGTGATGATTATTGAATAGACTAATGTTTCCATTGTTCGTATGAACATCTCTAAAAGTTGGTTCACGAAATAAAGAGCAATCGATTTTTAAAGTGAAGCACAATCCAAGATATATTCTGAATCTTTATGTATGAGTTCATCAAGTATTAGCTGAGATGCCAATGCTAATTGAGAATAGTTTTGAGAATTGTTTCCAAAATTTCCAGCTGTGTTTACCCACATCTTTTGAATCAATGATTGACCTCCTTCTGAAGGGTTTATTTTTCTTACGACGGCTTGAACATTCAATGCCCCAGCGTGATATACGTGAAGTACAAACAAGCGAAACCATATATCATTTTCTTTGTATTCAAGTCCTTGGGCATCTAAGATGCGTTTTGCTTCGGGAATACAAACTCGTTTAATCAGTCGTGAAGCGCCATATGCACTTCGATCAAAATCGGTACGCTCATCGGTATGCCTATTTACCGTTAGGCCTTGTGCTCGTGCTACAGCCGGCATTAATTGGAATGCTCCATAAGCTCCAGAACGCGATTTTTTGAGTTGGCCTGGAGATTCAATTAATAATATTGCCTGAGCGTACCACGGGTCTACACCATGAAGTTCGAAGGCAGCTACACCATCTGAAAGACTTGCATATACTTTGTCGAATTTGTAAAAGTCGTTTTTTCCTGTGGTTACAAAAATACGTGCTTCCGAATCCAGTTCATGCAATGTTCTAATACTATCTCTATAAGCCGCTTTTTCATCATTAGATTGCGCATTCCATTCCTTTTTACTCATATAAGCAATGATTGTTCTTGTCGCAGCGATATTAATTAAACACGAATCTGGAGAAAGTTTCATGATTTGTTTCCAAAATTTAGGTTGTGCGAGATCTGCCCATCCTTCATTATAGATTGCTTGAGCACTAAGAATTGTACTTTCATCTTCCGCGCGTTTAACTTCAATTTTTTCGTGATCCCAAGCACCTATGGATTGAGCTGTGGATTGAAGAGAAATTATGGCGAAAATAAAAGGAATAAAGCGCATCTAAATTGTGTTAAAGTTTAATTGTTGTACTAAGTTAACGCGAATATAGGGGCATTTGTTACGGATTATTGATAACAATTCACAAGGAACCGTTAAAATCCATTAATTTTAATCTTGTGAGAGCAACTATTTATAAGATATTGGGGTTTCCGTTTATTGTATTGGTGAAAATTTATCAATGGATTATAAGTCCAATATTTCCGCAAACCTGTCGATACACTCCAACATGCTCTTCTTATATGATTGAGGCAATAGGAACTTGGGGACCAATTAAGGGGACCTACTTAGGGATTAAACGAATAGCATCTTGTCATCCATGGGGAGGACAGGGACATGATCCTGTTCCAGAACGAAAGAAAAAAACGTAATATGAAGTGGTTAATTGTTAGTGTAATGATCTTTGGGGCATATTATAATGCCATAGCTCAAGAGTTTACTTCCCCTAAAGCTCAAATAATAAAGACGGTCAAAGTGGATGCTTCAAGCGAGACAATTACGGCAGCTTGGTTTTTTCCCACAGATCATTTTCTTTTTGCTAAACAATTTGAGAAAGTCGAATTTGGAATTAAACTTCCTGCTAGTGTTCAACACAAAATTGAAGGATATTTTAGACAAGATAAAAGTATTGAAGACCGAATTAATCCTTTTGATAGGCATGAAATCGACATTACATGTGAGTTACTTCATAATGGAGTAAAGGAGCGAACAATTGATGGTTTTTATTATGAGGAATTTTTTAGGGATTTAAGACTGCAGAGGTGGAGTTCTGATTCAACTTCTTTTCCTTTTCGAATTCGAGTGGCTCCAAAGCAAATAGGAGAATATGTGTTAAAAGTTAAATTTGAGGCGCTTGGAGTACAAACCACTAGTTTTGAATTAAATTTTGAGGTGGAAGCATCTACTCATAAAGGATTACTAGAAAAAGGCGTAAATGAGCGTCATATGCGTTTTTCGAAAAGTAAAGAAGGCTTTTTTGGAATAGGACAGGTAATCCCTTGGACAGAATGGAATTCGTGGAGAGAATTACCGAGTCTTTCAAAACCAGGGCAGTTCATGCCATTTTATCGATCATTAAGTACATTAAGTGCTTCTGGAGGTAATTTTACTCGTTTTGTTGCTGCTCCTTGGTTTATGCAATTGGAATGGGAGGCTTTAGGAAACTATGGTCCTGCGATGGGACATGCTTGGGAATTTGATCGGATTAATGACTTGTGCAATGAACAGGAAATTTATTTTATTTTTTGTGCTCTTTTACATTCACCACTTGAAAAACGGACAGATGAAGAGCAAGATGAACTTCCAGGGATCCGATGGGAAACATACTGTTATAATGACCAAGATAAGACTCCTACTCGTTTGCCACATGAACAAAAAATTGGATTGAAAGACCCCGTAGATTTTTATACAAATGAGAAGGCTTTTGATTTACAACAAAACTATTTTAGGTATTTAATTTCAAGATGGGGATATTCTCCAGCTCTTGCAGGATGGCAATTGATGAGTGAGGCTGACCAAACCTGCGATTATAGAGATCATACGGATGAAAGCGGAAATATGATAGATAATTCAGAGAATCGTCTAGCCGTTAATCGTTGGACCAAAAAAATGTCTGAGTATATGGAGTATGAATGTGGTGATGATCATATGAAGAGTATTGCGTTTATTGTGGGGAAGAATTTCTCTAGTTATTTATGGGATCCAGAAATATATAAGCAAAAGGAGATGGATTTTATGGGCTTGCATGATTATATTTTCGAAACGGAAAATCCATATCATGTTAGAAACCGTAATCTGATTAAACGTTTTGAAACGGTGAATAATTTGTCCGTGGGGATTGATGAAGGAAATATAATTCATCCCGAATTTCAAAAGAAGATGTACATTTTTGATGAATTTGGGCATGTTACTATTGTGCCCGTTCAATGGCCAGAAGATAAAGATGATAATCCATGTCTTTACTTGAATAATTGTTTTGATTTTAGTTTTAAACAGGATTTATGGTTTACGATGTCTAGTGG
>JAKVAS010000088.1 GCA_022448165.1 Crocinitomicaceae bacterium | reverse complement strand
TCTTTAATTCATTTGAAGGCTCTTTTTTTTTGTACTTACAACTCACCATTAAAACGAATACTACTTGAAGCTTTATGGCAGAAAACATCAAAACCAACGGTACCTTATTTGAGCCTCACCCATTAAGGAGATGGAAAGCGTATTTAGACTGGAAGATCAAATTGAAAAAGTACAAATAAATCCAATAAGCAATTTAATCATTGCACGTAACCTAATGAAAAACTGTTGCTAACAAAAAATAAAGCTAATACCTCTCGCTCCGCTCAATAGTACTATTTTTATTTGGAACTTTGTAAACCACTTGAATAAAATGAAAATTCATAGACATAAATACTTTCAAACTATAATATCCCTCTTGCTTTTAGCCATTATCGGTTGTAATTCAACAGAACAGAAAGAAGAAGATTCGACCGTAGTAAAAGAAGAAAAAATTGAGAATAACTTGATTGATAGTTCAAAGATTGTAAATAAGATAAATTTACTAGAAGAAAAACAAAATATTGATACTCTTGAAATAATTGTTGTTCAATGTGCAAATGGGTATGAATATGCAATGCACAATTACGATTTTAATCCTGTTGTTGAGAACGAGTTAAATAAGTTCGATAATATTAAGATTATACCTTTTCCACTTAAAACATTAATGGGAGTTGCATATCAAGGTGTGTTTGACAAAAAATACTGTCCACCTATTATCGAAAAAGTTGATGTTGATTTTCTAATCTTGACCCGATTTGACAGGCAGTATGTAGGGCTAAATAGCAATAAAATGAAATGGGGTTACGAATTGAGAATAGTAAACACAGAGACATTAGAGCAAGCAAATACAATTAGGGCATATGCTCTTGATGACTATTCGGAAATCGAAAAGCATATTCAAGATAACATTGAAAAGCTTAAAAATGATATTGAAAAACTGAAATAAAAACGGTTTACAACATTATATAAAAATGCATTAAAACTAAGTTTAATCGGAACGTTGTTTGTTATAAAGTGCTGTTTATGATTTATTTGCAAAATACATCTTTGAATTAAAGGGTACCAAAACTCAATATTCTATTAAACTTATTACTAATTTACATATACCCTATTCATAAATTTATATTTGCAGTGTGAAAGTACTTTTTCAAACGGTCATTCTTGTTTTTCTTGTTAACTCTGCGTTTTGTCAATTACCGAGTCACTTTATACTTGGTAAACAAGCTTTTGAAGGCGTTCAGATTTATGATGCGATACAGGACAATGAAAAGAACTATTGGTTTACTACGAATCAAGGACTGTTCTTTTATGATGGCTACGTTTTCGAGAAAGTTGAATCAGAGGAGATGCTCAGTCAGTCCTTGTTTAATTTGCGAAAAGATAGTAACGGAATAATTTATTGCTTTAATTTACAAAATCAAATCTTCAAGATTGAAGATCGAAGTATTGAGCTTATACACACCATTCCTAAAGAACAAAGTGCACATAACATATTCTTAGAGGTTGGTCTAAATAATAGGATACAGATACAAACAATAGGGATCACCTCCATTGAAGAAAACGGAAATATTCACTTTTTAAAGTCTGACATTTTTCACGAAGATTTAAAACCAATTTCATTTTCTGTATTAAATGATGGCTCACTGATTAGTAGCGCTCGAAATGAAATTGTACGCATCAAAAATGGAAAAACAAACTGTATTCCAATAGAATTGGGCATAGGAGGAACCCCCTCATCCATAACAATAACCAATTGGATTCCCTTCAGGAATAAGATTTATGGAGTTGATCAAAATAGTATGACCCTTTATTTGTTTGACCCGCTCAAAAACTCTATCAAGTTCGTTCGTGAATTATTACCTGAGCTAAAGGGAACTACCTTACGAACCTATTTAGTTAATGATCAAATTTGGATTGCGGGGCGTATGAATGGAATTTACGTATTTGACATGAACTTCCAGCCGCTGTACCATGGACGCCCAATTTTTAAAAAACACTTTATTTCAGATGTTTGCACAGATCATGAGCAGAATATCTTATTGAGTACATTTAATGAAGGAATCATCGTTATTCCAGATATCTCATTAAATAATATTCAATTACCTAGCGATCAGAAAATAGCCTCCTTTGAATCGGATGGTAAAAACACACTTTTTATTGGAACTGACCAAGGAAACATTTACACTTTTACAATTGATCAATCTATCCTAAATTTAATCTATTCCAGCGAATCTAGAAGGTCTATAGAAACCCTGCAGTATTGGAAAGAGAATCGGGTTCTTTTGCATACCGTAAAGAGTGGTTTTCACCTCTCCGATTGGAACGGTAAAACATTAACTCGAACTAAGTTCAAAGAGAACTCATTAAAAGATGCGGTGTTTCTCGATGAGAATATCGGCTACCTTGCCTTTAACTATGGTGTTAGTAAGGTTGAAAAGAAGAAGAACGACTATACAGTAACTTATCAAAAAGACCTATCGCAAAGAGCATACTGTATCACTAGTAACAAAAAATCAGGTAGCATTTACGCCGGTCTTTCCGACGGCTTTTATATTCTTTCTAAGGACGACCAACTAGAAAAAGTTAAGCTACAAGGGAAAAGCGTATATGCCAATGCTATGAATTCTAAAAATGGAATGGTATGCATCGGGACGCGAAAAAATGGCGTGTTGATCTACAGGCACGATGAATTAGTTAAACGAATTCCCTTTAAAGAAAGTATTAGCCAGGTATCCTTTAAACATGACAAAATCTTATTCCTGGCAAAAAGCGGACTCTATTCTTGTGAAACTTTCTCTGCGGAACCTGTGAAGATGAACATGGGGGTAGGAAGTTCAAACATCAACTTTTTCCTCTCGGCCAACGATCTGGTTTTCTATACTAATTCCAGTACAATCGGTTTTATGAACCTCAAGAAACTAAGCACTATTCATGTAAATTTACCTATCCATATTTCTTCATTTGAAGTCAATGATACCCCAACAAATCTTCGTTCCTTTGATTATGGTAAGAACAAGTATATGTTTCGTTTTAATGTTTCTACCTTAAAACACCGAAAGAGCACGAAGTACCGATACAAACTTATTGGGCATAACAACAATTGGCAGTACTTGGATTATGAAGATAATTCAGCATCATTTAATGGATTGTTACCTGGGAAATACGCTTTTATAGTTCAATCAATTAACGGTGATGAATACGGGCCAATCGATCAATGTGATTTTCATATTTACCCTCCCTTTTACCAAACCATTTGGTTCTATGCTCTGTGTACCACATTTTTAATAGCCATAGTTGCATTCATTTACTCAAGAAGAATACGACATATTCGAAACACTAATCGTGAACGTCTTGAAAAACAGAAAATTCAAACAGATCTTCTAGAAACTGAATTGAAGGCACTCCGATCGCAAATGAATCCTCACTTTATTTTCAACTCCCTAAATTCTATTCAGAGTTTAATATTGAAAGAGGACACTGAAGCTTCGTACGATTACATTGTGCTATTCGCTGAATTGGTGAGAAATACCTTGAATTATTCTAACCAAGATTTCATTCCTATTGAAAAGGAAATTGAATTCTTAAATGTCTATTTAGAACTTGAAAAGCTCCGATTTAAAAACAACTTTGAGTATATCCTTGACGAAGGAGGTGTAGAAGAAATACTTGTACCTTCCTTACTTATTCAGCCCTTTATAGAGAACTCTTTATTACATGGGTTAATGCATAAGCAGGGCTTGAAAAAGCTCAGTATACGTTTTGAGCGAACTGAGGTTTTAACATGTGTAATTGAAGATAATGGAGTTGGCCGAGACAAATCCAAAGAAATTCAAAAAAGACAGGCACCAGGTCATAAATCATTTGCTCTTGAAGCCATTACAAAAAGACTTGAATTGCTCGAATCTCAAAATGAAGAAAAAATAGGGTACAGTATAGAGGATCTATATTCGAATGGGGAAGCCTCTGGCACTAAAATCACTCTAGTAATTCCTTTTCAAGAAAAATATTGATCGTTATACAAAATAGAATATACCATTTACAAACTACCCTTAACGTTAACTTTAATTATTCCATCTTTGAACCATGAATGCCATAAGAGCCATTATTGTAGATGACGAGGAAGCAGCACGTGATGTTCTTCAAAACTTGATCATTAGATCCAAGGGAATTATAGACATTGTAGATCAATGTTGCGATCTAACAGAAGCAGTAGCGTCTATCAAAAAGAATCAACCTGACGTTGTATTTTTAGACATTCAAATGCCCAATTATGCAGGATATGAAATAGCTTCATTTTTCGAGGAAATCAATTTTGAAATCATCTTTGTAACCGCCTATGATCAATATGCGATTAAAGCATTCGAATTAAGTGCAATTGACTATTTGGTTAAACCCATTAACAGAGCACGTCTTCAAGAGTCCATTGATAAACTAGTGGATCGAGTTGAACAAAAACAACACGCTGAGCGATTTCAAGTCTTTATGGACTCCATGAAGAATAAGGAGCTTGGCAAGATAATTATCTCTGAATTGGGGAATAAACGAATTTTAAATTTATCTGATATTATTGCAATCGAAGCTAAGGGAGCGTACACATTTATCTACTTACAAAATGAACCAGGTTTCCTAGTTAGTAAAAACCTGAAGTACTTTGAACAAGTTCTACCTGATAATGGAAGTTTCTTTCGTTCTCATAAATCATGGATAATCGCCAAAGAACATATTCAATCGTATAGTAAAAGCAAAGGGGAAATTAGGTTAACTAAGAAAAATATTGGACGAGTTTCAAGAAATCGTATTCAGGACCTCGAACTTCTTATGAAGGCTCAATAGTTACTATACATAAACTCTTTTCTACCGTTTACAAACCGTTCAAGTTACAAAGGTGTGAACTCCATACATTCGATTCGTTAATCTCAATAAAAACGAATCGATGAAAAAAATATTACTTACACTATCCCTCGCCTTAACAGGGTTCGCTTCAATTGCTCAAAACGTAAACATTCCGGATGCTAACTTTAAGGCATCTTTGGTTGGTAACTCAGCAGTAAATACCAATATGGATACTGAAATTCAAGTATCAGAAGCGAATTCATTTTCTGGTAGTCTCAATTGCTACTTTTTAAATATTGCAGACTTTACAGGAATTGAAGAGTTCACAAGTATGACTTCATTCAACTGTTCTCAAAATATAAATACGACATTAGATGTAAGCGCATGTAGCGCTTTGACAACATTTTATGCGAGTAACTGCATGTCAATGACTGAATTGAATATTGCGAATGGAAACAATTCCAATATGGCAACCTTCTTTGCAGATGTATGCCCAAATTTAACATGCGTTCAGGTTGATGACGTGGCTTGGTCAAACACAAACTGGCCCGTTGGAACTAATGTTGACGCAACCGCAAGTTATAGCCTTAGCTGTGGACCATGCATCGTATCCATTCCAGATGCTAATTTCAAAGCATATTTAGTCGGGAATACAGCGATCAACACAAATAGCGATACCGAAATTCAATGCTCTGAAGCCGCAAGTTTTGTTGGGACGATCGATTGTGAAAACCTAAGTATTACCGATCTAACAGGGATTGAGGAGTTTGTTTCTCTGAGCACGCTTCGATGTGGAGGTAATTCAATTACATCTTTGGACCTTACAGCAAACACCAATCTTGCTGGAACATTCCGTTGTGATAACAATGCAATATCAACGTTGATTTTACCAAGTTCCACAGCACTCACGGAGATTTATTGTGGTAATAACAATATCAGTACTATTGACATTTCAGTAGTTCCAAACATAACATTGTTCCATGCTGTTTACAATAGTCTTACTGCTCTGGACGTGTCCTCGAATATGGCACTGATAACAATTAACTTCGGATATTCTCCTATGACGACAATTGATTTAACTGGATTATCAAATCTTGATTACATCGCCTGTCAAGGTTCAGGACTTACAAGTTTAGATATTTCAATGTGTGGAGCTGTGACTGGAATGTATGCTATAAATATGACAGCTATTACTGAGATGAACCTTGCCAATGGTAACAACATGAGCTTTCCTCCAGGAAACTTGAGTGCAACAGGATGTACAAGTCTGACGTGCGTAACTGTTGACAATGTTGCATTATCTAACTCTGTATGGGCTCCAGCCTTTGATCCTGGAACCACATTTAGTTTAGATTGTAGTCAAGGTGGAACACCTTTGGCGACATCCGTTACAGCAGCAGGGTTTGGTGGAGCAACAACTGTTGAGGTTGGAGCGACATTGCAGATGCTTGCAACTATACTTCCTGCCAATGCCTCCCAAACGGCGATCTGGCAAGTAACTGATGGAACTGGGTCCGCTACAATCGACATGAATTCAGGTGTACTTACAGGAGTTTCTGTGGGTACTGTAACGGTTGGAGCAGCGGCAATTGATGGGTCAAATCAGTTTGGCACTATCGAAATTACGGTAATTGAAGCGGTGGGACTAGAAGATCTAAATACCTCAACAGTAAACGTTTATCCTAACCCATCTTCGTCGGTGATTACAGTTCAGTCTGAATATGAAATTGTGACTATCTCAATCTATAATTTATCTGGAGTAATGGTTCAAACTGAAGCGAATTCAACTTTTTCAATTGAAACATTAGAATCTGGTACATACATTTTAAGTGCAAACACTGTTAACGGCGTTGTAAAAAAGCGATTCATTAAACTATAGACATAATCTACATCACCAGTCTAAAACTGTAAAAGGGAGCGAATGCTCCCTTTTTTCATTCTACAACATCACTAAATAGGCAGTTAAAGCCACAAGAAAAATGCATTAATTTTAGAAAAGGTGCCCTTATATTTATGCATAGGATCACCTAAAAAGCATAAGGGGGTTAATGCTTCGAAACATAAATAATAGTAGAAAATCATTTTTATCTTTAGAAAACAAGCTTAGTAAAAGTTCTTAGACTTCTGAGCTGAGAAACGTTGTGTGTAATTCAAAAAAAGACCATAAGGAATTAAGTGAACAACAAAAGCAGAATTAAGTTAATAAATTGTGATAGAACGATTTTAAAATCGATTCTCAAAGGAAGTGAATCTATCTATCTCTAAAACTTTGAATGTAAATATACCTCAAAATTGGACAGATTCAGGGCAAGTTATATTTCCAATTTGTTTACGGGAAATTATTAAAAAAACTAAAATCAAATAAATGGTGGACTTATCTCCCGATATTAATTGAAACAAACACTGATTGGTAGTTGTGGATTTAAAGGAAAACTTGTAGACGGAAAAGTTGAAGTAGGCTATGAAATAACAGAGGTATACAGAAGCAACGGTTATGCTACTGAAATATTAAATCTTTTGACCTTTATAATGTTTGAAAGTGAGGGGGAGTGGGGTGTTTACAGGTAGTCTACCTTCTATTAAAGTACTTAAAAAATGTGATTTTAAATTTGAAAGAGAATTTAATGATCCAGAAGAAGGTCAAATTTCTGAATACCTAAAAAAAACTATAAAACTACACACAATAACGTGTATAGTGTATGCCAGAATGCATCAAAAAAAACGTACTTTTAGTGTAATAAATCTTGGTGATAAAGCTGTGCCCAAAAGCTGACACAAACCATGCACGAACACCTTGTAGCATATAAAGAAAGTTATGAAGAGATTAATTATTACAATAATAGTACTTGCAACTATTCAAAATGTTCGAGCCTGTCTTATGACTAAAGTCGTAGATAATGGACATGTTTGGGTGGGAAACAATGAAGACTGGACCACACCGAACAATTACATCTACACCGAACACAACAATGGAGGTATTGGAGTTGTCTACTTTGCCTACTCTGACTTTAATTTCCTTCCTCAAGGGGCTGTAAACACTGAGGGACTTGTTTTTGATTGGTTAAGCACGCCTACCAAAAATATTCAATTTAACAAAGACAAACCTCATGAAGAAGGTTGGGCAAGAGAGTTGTTACAAAGTATTATGCGTACATGTTCTACTGTTAGTGAAGTAGAAAAGATTCTTGAAACAAAGAATCTTGATTTTTTAAATTACTCTCAAATTATGTTTGTTGATGCAAAAGGTAAATCCATAATTATCGAAGGAGACTCAATCCTTCAAAATAATTCCGACTTCTCTGTTTGCACAAACTTTACAAGAAGCACAACAAGTTTAGAGGACATATCTTGTAAGCGATATAAAAAGGCAAATTCACTTGCAGAAAGTAATCGTTATGATGGTAAAGAGCTAATAAGAAACATCCTGCTTGAAACGAAGCAATCAAGTACTCATGGAGCAACGATGTTCTCGCAAATATATGACCTTAAAGGCCTCTCAATATCGCTTTATTTGTTTCATGATTTCGAGCATGAAATGAATCTTTCAATTGACTCATTGGTGAAGCAAGATACAGTCATCTCAATTTCGTCTCTATTTCCTAAAAATAAACAGTTTGAGGCATTTGCTGTTGAATACAATATTGCAAGAAATGCAATAGATGGAATTTCGGATGTCGAAACACTGTACGAATTAAAACATCTCCTTTCCCTTATAGCGAGAAATCCAAAAATTAAAAGTATGGATTTTGACATTATTGAAGCTGGTCAAAAGCTTGCTGATAGAGGTGAAAAGGAAATGGTTGATGAACTAATAATGTTTATACGAAAAGAGTATACAATAGGCCCTGGGTTTGAAAAAGCACTTGCTTCGCTTAAAAGAAAGTCTTGAACACTTTATTCTTTTGTAGGTCATTCTTAAAACTAAAAGAAAACGCGCGACAACAAGGTATATGAAATCACAGCAACCTTCCAGATTCTACACTTCATATGCTAAACGTTATAAACTATGATGAAGTACTGTATTATTTTGGTAATTATTGTAGCTGTTCGAACCTTTGGGTTGTGTCAATCCAAAGATAGTCGGGTAATTGACTTTTACTATGGTGGTTTTAGCGATACTTCCGTTGCAATGCTTAAAGTAACATCTAATTTGGATGAATTAGAAGTTAAAATTCTGTCAAAGAATATCGTATTTGACGATAATAAAATAAAATCAAATGAATATTTAGGGTTCAGCCATGGGTATTGGGACTTACAATTCAGTATGAAAGGATTTGATACTATTTTAATTAAAGACTATTATGCCTTACCTGATCAAGTCTCAAGAGTTCAACTTTATCTCTCCAGGGGTAAAGAAAAAGTAATTTATACCACTAAACCACCATCTTATCTATTCCCAAAAAATGGTTCGGATAGTACCTTTTTTGAAAATGGACAATTGAACCAGACGAGTACTTATAGAAACGATACACTAATCTATCAATCTAGATACTATCAGAATGGTTCATTAAAATACAAAAAAGAACTTTTAGATAACGGTTTGACCTCTTCAATTAAATACTATGAAAATGGACAGCTTGAATTTATCGCATTCTGGAATAAAGTAACCACTGAAGGTTATAGAAAGGAGTTTTTCGAAGATGGAAGACTCAAAGAACATTTGTTGAATACTCAAGAAGGTCAACTCAGATGGTATTCAACTGATTCAACAGGAACGGTTACAATTGAAAGAGGTAACACATTAATAGATTATAGAATAAAGAACGATATTGACACAACTATTAATGTTTATCGAAGTGGGCTAAAAGATGGAAAGTGGATTTATCATCGTTCGGATGGAAGTTTACTTTGGATTGAAGAATACAAATATGGTAAAAAGGTGCTTTTCGAACATTATTCAAGCGATGGCAACTTAACTAAAAGAGTAATCTATTAATTAAAAGGTGTATAACATCAACTAAAAGTCACGAGCCGAACAAACACAATTGAGTAGTCCACCTTTCCTAGTTGAGAATCGTTGGCAAATATTAAGAACTAACCGCATACTGACATTAATCAATATTTATAAAGGAAATCATCTAGCATATGGAAACAATAAAAAAGAATCACAAATCGGTAGAAAACTTATGGAACGATTTCTTAAAAGACAACCCAAACAATAGAACAAAACAAATACCTTTATCATTCTACTTTTGTGATAATGAAAAAGACGCTGATGAATGTGCTGAATTAGTTGTTAAAGGAATAAAGCAGGCTACTGCGACTTCCTTATGGTGGTATGAAAAGAATAATGAAACACTTCCTAATGTTGGTGACCAGTATGTTGTAACGAATTGGAATGGGAAAGCGAAAGCTGTAATTGAAACCATTAAAATAGAACAGATTCCATATAATCAAATTACCGCTGAATTTGCTGATATAGAGGGAGAAGGAGATAAATCGTTGAGTTATTGGAAAAGAGTTCATGAAGCATACTATAAGCGAGAAATGGAACCTCACGGAGACAATTTTGATGAAAATATGATTATAGTTTGTGAGTATTTCAAAACGATATATAAAGTTGAAAAATAGAAAGGATAATAAAAACGCAGTTTAGCCACCACTTTAGTTTTAATTGATAAAATGAATAGAATTACTTTAATTTTTTGTGTTGTACTTTTTTCATCAATAAGCTATTGCCAGCGAGATTCATTTTATGATGATATTCAATTAGGAGAATATTGCGTTGGTTATTGTGACACGGTTTTATTTGATGATAGTCTTAACTATTCTCAATTTAACTATGAAGGACCTGCTCCATTATTCGTTCAGATATGGCACCCGTTAGTATCACAAGAGGGTAGGAGCTATTTAACATATGGGGATTTTAGGTCTTTTAAGGTTCCTCCAGAACTTGATGAAATTCATAATGAATTATCAATTCGATTGGACTCTGCATTTATTCGATATAATATTTCTGAAGAATACAAAACATGGAAGGAAATTGATTACAAGAATTATTCGCTTGAAGAAATATTGGGAAAATTAAAAACTCAAAAAACCAAATCATCATTAAAAAAAATAAGACAAGATACCAACTTTCCTGTTATTGTCTATCACCATGGAAACCAGGGGCCTTCTGACGAAAATTATTTGATGGCAGAGTATTTTGCATCAAGAGGATACGTATTCGTTTCAGCAAATTTTGAATTACCTTTCGCTGGACATCCTTTTGGATTTAGAGAAGGAGGTATAAAGAAACCGAACACGTCAACTCCAAAAAAGCTAATTCAATTCGCAAGATCTATCTCCAAATCAGAACAGTTATTTTACATTGGACATAGCTATGGTGCACAGGTTGGTTTTTGCATACTGCACAAGGAAGGATTGGCTGATGCTTTTGTTAGCATGGAAACAACGATGGAATTTAAGTGGCCAGTAAAACCTTTAGAGCATGTGAAAAACACGTGGCCGATACTTTATAATACCATATTAGAGCATCAAAAAGACTACCAGCTTCCAATGTTAATGATTGCGGATACAAGAGAAAACCCGCCTTTTACATTTTTCAATGAGCTGTTTAAAGATTTAAATCATCAATATACGTTACAGGTTTCTTCAAAGAGAGATTTTGGTCACGAAAGCTACACATCAGTTTATTTTTTGAGATATCTGAACAGAAAAATATATAAACAGCCCGATTCGAATCGATTGAAGGGGCAACTTAAAATGTATATTCAAAATCTCGAGCTGATTGAATCTTTTCTTAAAAAACAAATCACGAATCAGACATTGAACCTAAACGAATTCAA
>JAKVAS010000087.1 GCA_022448165.1 Crocinitomicaceae bacterium | reverse complement strand
CTTCCTTTTATCCTCCTGTAACGACATTCGAACCGCAAATTGGTCTCAATTCAGATTCGTCTTATTGGTTAATGCCAGCACCACATGTAACAAATCTTTCAGCTGATGGAAACACAGTTGACATTCTTCCAACGGCGCCAGGAACGTTTAATTATGAATATTATGTAATAGATAATTTTGGGTGCTCAAATGATTCTTCAGTTAATTTAACTGTAAATGAGAATCCAATCGTAGATGCAGGAAATGATACGATTATTTGTCTTGGTAATAACCTACAGTTATTAGGAGAGCTTAGTGGACCAGGTGCAGCAACTTTTTGTGACTATACTCTTGTTCTTGAAGATATTTTCTTTGATGGTTGGAATGGTGCAACGATTACTGTTACAATTGGAGGAGTTGCAACGGATTATACATTGAATAATGGTGGACTTGAAAATATTCCGTTGAGCATACTTTCTGGATCGAATGTGACGGTAACCTTCAATGCCAATGGATTTTTTCCTGGGGAGTGCTTTTACTCTGTACTTGACCCAAATGGAGTAGCAATTATTGATTACCCTGCAGGACAAAATGCAGTTATCACGGATAATTTTGTCGCAGATTGTGTGCCTGATTTTACTTATGACTGGTCGCCAGCAGGGTCGTTAAATGATCCAACGATTATTGATCCATTTATGACTGTAGCAGGAAATGAAACGCTAACATTAACAGTATTTCCAACAGGGCATCCGTTGTGTGCTGTTTCTGATGATATTAATGTTTCTATTGTACCCGTACCAGATGCAGGAGTTGACTCAACTGCAAGTTTTTGTGATACAGGAGCACCTTCTGATTTATTTCCATTACTCGGCCCAACCGCTGAACCTTTAGGTGTTTGGACAGATCCAAATGGAAACGTTATTACGATGCCTTATGATCCTACAACAATGCCTCCCGGATTATATTCATATACCTTAGGAGTGAATGGATGTTTGGATGTTGCAACTGTTGATGTTACGCATCTTGTAACTTCTATTACTTCTATGACAGCAGTGGATGTTTCTTGTAATGGATTGACCGATGGAAGTATCACTTTTGATGGGGTTAATGCTGATGGATATACAATTAACGGTGGAATGCCTGTAGTATCGTCAATGCCTGTTACAATTGATGGATTAGCTCCTGGGAATTATGATATAATAATTGCTTCTGCAGATGGTTGTTTTGATAATGGAGTGATTGAAGTGTTGGAGCCTGAATTATTAACGGTTGCAGTTACACCTGTTGCTGCTTCTTGCTTTGGTATTTGTGATGGAGAGGCATCATCAATAGTAAATGGAGGTACAGGCACAATGACATACACTTGGTTACAAGATGTAAATGGAGATCAAAATGGAAATGCTACTGGAATTTGTAGTGGAAATTACCAGCTTGAGGTAACAGATGCCAACGGTTGTCAAGCAGATGCAATATACTTTATTGATCAGCCAGAAAACGTTTTCCCTGGATTGACAATTGATACTGCAGCAGGGTGTTATCCACATCAAGTAGATTTTGTTAATACAACGGGGTCGCCTGATGTAGCAAATACTTATATTGATTTCGGAGATGGATCAACAATTACTGTTAATGGTTTGGATGATTTTGAACATACTTACGAGTCTGAAGGAGTTTACACGGTAACTATGACTGTCACTACAGTTTCAGGTTGTGTTTACACTGAAACTTACGATGATTTAGTTGAAGCATACGCTATTCCGAATGCTAATTTCTATGTGAATCCTGATTTTGTTTCAATGCTTGAACCAACGGTTAGTTTGTATAATTCTAGTTCTTCGGATGTTGTTCAGTACGATTGGACAATTTATGATGGAACTCCGGTAACATCAAATTCAGAAGATGTACTTAATGTAGATTTCCCGTTGGATGCTCCTGGACTATATCCTGTGAAACTAGAAGTAGAAAGTAATAATGGATGTATTGATTCGATTACAAAATTCATCACAATAATTAATGATGTAATACTTTATGCGCCAAATACATTTACCCCAGATGATGATGAGCATAACCAAGCATGGGAGTTTCATATTTCTGGGATTGATGTGTATGATTTTAATTTGAAAATGTTTAACCGTTGGGGGCAAATAGTTTGGGAAAGTAACGATCCTTCTGTTAGCTGGGATGGGACCTATAATGGAAGAATTGTTCAGAATGGGCTATATACATGGACTATGGAATGTGGAGATGGTATCAACGATAAAAGATATAACTTCAATGGACATGTGAATGTGATTCGATAGGTTCTCTTTTCATCTAAAAAAATGTGATTGATCATGTACTTTGTGCATGATCAATTTCGTTATAAACGATTTTCCTTCTGATCAGAAGTATTAAATTATTAGGATTTACCTGATTCGTCTGTTTTGTTTACGAATCAAATAAGTAACAAAGACAAAAAAGGTTAGAAGAATTATTGAATACAATAGCTTGAGTAGTAAATGTAATTTTTTGAATTACATTATTTTAGATTCAGTAATGGCAGAAGACAACTAATTCAAAAGCCTATTTTATTTTACGTCTTTTGCGTTCTTTCATAATTAAACCAAGCTCACGACTTGTTTGTCCTGCAACAGAAGTGTTCTCATCTGCACGACGAAGTAAATAAGGCATAACTTCTTTAATTGGACCATAGGGTACATACTTTGCAACATTATATCCTGCATTAGAGAGGTTGAAAGAAATATGATCACTCATTCCCAAGAGTTGAGCAAAGTAAATGCGTTTATCATTTACAGAAATTCCCTTTTCAGTCATTAATTCAGTAAGTTTTAATGCACTTTTTTCATTATGAGACCCGGCACATAATGAAACGGTTTCAATATTATTAAGTGCCAAATTAAGTGACTTATCAAAATCTATATCACTAGCTTCCTTTGTGGGCTGAATAGGAGAAGGATAACCTTTCTCTTCTGCGCGATCTCGCTCTTTTTCCATGTAGGCTCCGCGAACAAGTTTCACAGCAAGTAAGTGATTATTTTTCTTTGCTTGATCGATTGATTTTTGGAAAAATTCAAGTCGGTCATGACGGTACATTTGCAATGTATTGAATACAGAAACTTTTTCAGTATTGTATTTTGCCATCATATCCATAGCAATACGGTCAATGGTATCTTGTATCCATGATTCTTCAGCATCGATAAATACAGGTAAATTTGCGTCATATGCAGCTTTACAAATGGAGTCTACACGTTCTAGTAGTTGATCATATTTAATACGATCATTAGCAGATAGATTGTCAGTAGAATCATTGGCTTTTTCTAAAATTTCAAAAAGACAAATTCCTGTAAATTTAAAAACAGCAAACGGAATGTTCGGATTATTCTTCCCTTCATTAATTGTCGCTATGATTTCCTTTACAGTAGTATCAAAATCTTCATCCGAAGTTTTTCCCTCGATACTATAATCTAGGATTGTATGAACATTGTGTTTTGCTAGTTGATCCGAAGCCGAAATAGACTCTGTAATGGACTCTCCTCCACAGAATTGTTTAAATATTGTACGTTTTACAATCCATTTAATCGGTAAACGTAATTTCAACGCAAGATTTGTTGCCCATTTACCAAATTTAACAAAGGATCGATTGCCTACAATTTTGAATAACCAATAGGCGCGTTTCAAATCCTTATTGGACTTGCTTTTAAAAGCAATTTCTGTATTATCGAATGAAATCATGTCGCAAAAATAAAGGAATTCAAAAAATAGGCACTTCTTCGGATGAATATTTAACTTTGGAGCAAATTTTTGGGATGCAAATAATTCAAGCAAATAACTATAACGTTGAGATAGGAAATCTTATGGAGTCTTCCTTCTCTAAATTATTATCGGAATATAGCGATGTGAAAAAATTGATTCTTGTAGATGAAAATACACAGGAACATTGTTTGAGTTATCTTATTACAAGTTTTGATGAACTTTCTGATGCCGAAGTGGTTGTTTTACCTGCGGGAGAAGAAAACAAACAATTGGGAATTGTTGGTAATGTTTGGGAAATGCTAACCGAGTACGGTATTACTCGTCATGATCTATTGATTAATCTTGGTGGTGGAATGATTTCTGATATGGGAGGTTTTATTGCTTCATGTTATAAACGCGGATTTCCATTCGTAAACATTCCTACTAGTTTATTATCAATGGTAGATGCTTCAATTGGTGGTAAGACAGGAGTTAATCTAGGTCATTTTAAAAACCAAATAGGTGTTTTTAACAATCCAATAGCACTCTATATTGATAAATCTTTTTTAGCGACACTTCCTGATCATGAAATTAAAAGTGGATACGCTGAAATGATTAAGCATGGACTAATTCATAATGCAGAACTTTTTGATCGGGTAATGGAAATGATGCGAACCAATCCCAATGAAATTGATGTGCAATTATTAATGGATTGTATTCAAGTTAAAAATTCGGTGGTTACGCAAGACCCAACAGAAAAGGGATTACGAAAAATTTTAAATTTTGGACATACATTCGGTCATGCTATTGAAGGTCATTGGATGGAAAGAGGTGGAATGACACATGGACATGCAGTGGCAATTGGAATGGTTATGGAGGCCAAATTATCTGAATTGCGACGAATGATTTCCAGTCAAGAATACGATAAAATAGAAAATGCAATTATTCAACAGTATGAAATGCCATCTTATTCTGATACAGATATAGATGCTATGATTGCATTGATGTCTAATGATAAAAAGAATATTTCGGAAACGGTTCGTACGTGTTTATTAGACACTATTGGAAAATGCTCATTTGATCATGTAATTGGAAATGCTGAAATGAAGGAGGTCTTTAGGTTTTTTCAAAAGAATTAATGCTTCAGTTTTAAGAGACGTTCTTTTAGCTTTTCTAAGCGTTGAATAATAACTTCTTTATCATTTGATTCAGTTTCCTCCTTTGAAGGGGGGATGGCTTTTGAACGCATTGCTTTCTTTGCACCATCTAAGGTGTAACCTTGATTTTTGACTAAATCATAAATACGTTGAAGTTTCATGATTTCTTTAGGGGAGAATAATCGATTCCCCTTTTTATTCTTTTTAGGCTTAACTGTGGGGAATTCTTTTTCCCAAAATCGAATTAAAGAGGTGTTTACCTCAAACATATCAGCAACTTCGCCAATAGAATAATATAGTTTCGTTAATTCCTTTTCCTCAATATTAGGCACAACACATAGGTTTTGTCGAAGATAAACATTATTTCTCAGAAGCCTTTTTTTTCGTTTCTTTGACTTATGATTTCTGAAACTATTTCTGATCAACAGCTGAGAAGGAGAAGAGAATGGACGTTCCTTATTCTTGCAGGCATGTTTCTAGGCTCACTAACGATGTTGAACATTCTTGGAGTTTCTAGATTTATTGATTTATCAAGTTGGATTGGTATTTCGGAAGAAAGTAGTTTTCGTTTTTCACTTGCTGTTGGAGTTCTTCCGTATCCAATAACCTTTTTGTGTACAGATCTAATTTCTGAAATATATGGTCGAAAACGGGCAAACATGGTCGTTTGGGTTGGTTTGATCCTGAATCTATGGGTATTATTAGTTCTTTGGTTGGGTGGAACGTTAGAGGCTCCTGATAATTTGGTGAATGGAACATTATCGGTTGAGGTGGTAGATGGAGAACCATCGGTTCCTTATGGATATGCATTTTATGAGATTAGGAAATTAACGTTTGGAGCTACAATTGCATCAATGGTTGCATATATTGCAGCCCAATTTGTTGATGTTCATATTTTTCACTTTTTGAAAAAGAAAACTGAAGGAAAGAAGCTCTGGTTAAGAAATAACGTTTCTACACTAACTAGTCAGTTGATTGACTCAGTTGCCGTTATTCTGATTACTCATTACTATGCTAACGCATTACCAATTCAAGCTGAAGTTGCCATTGGGATTCAATTATTGATGTTCATCCTAAGTAGTTATCTATTTAAAGTATTTTTCGCACTTTTTGACACGATTCCTATTTATATTGCTGTAAAATATTTGAGATCATTTTTAAAAGTTGAGGACGAATTACGTTTTTGATTCGAAATTTCTAATATGCCAAATAAGATAGAGAACTCCAAGAATAGAAAACCCTGAACCGATCCCATAAAGAAGGGGAATGCTACTAAGAGAATTGTCGTAAAAGATAAGTGTTAAGACTGATCCGAATATAATTGCAAATTCCAACGCAATAAATAAAGTTCCCGCTCCAACTCCTCTTCGATTTTCAGGCGAAAGATCAGCTGTCCAGGCAAAAAGAGTTGGACTTGAGACTCCAGTAGATAAACCAAAAATAATGGCTCCTATTGTGTATTGAATGATTTCGCTTGAGGTGCCGGTAACTATCATAGCGATTACCATTAGTGACAACCCAAGAATTACGCCTTTTCTTCTCCCAATTTTATCTGAAAGGCTACTTGCAAAGAGTCGAACTAAAATTGTAGATGACATATAAAAAACAAAAAACCATCCTTTATTTTCAATGTTTAAATATTTACTGATGTCAGAAGACGTTACAAAGACCATTCCTGTGGAAATTGCAGAACAAAACATTACAAAGGAAGCAGGGCGAACCGTTGGCTCGAATACATCTGTCCATTTAATTTTTAAAAATGCCCATTTAAATCGACGTGGTTGAGGAAGTGTTTCTGATAATAAGGAAATCATTAGGCATGCCATTAAACAAAATCCTGCTGCAACGAAAAACATTCCATGCAGCCCAATCATCTTCATAATCATGCCAGAAAAGAAATTCCCGGTTCCAAAACCTACGGAAATAAAAGTTCCCCAAATTCCCATTGCAACACCACGTTTTTTGGGAGGTAATAAGTCTGTTACTAAGGCGGTTGCACCAGTAGGAAGAAACCCAGCACTAAAACCATGCATTAGGCGTAATAGAAAGAATACTCGGGCTCCTGCAGAGTAAGGATAGAGTACAGTAACTGCAAAACCAATAATTATTCCGATATACATTACTTTTTTTCGTCCGATTGTATCAGATAGTTTTCCCGAGAATGGGCGAGAAACTCCAGCTGTAATCCCAAATAAAATAAAGATCAGTCCTTTTTGGTTTTCACCACCTAAAGAAGTCACGAAATCATTAAGTTCCGGAATGAATAAATTGAAACTGATCATAAAGAATAACAGTGCAAAGCACATTATCCAGAAATTTTTAGGGTATTTTGGGAGAATCATTGTATAAAAGTACTTCTTATTACGTCAAAGAAATAGTTAAATAATATTATTATGAAGATTACTTTTTTAATTATAGTAATGGCGGCACTCGGAATAGCCTGTAGTACTCCATTAGAAACACATCATTCTGGAATGAGTGAAAATGTTCTGACGGCTCAGGTTGATGATAGTGCAAAGATTGTTAAAACGGAAGCAGAGTGGAGGTCTCAGTTGAGTGAAGAGCAATATTATGTTACAAGAGAAAAAGGAACGGAACGTGCATTTACTGGAGCGTATTGGGACAATAAAAAGAGTGGAGATTACCATTGTATTTGTTGTGATCATCTTTTGTTTTCAAGTGATACAAAATTTAAGTCAGGAACTGGTTGGCCAAGTTTTTATGAACCTGCAATTGCTTCTAATGTTGGAGAGGTAATTGATCGTTCACATGGTTGGACAAGAACGGAAGTCGTATGTACGCATTGTGAGGCACATTTAGGCCACGTTTTTAACGATGGTCCAGTACCTACAGGACTTCGGTATTGTATCAATTCTGCATCCCTGAAATTTAAAAAAGATTAGTTTCTTTGTCTTATGATACAAGAAGTAACACTTGGAGCTGGATGTTTTTGGTGCATAGAAGCATGTTTTAAAGACATAAAAGGAATTGTAGCGGTCTATCCAGGATATTCTGGAGGAGAAGAGAGTACTGCTAATTATAAAGCTGTTTGCACAGGTAAAACTGGGCATGCTGAAGTAGCAAGAATTGAGTTTAATGATGAAGAAGTAAGTTTTGAACGAATCCTCGAGCTGTTTTGGTTTGTTCATGATCCAACACAATTAAACCGTCAGGGAAATGATATTGGAACCCAGTATCGATCGGTAATTTTTTACCATTCAGATGAACAGAAGAAAATTGCTGAAATATACAAAAAGCGGTTAACAACCCAAGGTGTTTGGGATAATCCAATTGTTACAGAAATTACGTCAATTCCAAACTTTTTTCGAGCGGAGGATTATCATCACAACTATCTAGAGAATAATCCTGAAAATGGCTATTGTAGTGCGGTTGTTCGCCCTAAAGTTGATAAGTTTAAGAAGGTCTTTTCAGATCTTTTGAAATAAAAAAATCCCTCATATTTCTAGGAGGGATTAGTTCTAATATTTGTTGATCAATTATTTTAGTTGGCTGGCTTTGGCCTCAGTGATCTTTGTCTGATATAATGTGAATTGCTCTGCTGTTAAAATTGCTTTTAAAGCCCCCATACGATCTTTTTTATTTCCTTCAACGAACTCTTTCTTTTGTTCATTCGTTAGATTTGAATTTAAGTAAACGGCCTTGATTTTATTCTCAACTTTTAAGTTTAAAAATCCAACCTTTTCAGCTTGTTCAGGGGTAAGGTTTAAATCAGTTACCATTTGTTCCGTTTGCGCTTCAGCAATAGCTTCAGGCGAACGTTCAGCTATGCTTTGTCCTTGAGCAGTTAACGTAGTTAACACAATCGCTCCTACCAATAATGATTTTAATACTTTCATTTCTGTCATTAAATTTATTCGGTTGATTTTATCGATACTAAAACGATCCAAATAAAGTGATGTTTCAATACTTAGATGTAAATTTCGGATAAAAGTTGCTTCTTGAAGTAACAAAAAAGTGAAAAAGGGCTTTATTAGATTCTATTTTCATTGAAAATGGTTAGTTATAGTTCTTTTTATAGACTTGATACAGGTTTATCCTTAATTTAGGAATTATGGTAGGGATTGTACTTCGTCTTTTTGTTTTATTGTTGCTTATACCTTTGTTTATTAAATGTGAGGCAATTAAAAAATTACCATCGAGGGCTGAAGGAGAGGTGGTAAACCTTTCAAGAAAAGGACTTTCTTCTATCCCTGATGAAGTTTTTGAAAACAAATCAATTCGTGTACTTAAGTTGTATGGAAATAAATTGGATTCGCTTTCGGGTCGGATAGGAGAGTTGGAAAATTTGGAGAAGTTATACATTGGAAGGAATCAATTAAAAAAACTACCTTCTTCAATTTCAAAATTGAAAAAGCTAAAATTACTTTCGATACAGTATAATGATTTGGAAGAGTTACCGATTGAGATCGGAGATCTTAGTTCACTTGAACAACTGATTTTAAATCAGAATAAGTTAACAACACTTCCGTCAAGTATTGGAGATTTGAAGAACTTAGAAACACTACAGCTAAAATTTAATCAATTAGATAGTCTGCCAAAAGAACTCGGAGATTGCGAACAATTGAAATTTATCTATTTAAATCGGAACAATTTAATTGTCCTGCCAGAAAATATGGGAAAGTTATCACAATTACGAGAGATTCATTTAGCAGGAGCTGGTGCCTTGGTTCTGGTTCCTGAAAATTTTTGTGAACTTCGTTATTTAGAACTTATTGAGATTGATCAGACGACTGCTCTTCCTCCGTGTATGTTGGTACTACAAACGAATCGTTTACAGATTGTTCAGAGATAGGTTTCGACATGGATAAAAATAGAATCAGATCGTAAATTACATGGGCAAAAATGGCAAACCAAAGGCCATAAGAGATGAATCCATATGCAATTGCAAAAATAAATGGAAGGATGATTAGTCCATATAATGAAACTCTCCAGTTTTTTGGATTGAGATAACCATGAATGGCAACGAAACCAATAGAAGCCACAATCGGACCAATATAAAATTGAATACCTGAGCGAAACAGTAATTCTTCACCAACACCAGCGCAAATAGAAAGAAAGAGGCAGTCAATAAATCGTAAACGCATATTTTGAACAATAGTTTCTATTCTAATTGGCAGTTTTTGAAATACAGGTAGCTCCATTAATACAAGTGCCAACAAAGCATAACACAAACCTAGAGCTGTGCCTAGTGCAATACTGGTTAGGTTGAATGATTTTAAGTCGAAAATTTCTAGAGGATATATTCCTTCAACGAACCATAAAACAGTAAATGTTGGAATTGGAAATACAAGTAATGTTACTAATCCTAATTTATATAATGATCTTTTTTTCAAGTTGTTATCGCTTATATTGCTTTATTTGTTCCCCGAATCTTTTCAGAATAAAGGTCCGAATGGACAATATCGTTATTTTTGCAGGAAAGGTCACAATATGAAGAATGCAATTATTAATTGGATCAAAGGATTCTATGGTAAAAATGTCAATTTTGATTCCGTGTCATTTAATAGCGATTCTTGGATGTGGACGCTTGGTCTTCTTCTATGTTTGATTCTTGCTTCCACCTTGGTTTGGTTTATTTCTCGATTCATTCTAATTAAGATAATGAGTGTTGTTGCAGATCGAACTGATGCTAAATGGGATGATCACCTTGTAGATAATAAGGTTTTTAAAGGTTTGGCACTTATGGTTCCTCTGGCGTTTATGGATTATTTTCTATCCATCGTATTCTTTAATAGTCCTAATATTGAAATTTATTCAGGTAAAATCGTAATGATTTTAATTTTAATAGCTAGTATCATTATTGTGAATCGGTTTTTCAATGCGATCAAAGATATTTTAGGGGATATTAAATCGTTTCAGGACAAACCTATTAATTCTTATACCCAAATATTAAAAATTATTTTTTCTGGAATTTTAATTATTGGGATTCTTTCTGTTTTTACGAATAAATCACCAGTGTTTTTTCTAACCTCATTGGGTGCGATATCAGCTGTTTTACTCTTAATCTTTAGAGATACAATTTTGGGGTTTGTTGGAAGTATTCAACTTGCAAGTTATGATATGATCCGAACGGGAGATTGGGTAACAATGGAAAAATATGGAGCAGATGGCGATGTGCAAGAAATTAATCTTACAACGGTGAAGGTTCGAAACTTTGATCGCACAATTACAACCATTCCTACCTATGCTTTTATTTCTGATTCATTTAAGAATTGGAGAGGAATGCAAGAATCAGATGGTAGACGAATTAAGAGGTCTATTAAGATTCAAATTGATTCTGTTCATTTTGCTTCTGATGATCTAATTGAAAAATTGAGTAAGATTCCTGCTCTTGAGAGTTTTATTAAGAAACGACAAACCGAAATAGAGGAGTTTAATCAAGGTAAAGGTCTGGAAGGGGATTTGTCCATATATGGAAGAAGACAGACTAATATTGGGTTGTTTCGTCAGTATATTTCATATTATTTAGAAAATAGCTCGAATATAAATCAAGATATGACCTTGATGGTTCGTCAACTTGAACCAACAGAACTAGGTGTTCCATTGGAAATATATTGTTTTACTAAAGATAAAGAATGGGGTATTTACGAAGAAGTTGTCGCTGATATTTTTGATCATATATTAGCAATTATAAGAGAGTTTGAACTTCGTAATTTTGAAAGACCGACAGGCCATGATTTTAAAAATTAGGCTGTGTAGAAAGAAGTTTTTTGTTTTACTTTTTTTTATTTCATTTATTTCTTGCGTCTATGCTCAAACGGCGTATCATCAATACGATGCTTCTACTGGATTTCCAACAAATCAATTTTACGAAGTGTTCGAAGATTCCAGAGGATATATTTGGGCCCTTTCGGATGGTGGAATTTATCGGTTCAATGGAGAAAATTTTGAAAGAATAGAAACGGATCCAGGGTTAGGAACTTCGATTCCTATTGACATAATAGAGGATAAAAGGGGGATTTTTATTTTGTTTATTGATGGCTTAATAGGCTGTTATACTTATCCAGAACGTATCA
>JAKVAS010000086.1 GCA_022448165.1 Crocinitomicaceae bacterium | reverse complement strand
TGCTTCACCGCTTATAGCAATCTCTTTGGTATTGATACAGTTGTATAAGGTAGAAGAACCAGAAATCAATATTTCAAAAGTAGAATCTGCTAAGGCAGAGCTAGAAGTGGAAAAGGTGAAGTTATTGGATATATTAGACTTAGAAGGGGATTTCGTTTTTGATTCTAAACAATCGAAAGTACATTTTTCTCTGGGTAAAGAAGGAGAGACTAAAGGAGAGTTTAAAAAAGTTTCCGGGGCCATTGTAATGGCAGACCCTATCGAAAAATCAAAGTTGAATGTTGTTCTTTCCCTTGAAGATTTTACTACGCGAAATAGCTTTAGAGATAAATCCCTGATGTCCGATGAGTATTTCAATCAGAAAAAGTTTCCAGAAATTACTTATGTAGCAAATTCGATACGACCGAAAGGAGAGAAGACTTTTGAAGTGACTGGAGAATTTCAAATGCTGGGAGTTTCTAAAGAGGTTATTGTTACCATGCAGCAAAGAGAGAGTGATAAAGGAATTATGTTAATAGGAAAAGGGATGTTGGATAGGACTGTTTTTGGAATGGCACCGAGTTCTTCTGAAGGGAATGTGGTGACTTTCAACTATGAAGTGGTATTGAAATAGTTTTTCTAAAAATATAGAAGACTTCCTCGGGTATTCCCATTTCTTAAAATGATGGCAGGAAAAGGAATTTTGACATAATTGAACTGTTTTACAACTGCTCTCAACCAAGCCTTTTTTATTGGGATTTTACTGAAGTCGATATCTAAAGAAATAAGAAATTCTCGTTGCGCAGAATAAGAAATTCCTGTGGTCATATCGAGATAATATTCATCATCTCCTTTTAACTTTGCGTGTGCACTATATCCAAATGAGATGCATGCCCATTTGGGAATAGAAGAGTCTTTGAGGAAGCTACCTGGGCTAAAGCTTATCCAATAAGTTTGACCATTGTAATCCTTTAATAATGATTCCGAGAAGTTACTCCCTAGAACATTTGGGCGGATACGAGCAAACTCTGTCGGGTGATAAGAGAATTTGGGAATAATCCGCTCTTCATCCCATAGCATTTGTTGTCCACTATAAATAATACTTCCAAGTGAGTTTGCGGTAACATCAGCCCATGAAAAACCCCATTTAGAACTGTATGCATCTAACATTTCAAATGTTGTTTGATAGCCCACGCTAACAGCAATCCCCATCCATAGAGATGTTGATTTTTTTGCACCAGACCATTTATACAATTCAGTGGTAAGTTCGTTTAGCTTGTAGGCAGAGTAAAAATGCCCAACCTTATCCATCTGTAACCAGTTTTTAGAATCGTCAAATGTGTGCCACGAACTTTTTTCAACTCCAGCGTACCATACTTGTGTTAATCCAATAATACTACCAGCCCATGCTGAACTAATGCCGATAGAGGTGCTTGTAAAACGTACTTTGTTTAGTGAATCGGAATCTATCCAGAAGTTGTCTTGAGAACTACTTGGAAACGAGTATAGAAGCAAAAAATACAAGACAATAATCCGTGTCATAAAGCTAAATTACATCAATTGAATTGATCTTTAAAGCAGTCGATCATAATTTTGAATCCAATTATACGTTATAGGATAGAATTATAGTACATTTGCTAGTTGTACAAAAGATGATTTTTCTTGAGATATCAGAGAGGGCCTACTAAAAATAGAGACAAGAAAAGTCTTAAATGAAAACTATGAGTAAAACGAAAAAAGATTGGAATGATATAAAAACGAATGACAGTTGGGCAATTTTTAAAATTGTTGCTGAATTTGTTGAAGGGTACGATCGAATGGCTAAAATAGGTCCTTGTATTTCCGTTTTTGGATCGGCAAGAACAAAGCCAGATAATAAGTACTATCAAACCGCTGTACGCGTTTCTGAAATGTTAGCAGAAGGTGGTTATGGTGTTATTACAGGAGGAGGCCCTGGGATTATGGAGGCAGGAAATAAAGGAGCCCAAGATGGTGGCGGTAAATCAGTAGGCCTTAATATTGACCTACCTTTTGAACAGAATCATAATCCTTATATCGATGCTGAACATAATTTAGAGTTTGATTACTTTTTTGTGCGAAAAGTAATGTTTGTTAAATATGCTCAAGGATTTGTTGTTCTCCCTGGTGGGTTCGGAACTTTAGATGAATTGTTTGAAGCCTTAACGCTAATCCAAACCGAAAAAATTAATAATCGCCCAGTGGTGTTGATTGGAAAAGAGTATTGGACAGGACTTTTTGATTGGATTAAACAAACAATGTTAGTAGAGGAAAATAATATATCAGAAAAAGACCTTGAACTGTTTTGTATTGTAGATACAGCTGAAGAAGCGTATCATTACATTGATGACTTCTATAAGTCAAATGAACTTTCACCTAACTTCTAATCCTTTTATCAGGCATGGAATTATTTAAAAAAATAGGAAATTATATTGGGAGCAAGAACTTCTTGATTAATCTTACTCTTATTATTTTAATCTACGTTGTAGGGTTTCTTATATTTCGTGGGTGTTTAGATTCAAGTACAAATCATGGAGTGAAATTAGAAGTTCCTAATTTGGTAGGGAAGAATCAAAACAATTTGGCTAATATATTAGAGGGAACAAACTTGAAGTATGAAGTGTTAGATTCTATTTATGATCCTGCTAAAGTTGAGGGGACGATTATTGATCAAAGTCCTCTGCCGTCCAAGTCTTCGGATGTATACGTAAAACAAGGACGGGTAATTAAAGTTCGAGTTTCAAAAAGGTCTCAATTGGTTGAAATGCCAAACTTGGTGGATAAATCGCAACGATTTGCGGAAACAATTCTTAGAAATAGAAAGTTTAAATATCGTTTGGAGTATAAAAGTTCTAAGGAAGCACACGGAGCAGTGATGCAACAATTATATAAAAACAAGTCAATAGAACCTGGAGCTAAATTGCCAATTGGTTCAAGTATAAAGTTAATTGTTGGAAGGGATGAGGGAGGTATACCTCAGGAAATGCCTAATCTTTATGGTTTGACAATTCAAGAAGCAAGAGATAGGGTGGCTAATATGATTAATATGGAATTTATTGTTTCGTGCCCTCCTGATGTGATTTATACCAAAGAAGATTCGTTGCAAGCACGGATTGTATCGCAATCTCCCGAGTATGTAGAAGATGCACGGGTTATTTCAGGGAGTTCTATTCAAGTATACGCAACGAAAGATTTGGAGGAGGATACTCCTCAATAATGCAGATGAATATGATGAGATTTACGATTACTATTTTATGTACGATAATGTTTTGTTCTTTGGGATGGGCGCAAGTCGGAGAAGAACTAGGACCGATAACTGGAAACCCGGTGCTTCAAGGTAAGAAGTTGCCGATTCAAAAAGTTAACGTAGGGACGTTTGATAGTACATTTATTTATATTTCTGACACTATAAATATCCCTGTATTTGATGAGTTTAGTAGTGATAAATTTCAAAAGTATGCGGCCGACTATGCAGATGCAGGAGTAACTTTTGATAAAGTGTTTAGGTTGTTAGATGCTTTTAACGTTCCGCTTGCAAATGATGCTGTTTACACGACACAGCAGACTTTTAGAAAAACTTGGATAATTTCCACATCAACTTCAATCGAAACTGACTTTGCGGAAATATCTGTTCAAGTAGCTGATCTGTCAACATACCCAGCAGGACATGTGCCGACAAATGTGTATCCACCATATTACATTTATGACACAATGGATATTGAAGGAGGAACGGATCTTTCACCTGATACTATTTGGATGGTTGGTCCTGACATCTATCAGGATTCTGCGACACAATTTTTTGCACCTATCAATGACCCATCAAAACTTTGGTTGGAAAGTGAAGCGTTTCATAATTATACATTTGCATTGGATCCATGGACTTTGGGAGTTGCTACATTTGATGGTCTTGATGAGTTTGGTTATCCATATGATTTCGGGGCTACAACAACTAACTTCGCAGATCACCTTACTTCTAAGCCAATTGATCTTTCTATATATGATGCATCAGACTCTGTTTATCTTAGTTTTCTTTATCAACCAGAAGGGTATGGGGACGTTCCTGAATCAGGAGATTCATTAATCCTTGAGTTTTATGCGCACGACCTAAATCAATGGAATCATATCTGGAGTACATCAGGTGAAGGAGTCAGTGATTTTAAAATTGGACATATTCGTCTAGAGAACCCCGATTATTTTAAAAAAGGATTTCAGTTTAGATTTAAGAATTATGGAGGACTCTCTGGAAGTTTGGATCATTTCCATTTGGATTATGTTAACCTTAGGAACCTATCCGGAATTCAAGATACATTGTTCAAAGATTTTGCGATTGTGTACCCTGTGAATACTCTTTTAGATGATTATACATCAGTGCCTTGGGATCATTGGAAGAATAATTTCGCGGGTAAGATGACTTCGGAAATGCGCATGGTTGTTCGTAATGGAAGCAATATTTTAGAGAATAATCAAAATGGAAACACAGAGGTTTTTCACGGGGGGGCTTCTGAAGGGGTTTTTACGCTTAATGCAACAACATTGTCGGGAGGGAATATTAACTACGGTCCGCAAACCACTTATTATTCTTATCATGATTTATCCGGGGGGTACCACTTTAATGAGACTTTTCCGGGCTTAAGTGAAACATTTGAGTTTGTTTCAACTGCATCTGCTCCCTTTCCTAATTTTACAGCGAATGATTCTACAATAAGTCAGCAGGTTTTTGAAAATTACTATGCCTATGACGATGGCTCTGCTGAGCAAGCTTATGGGCCTACAGGGACCCAAGCGCGTTTAGCTATTCAATATACACCTTATGAGGCTGACTCATTGATTGGGGTGAATATCCACTGGGTACCATCTGTAGAAGATGTTTCTAATAAATTGTTCCTATTGACGGTTTGGGATGATTTTAATGGCCAACCAGGAGAAGTTTTGTATCAGGATGACTTTCTTTTTCCAAGACAGCCCCAATATGAGTTTGATAGGAATTTGTTTACCACATATTATTTCGAGGACACGTTAAAAGTCCCTGTTGATGGTGTTTTTTACGTTGGCTGGAGACAATTTGATGCAGAGCGATTGAATGTTGGCTTTGATCGAAATATTGTAAATAGTGACAAGATTTTCTATAGTATCGATGATGAATTTTCTTGGAACAACACTTCATTTCAGGGGTCAGCAATGATTAGACCTGTTTTTTCTACTGGAATGGATGTTACATTAGGAATTCAAGAGACAAGAAAGATTACTAAAGCTACTTTGTATCCCAATCCGACGAGTAGCGTTGTAAATATTAAGATGGAAGATGGAGAGTACAATGGAGTTGAAGTGTACAATTTGCAAGGGAGATTAATTGAACGCACACAAAGCGATTTTGTAGACTTGTCTCAACGTCCAGCAGGGGTGTATATATTTAGAATAAACGGGGTGAATAAAACCTATAAAGTAATCAAACAATAATGTCGGAAGCAGGAAATGATATTGATAGTGAACAGCTAAACAACGAGGAGTTGTATGAACATTATCGTTTTACAGCTGATCCAGGTCAAGAGTTGTTGCGTATCGATAAATTTTTGATGGACCGCCTACCAAGTACGTCAAGAAATAAGATTCAGTTGGCTGCCAAGAATGGTAGTGTTTTAGTGAATAAAGAGAAGGTGAAGTCGAATTATAAGGTTAAGCCTTTAGATGAAATCTCAATAGTTCTTCCTTTTCCGATGCGAGATATAGAACCACAACCGGAGGATATCCCTTTGGATGTTGTTTATGAAGATGACCAATTAATTGTGGTGAACAAGCAGTCGGATATGGTAGTTCATCCAGGGTATGGAAACTATACTGGAACAATGGTTAATGCTTTAGTTTATCACTTTGATAATTTACCGAAAAGATCTCAGGATTACTTCGGTAGGCCTGGACTTGTACATCGTCTAGATAAGCATACGACAGGATTGTTAGTTGTGGCTAAAACAGAACAAGCACTTACGCATTTGGCCAAACAGTTTTATGATCGAACTACAGAAAGAAGGTACTGGGCATTGGTTTGGGGAGATGTTAAAGAAGATGGTACAGTAGAAGGACATTTGGGACGATCGCTTAAGAATAGAAAAGTGATGACTGTTTTTCCCGATGGTGATTATGGAAAGCATGCTATTACGCATTATAAAGTCTTGAAGCGTTTTGGTTATGTAACACTTGTAGAGTGCAAGCTAGAGACGGGGAGAACGCATCAGATTCGTGTTCATATGAAAAGTATTGGACACCCTCTGTTTGGTGATCTTGAGTATGGAGGAGATATGATCTTGAAAGGTTTACAAAGTTCAAAATACAAACGGTTTGTTGAGAACTGTTTTGGTTTAATTGCTGGTCAAGCATTACATGCTAAAACGTTAGGTTTTAAACATCCTGAAACTGGAGAGTTTATTCAATTGAATTCAAAACTTCCTGATGGGTTTCAGGGGATATTAGATAAATGGGAAAAATACCTTGGGACAAATGAGTAATTCTTGTAATGCTGATTTTCAGTACGATTGGCAAATAACTAGTAGCAATACACTAAAAATTAGTTTTTTTGTTACTTTTACGAATTGGGAATCTGATCTTACGGCTTCTCTAGGGTCCACAAAGCACAAAAATGAAAACAAGCTATGAAGTTTAAATTTATTTTAACATTATCACTACTATTTTCTACATCATTGTTGATGGCACAAGGAAAAGATGTAGAAAAGGCAAACGATGCTTTCCGAAGTGAAAAATTTTGTGATGCAGCAGAATTATGTAGTAAAGCTTACACGAAAATTCCAAGTAAGAAAAGAAATGCAAAGAAGAAGAAAGGAAGAATGGCCTTTCAAGCTGCTGAAAGTTATCGTTTTACGGAGCAATATAAAGAAGCGAATGAGTGGTATGACCGTTGCATCTTACTCGAGTATGAAGAGATCAACCCAGAAATTTACTATTTCAATGCTGAAATGTTGCGTATGATGCGTGATTTTGATAAGGCAAAAGAGAATTACGAAAAGTATAAAGAACTTGTTCCTGAAGATGACAGAGCTAATACGGGGATTGAGTCGTGCAATAGAGTTAAAGAATATATCGCTGAGAAAACGCGTCATATGATTGAAAACGAAAAGATCATAAACGTGAATGAGTTTGATATGGCTCCTATGTTTGGAGATCGTAAGATGAAGAAGATGTATTATAGCTCAGCTAGAGACGGATCTACAGGAAAGGATATTGATCCGAGATCATGTGAGAAATACATGGATATTTGGGTGGCAGAATTGGATAAAAAGGGAAATTGGAAAAAACCAACACTTGTAAATGGTGAAGGCATTAATACAGTTGATAACGAAGGAACTGTGTGTTTTGATGATCGTAAAAAGAAAATGTTCTTTACACGTTGTCCGAATATGAAAAAGCAAAACCTTGGTTGTGATATTTGGGTTTCTACAGCTAAAGGTAGAGATTCTTGGAATGAGCCAACAAAATTGATTGGATTGAAACCTAATGATAGTACGTCAGTTGGTCACCCTTGTACAAAGGATGGAAAGTACTTGATTTTTGCTTCAGATATGATTGGCGGTTACGGAGGTCGTGATTTATGGTATACGCAATATGATCGTAAATCGGAAACTTGGTCGGCACCAAAAAACATGGGGCCAGAGATTAATACTAAAGGTGATGAACTCTTCCCAACTTTTGCATTGAACGGAGATTTGATTTTCGCTACGAATGGTCGTGCTGGAATGGGCGGATTAGATTTGTTCCGTGCGGAGAAAGTTAGTGAAGATGAGAACAAATGGCAAAATCCTAAAAACTTTGGGGCGCCAATTAATAGTGTTCATAATGATTACGCTCTGGTTGAGATGACTGATCGTAAAGGGTACTTTACTTCTGAAAGAAAAGAATCATCTGTGGAAGGTCGTCCGGATATCTTTTCATATGAGATGCCTCCAAACTTATTTAGTTTGAAAGTAATTGTGTCAGATCAATCTGATAAGACAATAAAATTGGAAGATGTAAAGGTAACTGTGAAGGATTCTAAAGGTGGAACTTGGGAAGGTTATACGAATGAAGATGGATCAGTTTACTGGGATAAAAAACCATCTGGAGATCGTTATGTTGGAGAAGAAATGTCTTATTCAATTGATATTGCAAAGGAAGGTTATTATGAAAACCCATCTCCATTTGATATTACTACAGTTAGTTTAACGCATGATCAGGATTTTGTTGTGGATATGGGATTGTTCCCTATTGCTAAACCAATTAATCTTCCAGAAATGCAGTATATTGTAAATACATGGGAGTTTGTTATTGATTCAACGATTAACTCTCCAGATTCTCTTGAGTACGTATATGAGTTGTTAGTGGAGAACCCAGGGTTGGAGTTAGAGTTAAGCTCTCATACAGATTCACGTGGTAGAAATAGTGCTAACCAGAAACTTTCTGAAAATAGAGCAAGAAGATGTTACAAATATTTAGTGGAAGAAAAAGGAATTGATCCACGTCGTATTGTGCCTGTTGGAAAAGGTGAAGATGAGCCTAGAACTGTATTCTTAATGGATGGTAAGTATTTAGCAAAAGAGCCAATGGAGGAAGGTGCTGAATATCAAACTATCGTTCTAAAAGAAGCATACATCAATAAATTTAGAAGAAGTAAACCAGATGTGTTTAAATTGCTTCATCAAATGAATAGACGTACGGAAGGAAAAATTATTACGTTGAAATTTGATCCCGAAACTGCACCAGAGGCAGATCCTAAGTTGTTAGAATACGTAAAGTACCCATAATGTAGGGGTGAAAAAATATGCAAGAGAGGCTATCCAATTAATGGATAGCCTTTTTTTTTGTGGTCTTATTTGATAGGTTGAAGGATCTTTGTATCTTAAATAAGAACCTAACCTATATGAAATATGACAGAAGCCTACCTACAGGACGTTTGGAATAAGAAACGTTTTCATAGCCCATCAATTAAATTAGTAGATGGAACTCCAGTAGTTATTTTAGATACTGGGATGCATAATGTATATCGCAGTGGTCCAGATTTTGAAATGGGACGCATCTTAATCGATGAGATTACATTTATAGGTCCGATTGAGGTTCATGTAAATGCCTCGGATTGGTATTTACATAATCATCATTTTGATCGGTCATATGATAATGTTATTCTTCATGTAGTGTATAACTTTGACCAAGAGGTTTTGCAAAATGGAAGAAGAGTTCCAACGATAGAAATGAAATCACTCCTTTTTGATTTCAAGAATCGTTCAAATTTAAGGAGGGAGGATTATAGAGCTTTGGTATGTAGGAAGGGCATGCTAAATATTGAGCCTGTTTATTTAGAGTCGATGAAAGCGAAAGCTTTAATTCATAAGTTGAATGATAAAGTTAAGGGCTTAAACTCTTTGCTAGATCAAAGCCCTTCTGAGGTCTTATATTTTTTGTTGATGGGAGCCTTTGGAATGAATGTGAATAAATCGGCATTTGAGGATTTAGCCATTGAAATACCATATAGAATGATTGAAAGTTTAAATTCAACGCAAAGAATGAACTTAATGCTTGCTAAAAGTGGTTTGATGAATGAAAAATATGCTCGGTCTAAAGGTTATGTTTGGAATCGTAAAGGAACCCGTCCTGCGAATTTCCCTTGGAAGAGATTGGGAGAATGTCTGATGTTGTTAAATTCATTTCCATTGAGGAGAATTTCTGATATTAGTAGTTGTCAAGAGTCTATATGTCTTGTGAGAGAAGAGCTAATGAATTCAGAATGTGATCTTTCTAGCTTGTTTATAGATCATTTGTTGATCAACATGGTTGTTCCTTTTTGTTTTTGGAAAGAAATGAATGATCTAGGGTTGGTGAATGGGGAAGGAGTGGTTGACGAGTTGTTAAAGATTCCTTCAGAACGAAATCATATACTTCGATGGTGGAAAAAGGTTGGAATCAATGCAGAGACAGCCTATGACTCTCAAGCGTTAATTGGTCTTTATCGCTATTACTGTTGTCATAAAAAATGTTTATCTTGCGAAGTGGGTAAAAAGCTCCTAAATCGATAGTCATGATTCAAAAGATTGTCTTCTTTTTTGAAATGAAATCCTTCGGGGTTTGTAAGTGGTGGGCGCGCAAATTGGGAATTAATACCTCTAAAGTGCGTATAGGATTTATTTATGCGTCATTTATTGCTTTGGGGTCGCCATTACTTATTTATTTAATTATGGCATGGATACTTGAACATAAACACTACTTCAAGCTTCAAAGAAAAACAAGAAGTACTATTTGGGAATTGTAGTATGCTTCGACATCAACCATTTCATAAACTTTATTATTTCATTCTATTAGTACTGCTTGTCCTAGTCGGAGGAACGGTGGGGTATAAATTAATAGAAGGATGGGAGGTGATAGATTCATTTTATATGACAATTATCACAGTGTCTACGGTTGGTTTTCAGGAAGTAGGGACTCTTTCTGTGTATGGTAAGTTATTTACAGCCTTTCTTATAATCAGTAGTTTTGGGATTTTTGCCTATGCTATTACATCAATAACTACTTATATAGTCGGAGGCGAATATAAACGATACCTTAAACAATACAGGCTTATGCAACAAAGAGGAAAAATGAATGATCATATAATTATTTGTGGTTTCGGACGTGTTGGCAGACAAGTCGCTGAAGACTTAACTGCCAATGGGGATGTCTTTGTAATTATTGATAACAAAGATCAAACTGTGGATAGAGCAACTGAAGACGGCTTTAACGTAATTAAAGGTGACAGTACCAATGATGAAGTATTGAAATCTGCGTATGTTGAAAGAGCTAGAGGAATTATAACTTGTCTTCCTAAAGATGCAGATAATTTATATGTTGTGTTGTCTGCACGGGAATCTCAAAAATCTGCAACGATTATTTCAAGAGCTTCGAACCCGTCAGCAATATCTAAATTGAAAATGGCAGGAGCTAATAATGTAATTATGCCTAACTCGGTTGGAGGCTCTCATATGGCGTCGTTGATTGCAAACCCTGATGTTATTGAGTTCTTGGATATAGTGCGTGTTACTGGGTATCAAGGTGCAAATGTTGAGTCTATATCGTTTGATCAACTTCCAAAGGAACTTCGAAATAAAACAATTGAGGAGTTAGAGACTCGGAAAATTACTGGGGTAACCATTATTGGTTATAAGTCTACTAACGGTGAATATATAATCAATCCTCCTTTGGAAACAAAATTAGTGGAGAACGCTAAAATTTTTGTCCTTGGAAATTTTCAGCAGATTAAGAAATTAAAAGAATACTTTCAACTTACGAATTAATGAAAATACTGATTACAGGATCGAACGGATTATTAGGTCAAAAAATTGTTGATTACTGTCTGGCTAAAGGAATCTCTTTTATAGCTACGTCAAAAGGAGAGAATCGTAATACTAAATGCCCCGTTGAATGTTATAATAAGCTGGATATTACGAAGGAGGAGGAGGTGAGGAATGTTTTAACATTTTGTATGCCAACTCATGTGATTCATACAGCAGCAATGACGAATGTTGATCAGTGTGAAGAAGATCAGAAACTTTGTGAATTGATTAATGTTACGGCGACAAAATATTTGGTGAAGGCTTGTAATCTGATTAAAGCTCACTTTCAATTATTGTCAACCGATTTCGTATTTGATGGTGAAAAAGGTAATTATAAAGAAGAGGATGCTGTAAATCCATTAAGTGCATATGCTCAATCTAAAGTGGATGCAGAAAAAATTGTGAATGAAATTGCTAAAAGTGGGTTTTCAATTGTTCGAACAATTATTGTATACGGAAAAGGGGAGCAATTGAGTCGCTCTAATATTGTTCTTTGGGCAAAGTCAGCTTTGGAAAAAGGCGGCCCCTTGAATATTGTTGATGATCAATTCAGGGCTCCAACGTTTGCAGAAGACCTCGCTGCGGGCTGCATGCTGATTATTGAAAAAGGAGAGCAGGGAGTGTTTCATATATCAGGGCCTGAAACAGTTTCAATTTTCGAGTTGGTTACAAGAATTGGAGCTCATTTCGGGTATAGTACTGAAAATCTGAATAAAATTTCAAGTGCTACATTGAATCAAGCTGCAAAACGACCACCAAAAACTGGATTTGATCTTTCTAAAGCTTACTTGAAGCTGAATTATCAACCTAGAACGATTGAGGAGTCACTTGATCTTTTGTTTGAATAAACTGTAGTGAGAGTTATCTTTTATAGCTTGAAGTACTACTTTTAAAAATAGATAATATTGTTAACTTTGCGGGATTCCGAACCACAAAAAGAAACTGATACACATGAAATATTTACTTGGAGCGATTGCTCTTTTTATA
>JAKVAS010000085.1 GCA_022448165.1 Crocinitomicaceae bacterium | reverse complement strand
TCTTCTTGAAGGACAGGATTATTACTGGCACATGTGCCTGCAAATTCACCTCCTTTTTTCGCCCAAATTTTTATTGCTATGCCTCCAAAAGCTAGCGCTAATAATACGATGGTAACAAAAACTAATTCCATTTTCTTTCGTTTGCTACAAAATTAATCAATTTTTGTCCAATAAACTGCCTGTTCCATATTGATTATATTCAATAAACACGGGCACTCCCTTGTACCAAACATCACCATTAGAGCCAATTTCAGTTCTAAACTGGGCTCCTTCAGCATTTACCTTTATCACTTCTGAACTATAGGAAACTACATTTAACGAATCATTTATCTGCAATTCATATGCATCTCCAAATCCATTTTCACGAATATCCATCCTGAGATAATCCGTACTTCCTTTACATGTAAAATTCCCCCAGCCTTGGACCGCAGCCAAATACAAAACACTCGTATTTACATTTAAATTACATTGCCCCGCGCCATTTTTCATAACAAACGTAAGTGATTGAAGATTCAGTTGATTCTGACAATTCAATTCTTTTGTCCCTTGAAATAAAACATTTCCAATCTGTTTTAAATGAATTTCAACCACTACAACCTTCTTATAACTTCTTAAAAAGTTACATCTATTAGTATTTTGAATTATCAATTTTCCACCAATTATTTCAGTAGTAATAAAATTTAAAAGATTTTCACCTCCCGTTAAAACGACTTTTTCAACTGTGTCTTGAACCAAAACATATTGAATGTGCGGCCCTAAATCCAAACTATAAAATGAAGTCAATGGCCGTTCTATGGTCACAAGATCTCCTGCACCTTTTATACACCTTCGATCTTCCGGTTTCTTGCATGAAAAGAACACTAAGGCGATCATTATAATCAAAAACTTATTCATCGAAATAAACTATATCCAATTCCATACTCTATATAATCTGCTCTTGCCCAATGTGACTTCAATGCTATATTAACATTCCATCCATTTCGAAGCATATAACGGAAACCTAATCGATGATATAACGGACCATAAGGATTATACTTGTTCTTCACATATGCTCCCATCCCCACAACTATGTGCAATTTATCAAATGGGACCAAGTAGCCGGCGTAAACCCCCATTTGAAGAATCTCTAATTGAGTTTTAGGGACTTCAGGTTTAAAATCAATAATTTCTTGATTTGACACCACATCCAAAGATAATTCAACCCCACCACGTTTATCAAAGAATTTCCTTCCAAATAAATTCAATCCAAAAACACCATACTTTCGACCTCCAACCGGAAACATTTCCTTTACCGATCCAATTCCCAATACCCCATATTGGATTGAAGCTTTTTTCAAATCAGCTAAGGGACAATCTGTACAAAAATTTGACTCTTGAATTTTATGGCCATACCCTAAACTGAGATAAGGAAGATTCAAGCCCAAATTAGGAACTTTTGTTGCACCATTTGAAAAATGCGTCATATCTAAAGTTAGGCTTAAAGTATGATTACCAAAAATGAATCTGCTATCCAATCCTAAAACAACCATTGCGTTAAGATGTGTTGACAACGCCATACTTAATATATTATCCTCAGAATCATAAACCTTTGTAGCGTATCCAGCCCCAGAACCAAGTTTAAAAGTTAATCGATAAGGATTAGTTGTTATTAATGGGAAGTTTATAAAACCATAAGCTCCCAAATAGTGCCCCAATAATTCACGGTTTCCCGCCGTTCCGAAAAACCCCGTAACACCATAAAGTGGTTCATTATAGCGATGATGCCATTCTTTTTCACCGACTCCTTTGAACATTAAACTCGCTTCTCCGGCAAAAGCATGTTCAGTAGGAATATGACCAATACTACTTCTATGAGCAATTAAAAAACCAGCTTTCAACCGACCTTCAACCCACATTTCTTTCTCTGAAACTTCCTTGTACACTCTATAAGCTGGTGCCAATTGAGTATATCCAGAAGAAAGGAAAAGAAGCGTAAAACAGAAAAATACGAATTTCATTGTTTCAAATTTACACATTCCCCCTCCATCAAAAAAGATTAATCTTATTTTTGAAAATAAAACCATGGATATTCGGTTAGCGGCTTTCGAGCGACTTTTAACAATAATGGATGAACTACGTGAAAAATGTCCTTGGGATAAAAAACAAACCCTAGAATCTCTTCGTCACCTTACTATTGAGGAAACCTATGAACTTGCTGATGCAATTATTGATGGAGATTTAGAAGCATTAAAGGGAGAAATTGGTGATTTGTTCCTTCATATGGTTTTTTATTGTAAAATCGGATCAGAAAAAAAAGCATTCGACGTTACCGACGTATTAAATGGAATATGCGATAAGCTTGTATATCGTCATCCTCATATATACGGTGATGTAGAGGCGGCATCTGAAGAAGAAGTGAAACAAAATTGGGAGAAATTAAAACTAAAAGAAGGGAAGAAATCTGTATTGGAAGGTGTTCCCGCCTCTCTCCCTGCTCTAGTTAAAGCTTCTCGAATTCAGGAAAAAGTAAAAGGCATCGGTTTCGAATGGGAACATCGTTCAGACGTTTGGAAGAAAGTAAATGAAGAACTTTCAGAACTCAGTCATGAGGTTGAATCAGGGGCTTCTCAAGACCGCATAGAAGATGAGTTTGGAGACGTTCTCTTCTCACTTATCAATTATGCAAGATTTATTGGAATCAATCCAGAAAACGCCTTAGCTAGAACAAATAAGAAGTTCATCAACCGCTTTCAAAAGATGGAAACTCTAATGAATGAAGAAAATATTCAGTTGGAAGAATCGACTCTTGAAATCATGGATATTTATTGGGAGAAAGCAAAATTAACAGAACACTCATAACACCGATAAATAGATAATTTATACCGTTTAATTTGTTTCCTAAATTTTACTGACATTTTTAAAGACAATATTGTATCTTCGGGGCTTAAACTCGACTGAAAGAATATGAAACTGTTTTTCGCACTATTAGCAACGCTTCTCCTCTCAAACATCAGCATTGCGCAAGATTACACAATTCGTGGTACTATTTATGACAAAGCAAATGGAGAAGGAATGCCCTTCTTAAAAGTCAAATTACTAAGAAAAGACAGCTCCGTTGTCAATGGTGCTGAAACAAAAGTAGACGGTGTTTACTCAATTTCAAAAATTGATAAGGGTGAATACATTCTAAAAATTTCCGACCCTTCTTATGATGTTATTTATGAAAACATTAAGGTTACAGAATCAAAAGGAATTCTTAATCGTTCTTATGAATTAGAAAAAAAGAAAAGTGTTTTAGCTATCGATGAAGTTAAAGTAACTGCAACCGGAATAATAAGTAAAACACAAGTCGGTATTTCTGAGATTAAGTTAAGTAAAAAAGAACTTGAGCGAATTCCTAGTATTGGAGCAGAAAATGACATTACAGGATCCTTCAGTGTAACGCCAGGTGTAACTACAACGGGAGATCAAGGAGGACAATTCTACGTTCGTGGAGGAACCCCGATTCAAAATAAAATTTTATTGGATGGAATGACGGTTTATAGCCCATTCCACTCTATTGGATTCTTCTCTGTATTCGAAACAGAGTTAGTTCAAAATGCAACTATTTTAACAGGAGGTTTTGACGCTCAGTATGGCGGACGTATTTCTTCAGTAATGGACATTACTTATAGAGATGGAAACCGTAAGAAATTTGGCGGAAAAGTTTCTGTCTCTCCGTTTATGGCTAAAGCAGTACTTGAAGGACCGTTAAGTAAACCGAAAGATGGATCGACCAGTTTAGGATCTTACGTATTTTCTGCAAAACAAAGTCTTTTAGATGTTACAACTGGAAACAATCGTTTATATAAGCGTGTGAACAATGGAGACGGACTTCCTTTTACTTTTACAGATGTATACGGAAAAGTAACCTTTAAAGGAAAAGCAGGTTCTAAATTCAGTGCCTTTGGATTCCACAACCGAGATTCAGTGAACTATAATGTAGCTGATCTTGACTGGCAATCATCCGGTGGAGGACTTAATTTTCTTTTAGTTCCAAGTAGCTCACCAATTTTTATTCGTGGCCATATTAATGGTAGTAATTATAAAACATCTTTTGTTGAGGAAGGTATTCAACCAAGGACAAGTTCTATTGGCGGATTTGACTTAGGTTTTGATTTCTCTTATTTCCTTTCAAATGAAAGTGAATTAAACTATGGAATCAACTTGGCTGGTTTCAATGTTTCTTATGAGACCTATAACGAACTCAATCGAAAAATTACTGCTGAAAATTTCACAACTGAAATTGGAGCATACTTTAATTACCGTTTGGTGACAAGCCGCTGGGTTGTTCAACCAAGCCTTCGTATTCAGGCATACTCCTCATTAGGTACTATTTCTCCTGAACCAAGACTTGGATTGAAATACAATGCAACCGATAAACTTCGATTCAAGGCTTCTGGAGGTAGATTCTCTCAAAACTTTACATCAGCATCTTCGGATAAAGATGTTGTAAACTTGTTCAATGGATTGCTTTCTGCTCCAACAAATGTTCAGGAAACTTTCGTTACTCAATTCCAAAATGAGAAAAACCCAAAAAATGGGCTTCAATATGCATGGCATGCTATCGCAGGTGTTGAATACGATCTTAATAAATTTTTATCATTCAACCTTGAAGGATACTACAAATACTTCTCGCAATTAAGTAACATTAATCAAAATAAGTTATATGAAGATGTAGCAGAATTCAATAACATTGATGATATCTTTAAAAAGGATTTTATATTAGAGAATGGAGAATCTTATGGTGCTGACCTTTTGGTTAAATACTCAAGTAGTAGATTATACCTGTGGGCAGTATATTCATATGGAATTTCTCAACGCTGGGATGGGTTCCAATACTACTATCCTGTATTTGATAGAAGACACAATGTTAACTTAGTTGGAACATATCTTTTTGGAAAGAAAAAAGATTTAGAATTAAGCGTTCGTTGGAATCTAGGATCAGGACTTCCATTTACACCAACTGCTGGATTCTATCAAGAAGAAAACTTTTCACAAGGAGTAACAACAGATTACACAACAACTAACCCAAATTATGTTTCTACATTCCTTGGAGAGTTTAACAGTGAACGTTTACCATACTATCACCGTCTAGATATTACAGTAAAAAAGAAGTTTACATTTAAAAACAACACTGTTTTAGAAGTTGTTGGAGCAATCACAAATGCATATGATAGACGGAACATTTTCTACATAAATAGAATTACCGGTGAACAAATTGATCAATTCCCAATCTTACCAAGTCTAGGGGTTAGCTATAAATTCTAATCGGTTAAAAATATTAAATCAAAAAAGGGCTTCATTTATGAGGCCTTTTTTTTTACAATGAATTAATCAATCATGAAGTATAGAGCTTCTATAATATTAATCACTACTCTTTTTCTAATTGTAAATTATTCTCTTGGGCAAACTAAATGCGATACCCTATATGACTTCCCTGATAAGGAAGCATCATTTAAAAACGATTGGTCAGACTTATTAATTTTTTTCAACGATAATATCCTTGAGTTAATCTCTACTACTAACGGATTACCTCCCACCTCTTTTAAAATGACATTAATCATTAATGACAACAATGAAGTAGAATCAATATATGAGATTCTAGGTGATTATTCCGAAAAATCTAAAAATCAAATATTAGAAACTCTAAAAAAAGAAGTGGGCTGGAGATCAGGTGAAATTAATGGACAAAAGGTATGTTCAAAGTTCTACTTCACAATTGGATGTATATTATGGAATTAAAGTCGGCTACTAACAAACCTTACTCAAAAAGCTCACGCATTTATACGTAATACATTCACATCATCTAATCCAAGCCTTATATGCTTTCTTCTGTGCACCATCAGGATTGTCCACTTTACTAATAGAATAACGCATATAAAATGGGCGCATAACCTCAGGAAAAGTTAAGTCTTTTAACACCCCTCCTCTTATTATTGTTACAGTTTTCGTATTATCATCGAAGTAAGACAACCATTTATCTAACTCTCCTGCACATTTAAATCCATTTACAGCAATTATTTCATCCTCTAACATCAACTTCGCTGTTTCTGCAGGTCCCCCTGGATACATTGATTTTATGATAAAGTTATCACCTGAACGAACAGTTCTAAACCCTAATTGACCTTCCGAGTATTTATTAGAAGGCTCATGGCTCAATTCTAATCCAAGGTATTCAAAACTTTGCGTAATAATCGACTCATAAGGTCTAGTTCCATTTATATAATCATCAAAAAAGTTCTCAAAAGATATTCCAGATACACTTTCCAAGGTCTGTTTGTAATCCTTCTCAGAAACTCCCTTTCCTTGTAACGCAAAATTGAAATACAGACGCTTCATGACTTCATCCAAACCATACTTTTCTTTCGTTGCTTGTAATATCATAATATCCGTCACGAATGCCAATAAACAACCTTCAGTATAAATTGAAACTTTTCTTCCTGGAGCTCCTGCAACATAACCATCCAACCAAGTATCAAAAGATGAATCTCCCACAGAATAATTGAATCTTCCTGCATTATCAAAATGACGTTGTAGTTGGTTAGTTAACTCAAGAAAGTACTGCGCTTCATTAAACACTCCGCTCTTGTATAAAAACAGGTCTCCTTGATAAGTCGTTACACCTTCGCAAATATACCCCAATCGAGAATAGTTCTCTTTCGTGAAATCATAAGGAAACATTTCAATAGGACGAATCGCCTTTACATTCCAAGTATGATATAATTCATGAGCACTTACTCCCAACAATTCTTTATACAAAGAACCAAAGATATCATAAGAAGGTCCTAAAGAAATAACCGTTGACTTTTGGTGTTCTACTCCATGATATGCTTTATAGGGAAGAATTTGATTGATATAGTGATATTCCTTCACAGGAAACTCTGTAAACTTCTCGATCTGCTTATCAGTAAACTTTTGAAAATCTGCTAATAGTCGATCCCAATCTGGTTTTACCTCTCCATTGAACCAAACATGGAAAATAGTTCCGAACGATTCGTAAGAACGATGCTGTAATTGAGACGATACAATGAATGGAGAATCTAATAATTCTTCAAAATTTTCGGCAATCAACATTCCATCTTTGATTTCCATGGAAGTTGCTAAATCCCAATGTGCGGGAGTTTTCAATTCAACAGATACTTTATCGTGGTATGTAGATTCAGTATACACACAGCAATTTACTGGATTTACATATAACTGATTTTCATCCAAACATGTTGAGCCCGCATTAATTTCATTTGCATAAAAACTATAACTCACTTCTATTTTGCTGCAAGATTCAGTTCCGACCACCCAACGATCCTTTTTGATCTTCCTGAATTCAAGTGGAACACGGTTCTGATCAAACACTTTGAAATTACGTACATTCTTAGCAAAGTTTCCTAATTCATATCTACCAGGCCTCCAACTTGGCAATTGAATAATTGCAATTTCTTCTGGCGTATCAAACTCTGCTGTAATCTTAATATATTGAGAGTTCCATTGATTTGCATCAAGTGTTATTTTCGTCATAGTTCTTTGCTTTGAGGTAAAGGTAATATTTCGGAATCAGAAATAGCAATGATTCGCCGTTCATCATATCTTGATGACTAAAAACATCCATAAATAATAGCTTAACCAACATCAATGATTATTACCATTATTACAGATTAAGTAGATATCAACATGAAGTTTCCTTTCCTTAAATTATATCTGTATTCGTTTTCCTAAAAACCTAATCTAAGAATAGATCCCCTAGCCTTAATACATCGAAAAAGAACTAGAAGTAAACTACAATAAAATGAGACTCAAACTAAGCGTACATTGCCGCTTGTAACTCGACAATCTTAGAATCCTTTAAATAAGCATCATAAGGCATCATCTTATCAATAATCCCATTTGGCGTAATCTCAATAATTCTATTTGCTACCGTATTTACTAATTCCTGATCATGAGATGAAAACAATAAAGTTCCTTTAAACTCCTTCATACCATTATTCAACGCAGTAATTGACTCTAGGTCAAGATGATTTGTTGGTTCATCCATTAACAAAAGGTTTCCTTTTGCAAGCATCATTTTTGAAAGCATGCAACGTACTTTTTCACCTCCAGAAAGAACATTCGCTGTTTTCATCGCTTCCTCTCCCGTGAAAAGCATTCTTCCTAAGAACGTTCTTAAATACACCTCTTCTTTCTCTTCATCCGTTTGCGCATACTGACGCAACCAATCAATAAGAGGTAATTTCTCTTCGAAATACGTATGGTTTTCATTTGGTAAATATGCCTTAGTGATAGTTGTTCCAAATGTAAACTCACCAGTTTCAGGTTCTAAATCTCCTTGTAAAATTTCAAATAACGTAGTGATTGCAAGTGAATTCTTAGAAATGAAAGCAATTTTATCTCCTTTATTAACAATAAAAGAAATCTTGTCGAATAATTTATTCCCTTCAAAAGATCTAGACAAACCTTCTACATTCAATATTTGATTTCCGGCTTCACGATCTTGGTGAAACGTAATTCCAGGGTATTTTCTACTTGATGGTTGAATTTCCTCGATATCAAGGTTATCCAACATTTTACGTCTACTCGTTGCTTGTTTCGATTTCGCAGCATTCGCAGAAAATCGCGCAATAAACTCAATTAATTCTTTCTTCTTTTCTTCCGCTTTCTTATTCTTGTCAGAACGCTGTCTTGCAGCCAATTGAGAGGATTGATACCAGAAAGTATAGTTTCCAGTAAACATATTCAATTTTGAAAAATCAATATCAACGATGTGAGAACAAACCGTATCTAAGAAGTGACGGTCATGTGATACAACAATCACCGTATTTTTAAAATCCAACAGGAAATCCTCTAACCATGAAATCGTTCTTAAATCCAAATCATTGGTAGGCTCATCCAAAACTAAAACATCTGGATTTCCAAATAATGCTTGCGCCAATAATACTCGAACCTTCAGATCATTGGGAAGGTCTTTCATTAATGTATAATGACGAGCTTCTTCAATACCAAGACTTGAAAGCAACGAAGCTGCATCCGTTTCAGCATTCCATCCTTCCAAATCAGCAAATTCTCCCTCCAGTTCTGCTGTTCGCATTCCGTCCTCATCAGAAAAATCCGGCTTAGCGTATAACGCATCCTTTTCCGTCATGATTTCGAACAAACGCGTGTGCCCCATAATAACCGTGTTCAACACTTGAAACTCATCAAACTCAAAGTGATCCTGTTTCAATACAGCCAAACGTTTTCCTGGCTCTAAAGACACATGTCCTGTTGTTGGGTCTTGATCTCCTGTAAGAATTTTTAAGAACGTTGACTTCCCTGCTCCATTGGCACCAATCACACCGTAGCAGTTTCCATTGACAAATTTTACATTAACGTCATCGAATAATACACGTTTTCCAAATTGAAGAGAAAGATTATTTACTGCAAGCATAAAACACAAATTTGGCGCAAAGATAGCTGTTTTCGTCCGCTATTCAATGAATCCCTCCTTAAAGTTTAGGAAAACTACCTGCTTAAGTGAGACCATCAATATTTACTCCTTAATAAAAGGCTTCGTATACCTTTTACCATTATCCAGTTGAAGCTCCAAAATATACATGCCTTTAGCTAATTGATAAACGCTAAAAGGAGTTGTTCCAATTGATAAAACCTCTTCCATCATAACACGGCTATTCACATCAACAATTTTCATTACGCCACCAAAATATGATTGAATATTCAACTTATTTTGGGCAGGATTTGGATAAATACTTGGCTCCACATTATTCTCACAAAAAACATCTATAACTTGAATACCAACAACCTCTTGCTCTCCATCAAAATCCTCTTGTTTCAGACGATAATAAAGCTTTCCATTGTTTTCAAAATCAAAATCTCTATATGAATAATCTAATTCACCAATTGAATGTCCAGCTCCATTAACTAAACCTACAAGCTTCCATGTATTCAAATCAAACGACCTTTCGAGAATAAATTTGCTGTTATCATATTCACTTGATGTTTTCCATGACAAAAAATTTGAACATCCATCATTACTGACTTCAAAAGAAATCAACTCTATCGGCAGCGGTGAAGTTGTCATATTTACCGACCCTATAGAAAAAAAGAAGCCTCGCTGTTGATCAAATTGGTTAGCGGTTCCAGGTTGAAAATCGTGCTGGAAGTAGACAACCCCTGTTGCATTATTAAATGAAGAAGGAGCAATAGAAGTTGCCCCAACCGAATAGTCACCATCCTCATCTACCAACAATCGAACATCCGCAAGGTTATTAGCACCATTTACTCCTCCAACACCAAGAACGCTTGACAGGTCAAATTCGAGAGTAACACTGCCTACACTGCCTGTTTCTTGAGATTTCCACTCGCGTTGGAAGATAGTTTGAACTGACTCACCATTGTCAGTAGGGTAATTCACGACAGCTCCAGTATTAATCAAAGCAGTATTGTTATGCCCCCAGATTAGATGAGAATCATCTGCACTAAAAGCGGAAGGATTACTAAATGTAACACCATTAGAAATGGTCAAAATATCATTAAACACTCCCGAAGCTGGTCCATTTGTACTATGTGATTTTCGCTGATCTAATGCAGAAACATCGGCTCTAGATATCCCAGCAATGTCATAGTTATACCCCGTATTGGAGGCTACATTCCAAATTACAGAACCGTTAGACGGAGAAACATAATTTTCCGAGATTCCATTTACTCCTAAGGTAATTCCATACTTTATCGCCAAGTAAGACTCAACAGCACTTCTATTAGCAGAGCTTAAATTATCATCCCATAAAATTGCTTCCATTACTCCCCGTGACATTCCATATCCAGGCCAATAACCAATCGACAATTCCATAAAATTCCCTCCAGTATGAAATGAACCAATATTCCCATAATTCAGATCGTTACCACTCAACGTATTACTACCACTAGAATTAGCGGTTCCATTTAAACCGGCAAAAGCTGAATTATGAGAAATCCCTGCTATCGAAGGGGTATTGTAAGCAAATCCAGTCCCATTACTATATAATACTCCCATACCTCCATGTCTAAAACCCCACGTGAGCCATTGATTCGCCCCATTAGACGATGCGCTTGTTTGTACTGAACCATGAAATTCAAAAGTTAAATCAGGTGCATTGTTTCCTAAATAAGCAACATACATCGTAACTTGATTCCCAGCAATTAATTGATTTCTATTACTTACCTCTGCATGAAATGTACCTGAATATCCTCCTGTTGTAGTAATAACACTATTGTAATTTGCTTTTAAATCAGAATTTGTAAATGTACCTCCAGAAGGAGAAGTTAAAGACGGTATATTTGAATTTACGCCCAAATTATTCCATTGCGTAACTGGAGAACCAACAGCTCCATTACTAGCATCAAACCAAACTTCAGCGTTTGGAACTCCACCAGGAGAAACAATTGGTCCAGCAATCATATAATTTACTTTAATCGACCAAGTATTATTAACTACATTCTGATATGAAGTCTCACAGGTAGTGCCTCCCCAAGTTCTCCATGCGCGCATTTCAAACGTTAACACTCCTGAAGCTGAAAACCCATTTGCAATTCCTACACCAGTTCGATTATAGGATTCTGTACCTCCAGAATTCCCTCCAGAACCACTAATTGCTCCTTCTGTCCCACCCGTTTCATGGCAATGCACAGCAGTTCTTTGCTCAGACATCCAAGCTCCATTCCCTGCGATTACATCGTAAGAAATTTCTATTGAAGTTACAGTAGATCCTGCAGGAATATTGACCACCAAAGGAGACATCGGACCATTACATCCTGCATCATAAGTATTGAATGAAAAAGGGATTATCCCATTTGAATAAGTTGACGTCGAAGATTGAGATATTGACGTAAATGCGATTAAAAGTCCTATAAAAAATAGGACCATAGTAGACGGTCTAAACATATCTTAATATTTTTGCAATACAAAGATATTATCAAACGTATATAACTCAAAAAACTGAGACATTACAGCCGTATACAAGTTGTTTACTGGGCGTTTACCAAGCATTAACAACTAACATAACCCCACTATAAAAAGCCTTACAGCTCACCTATAAATCTAACCAAATCAACTTCCTTTGATATTCCAAGCTTCGTTTTCAATCGATGTTTAAAAATTCGAACAGAAGAAGGCTCTACATTCTTTATTTGAGCAATTTCCTTAGTTGGCAATCCTAATCTCAAATAAATAATCAACTGAAGTTCGGAAGTCGTTAAATTTGGAAATTTACTTGTCAATCGCACTTTAAAGTCACCTCCCAAAACATCTACATTTCGATTAAGTAACTCCTCAATATTAGTCAAGTTATTCTGAGATCGAATAAACTGAAGTAATGCTCCCAAATCATCTTTAG
>JAKVAS010000084.1 GCA_022448165.1 Crocinitomicaceae bacterium | reverse complement strand
ATTTCATTGAGAAACGACACGCAGGAATTGGTCTACCCTATGAACCAATGGCATTGCCTGTAGAATTAATGACCATGTCGAATGGTGACGGAATGAAACTCAAAGCGACCGTTTCTGAATTTGGACCGGTTCTTCTTTCAAAAATACTAGGTCTAAACGATACACAATCAAGCGTAATTTCGCTGATCTTTGTTTATTGCGATAAAAAGCAACTTCCCATCATTGACCTCAAAGACCTTCGAAAAGTTCTTCAATTTGTAGCCAATGAAGGAAAAGAAGAAATTGCTGAAGAATATGGTCAAGTCGCCTCTTCTACTGTGAATACAATCATGCGTAAAGTAATTGAATTAGAACAACAAGGAGCGGATACATTCTTTGGAGAACGTTCATTCGATCCGAAAGATCTTCTACGCAAAAATGAAGAAGGACATGGAATTATCTCAATTGTCCGGCTTATGGACATTCAAAGTAAACCAAAATTATTCTCAACCTTCATGTTAAGCCTTATGGCTGAAATTTATGGTTCATTCCCAGAGGAAGGTGACATGGATAAACCAAAACTGTGCATATTCATTGATGAGGCCCATTTGGTATTTGATGAAGCCTCCTCTGCATTAATGGATCAATTAGAAGTTATTGTAAAACTGATTCGTTCAAAGGGTGTTGGTATATTCTTTTGTACTCAAAATCCTATAGATGTTCCTGATGACATCCTTGCACAATTGGGTTTAAAAGTACAACATGCACTTCGGGCATTTACAGAAAAAGATAGAAAAGCGATTAAAAAAGCAGCTGAAAACTACCCAATATCTGAGTTTTACAACACAGAAGAAATCATTACTTCTCTGGGAATTGGAGAAGCATTAGTCACTTCTTTGAATGAAAAAGGGATTCCTACACCATTAGCAGCAACCATCTGCAGGGCTCCGCTTTCGCGAATGGATATTTTAGAACAAAATGAAATAGATGCGTTAGTTGCAAAATCTGATCTTATTTCAAAATACAACGAAGACATTGACAGAGAAAGCGCTTATGAAATTCTTACTGGCAAAATAAAGAAAGCAGCAACCGAAGAACGTCAACAAGAACTGCGTGATGAACATGATAAAGCAGCTGAATTGTTGCGTAAAAAAGATGCTAAACTTCGTGAAGCAGAATTAAAACGCTTAGAACGAGAAGAGTTAAAGCGTGAAAAGGAAGAAATTAGGGAACTCGAGCGTTTGAGAAAAGAATATGAACGGGAACAAACAAAAAAAGAACGGGAACGTGAACGGATGTGGAAAGATGTTACGCGATCAGTTACCAAAGGAGTAACAAGTTCCAGAGGTGGTGGTTGGATAGGAGAAATTACCCGTGGACTACTCGGACTGCTTAGAGGAAAATGAAACCGAATGACACAAAAAATAATTCCTGTCTTGATTTTTTTCGCACTCTTTATTTTTGTGAAATGTATTCGTGATACCTCAATTAAACAAACAGAAACGCAAAACAATATGAGTACAGTAAATCGTTCATTTTCTGGTAGGCCTGTTGTCTTTTACAATGTTGAAAATCTATTTGACACCAAAAATGATCCATCTAAAAATGATGATGATTTTACGCCTTCTGGTTACAAACAGTGGGATAATAAGCGATATCAAGAAAAACTAGAACGACTTGGGGAAGTAATGGGATTATTTCCCTCTACACCAATCTTAGTTGGACTCGCGGAAATTGAAAACAGAAGTGTCTTAGAAGATCTTAGAACAAAAGGTGGTTTGAAAAACAATGATTTTGGAATTGCTCATTTCGAATCTCCTGATAAACGTGGTATTGATTGCGCATTACTTTATGATAAAGATGCTTTTAGGGTAATTAACAGTACCAAATTAAGCGTAAAGTTAGATTACAATCGTCATTTCGCCACAAGGGACATCTTATATGTTGAAGGTGAAATAGGAGATGGCATAATTACTCATGTATTTGTAAACCACTGGTCATCAAGAAGAGAAGGAAAAGAAAAAACGGAACACAAACGGATGGAAGCGGCCGAAACGCTGCGCGAAAAAGTAGATGAAATTCTAGGCGACAACCCAGATGCAAATATTATAATTCTAGGAGATTTCAACGATCACCCGGATGATAAAAGTCTCGAATTTGTACTCCGCGCAAAAGAATCTGGATATGAAGGAGAAGGAGATCTTGTGAATCTGTTATATGAAGACCACATGGATGGAGATGGAACAAGTGTTCACAATCGTGAGTGGGCTGTTTTAGACCAAATTATCATCTCACAAGCTATTTATGACAAGCGTTCGGGACTCGGTATTGAAGAACAAGATGCTTCCATATTAAACAACAGTAAACTTATTTATACCTATCCCGATGGAGGACAGAAACCAAACTCTTCCTACGGAGGCAGAAAATATTTCGGAGGGTACTCAGATCACCTTCCAGTATATATCGTTTTAAAATAACTCTAAAGCATGGCAATACTTGATAATCATTCTCCTAAAGGACCTGAAAATTGGAACAAGAATGAAATTAAAAAAGCAACAAAGGACTTACTCGAAGAAATTTATGAATACAACAAACGCCTTTATGCTGAAGGAAAACAAAGTCTATTGCTCGTGCTACAAGGAATGGATGCTTCGGGAAAAGATGGATTAACACGCACTTTGTTTCAGATGACAAGTCCAGCTTGGGTAAATGTTCATTCATTCAAAAAACCATCGGACGAAGAATTTTCTCATGATTTCCTCTGGAGAATCCATAAAAGAGCTCCTAAAAAAGGAATGATCACCGTTTTCAATCGTTCTCATTATGAAGACATTTTAGTGCCTTCTGTATATGGTTATATTGATGAGGAAACCATAGAAAAAAGATATGATCAAATCAATGCATTTGAAAACCACTTAGAGGCCAACGGCACAAAAATCGTTAAATGTTATTTAAACTTGAGTCACGAAAAACAAGGTGAGAAACTACAAGAACGTATAGACGTACCCGAAAAAAACTGGAAACATAGTGATGGTGATTGGGAAACACGAGAAAATTGGGATGAATTCATGAAAGTTTATGAGACACTATTTGAACGATGCAATGATATCCCTTGGAATATAATACCTTGTGATCGAAACTGGACTAAACTCTATTCGGTTGCCAAAATTCTTTTAAAAACTCTAAAAGAAATGGATCCACAATACCCTGCATTAAACACAGAGCGATTCAAATAGACTGAGTAACTACTTCTTGTCGAGAACCTTAGGAATGCGAAAGTAATCTGAATCCTTTTTAGGTGCATTCTTCAACGCATCCTTCTGAGAAACAGTTTCTACAGGTTCATCTTCTCTTAAACGATTAATTTCATGAGACATAAAAATCAGAGGTTCAACATTCTCCGTATCAACCTCCTGTAATTTATCCATGAACGAAATTGTACGTTCCAAATCTCCTCGAATCGCTTCTTTCGCTTCGCCTTCAAACTCTAAACGAGCAAGGTGAGCAATATGATCTATTGTTTCTTCTTTGATTTTCATCTCTGCAAAGATAAGTAAATTCAGTTCTCTTGTAATTTCAATTCAGGATATTCATACAATAACGGTTCATTTATTGTCTGAAAACAATGTTCCATAAGTTCATCCTGGCTCATTTTTTCTATTTCAGATACCGATAAATACTCATGAATATATACACGACTCAGCCCAGGATGTGCTATACCAAGTATAAAACTAGGATCCGAAAACAACCGATGATTATTTGTGAATGTTATTGGAACAATTGGAACTCTCGTACTTTTCGCCAATTGAAAAGCTCCACCTTTAAACTTATCTAATTTCGGATTCCTGTCTGGTATTCCTCCCTCAGGAAAAATTATCAAAGACCAACCTTTTTTCACTTCTCTAGATGCTTGGATAAGAGATTTCGCAGATTTCACACGACTATCTCTGAAAACAGGAATATTCAACCGCTTAAAATATGTTCCGATTATTGGATATCTCAATATTTCACTTTTTCCAAGAAACAAGAAAGCGCTTTGTGGTAGAATGGAATACATTAAAAATATATCCAAATAAGAAATATGATTTGCCACAACAACAAATGGTGCTTTTGGTAATTTAGCATTCTTCATGCGTTTCACGTGATAAAAACACAAAACGCGAAATGTCCAACTCCAAACAACAAAAAAGCGAAAAGAACGGACCTTGTTTTTTTCACTGAAAAGGAAAGGTAAAATTATAGGGTAGAAGATAACCGCTGTAGCTATAAAAACAACCGCAATGTACAATTTCCATATCAAGGACAGCAAACCCAAAATTATCCGCATACATCAAATATATTGAATTTCCATTCCATCACACATAATACTGGCAAAATCACTACTTTCGTTCGAAAAATCTCTATGGCACGCATACTTACAGGAATTCAAAGTACTGGAACACCGCATTTAGGAAACCTACTTGGAGCGATCATTCCAGCCGTTGAAATGGCGAATGACCCTGCTAACGATTCGTATTTATTTATTGCAGATCTTCATTCACTGACACAAATTAAGAATGGAGAAGAACTAAGAAACAATACATTATCCACTGCCGCAACTTGGTTGGCATTCGGCATTGACCCTTCAAAAACAGTATTTTACCGCCAAAGTGATATTCCGGAGGTTACCGAGCTTAACTGGTATTTACAGTGTTTTTTTCCATATTCTCGACTAACGCTTGCCCATAGTTTCAAAGATAAATCTGATCGATTGGAAGATGTAAACAGTGGCCTTTTTACTTATCCAATGCTAATGGCTGCCGATATTCTTTTGTATGATGCGGAATTTGTTCCTGTTGGTAAAGACCAAGAACAACATTTAGAATTTACACGAGATGTAGCTAATCGATTTAACAACCAAATGGGAGACACTTTTGTGGTCCCAGAAGCCCGTTTTAACAAAGCTACACAGAAAGTTCCTGGAACAGATGGCGAAAAAATGAGTAAATCGAGAAATAATTTCATAAACATTTTCCTAACGGACAAAAAGTTACGAAAACAAGTGATGTCAATTGAAACAGACTCAAAAGAACTTGAAGATCCAAAAGACCCTGACACCTGTAATGTCTTTGCTTTGTATGAATTATTAGGAAATAAGCAACAAATTGAAGAATTGCGCGTAAAGTACTTGGCGGGAGGTTTTGGATACGGCCATGCAAAACAAGCTCTATTTGAATTAATTACAGACAAATTCAAAGCTGAACGCGAACGATATAATTATTTGATTGAGCACCCATCAGAAATAGAATCGGCGTTAAAAATCGGTCAGGAACGCGCAAAAATTGTTGCACAAGATGTGCTACAACGAGTGCGTAGCAAAGTCGGTTACTAATGTAGCGTCTATTTTTATATCTTTGTGTTGCTAAAACCTATGTTAAAAGTTATGAAAACAACCCTTTTACTCTTCTTTGTATCTGCTGCCATGATGTTTTCTTCATGTGGTGATTCCGAACAATCAATTGATGATTTGATTGCTAAAGGTGGAAAAAAATATGGTGGTGAATTGTCATTCATGTCTACCGATAAAATTTCCTCCCTTTTCCCAACTTATGCAGCCGATGTTTATTCGGCACGTATCAATTCTCAAATTTATGAGCCATTGATGGAGTATGACATGGAAACAATGAATGTAATTCCTGCAATTGCTGAAAGCTTTACTGTTGATTCAGAAGCCAAAGTATATACATTTACAATCCGAGAAGGTGTTAAATTCCATAAGGATGAATGTTTTGGTGGTGGTACAGGTGACTTAACAGTAGAAGATGTTAAGTTTTCATTTGACCTAGCATGTTCTGGATTAGAGAAGAATCAAATTTCATATTTACTTAAAAATCACATCAAGGGAGCTGAAGATTATATTAAAAAATCTACTGCATCAATCCCTTCTGGAGGAATTCCGAGTGTAAAGATTATTGGGTCAAACCAAGTTCAAGTCACTTTATCACACTCTTTTCCAGGATTCGAAAAAATTGTTGCTAACTCAAATTTGTCTATTATTTCAAAGATAGCCTTTGAAAAATATGGTAACGATATTGAAAATCATCCAATAGGTTCTGGTCCTTTTGCTTTGGAATCGAAATCGGAAGACAAAATTATTCTAGTCCGTAACCCTTCCTACTGGAAAAAAGATGATTTTGGAAACCAACTTCCTTTTTTATCTAAAGTGAATATGACTTATTCAAAAGATAAAAAAAGCGAATTATCCGCATTTAAAGATGGTAAAATGGATCTTGTACTGGAAATACCAGTAGACGAAATTCAAAACATATTAGGGACACTACAAGAGGCACAGGATGGTAAAAATGTTAAGCATAAAGTAGATTCTAGATCTAGTTTAAGTATGACATATATTGCCATGGCTTGTGAAAGTGAAGAGTTTAGTGATGTTCATGTCAGAAAAGCGTTTAACCTTGCCATTAACAGAGAACAGGTTGTTGACAACTGGCTCGAAGGTGAAGGCTGGCCAGCAATATATGGATTCGTTCCAACGATTGGAGCTTACGACAACAAAAAAGTTAAAGGTCATAACTATGCACCAGATCGTGCCAAAGCTTTATTAACGAAAGCTGGATACCCTAATGGAAAAGGATTTCCTGTGCTAGAATTCTATGTAAACGCAAAAGAAGGTTCTTCTATGCACACCATGGCAAAGGCTGTTCAAAAACAGTTGAAAGATAACTTGAATATTGATTTAGCTATCAAATTATGTACGATTGAAGAAAGAGAAGAGGCAATTGCCAGTGGAAAAGCTAAAATTTGGAGATCTGCTTGGATTGCTGATTATCCAGATGCTGAAAACTTCTTAAGTCTTTTTTACGGTGGAAATGTACAAGAAACTGCAAGCATGGTTAATAGCTTTAGGTTTCACAACGAAGAGTTTGATGCTCTTTTCGAAAAGGCTTCTTCAGAAACAAATAATGAAAAGCGCATGCAATACCTAACAAAATGTGATCAAATAATTGTAGATGAAGCAGCGGCAATTCCAATGCTAACAGATGATCATATTGTAATGGTTAATGCTCGTATTCGAGACTTTTCAGCAAATACAATGGAAACACTTGTATTGAAAGAAGTTTTCATTAAAGAGTTAAAAAAGAACTAAATTTCCTACACATAGATACTAAAAAAACCGTTCGGATTTCGAACGGTTTTTTTTATGCACTTAACACTTCTCTTACAATTTCGTGAGAAGATACAGTTCCGAAGTTAGGGATGTGAATCCGATAGTATTCAAGCATCATGGTCAAGGCATCCTCACGCATCAATTTAGACATTTGTGGTGGTTCATTACCTTGAATGAGATCTTTTAAATCACTTACAACCCTTCCTTTGGCCACCCTTTGTTGACTCTGGTTTCGTCCTTCTACTAATCCTTCATCCAAATTAAAAAACGAAGCATCAGTGCCTTCTATATAAGGTTGTATACCCAAATGCTCTGAAAGATCTATTAAAAAACGAATAGGAAACATGCTACAGTCTTCCAATTGGTTTAATTCTTGTGATTTAGAAGTCATAAATAGAAAGGTCGCGTCATCTGGTTCATCCATATACGTACATTTCTTCAAAACCTCAGCCATAAAAAAAGCCACCGTAGATTTAATAGGATCAAATTGATATGATAGAGGTAATGCTGGTTCTACAGCAGTAACATTTAACAATTCACTTTCCTTTCGTCCGTAATAACTGACCTCACAAACTGCCATTGGAAAAAGATTGTGACTTTTCTTCTTTCCTCCTTTGAACAAAAATCTACGTAATCCAAATTCGCGGGTATAAAACAGGGCGATTAAACTTGTTTCAGAAAATGAAATACGATGAATAAAAATGCCTGTTGTTAAAGATTTCATGGAGATATACTATCATTCAAAGATAGGCAAATATGCGATTTACGGACGAATCAATAAACTGCCAATAAATCCTTACTCCCTATTAATTGACAATAAGCACCTTTCCTACTTGTCGTCCTTTTCCATCATTTGGAGCCGTCCAAATCAAGTAGACTCCCGTTTTCACAGGGTCTCCTGTGAGTGTTTTACCATTCCAAGTAGCAGTTCCTCCATTAGAAGTTGTTTGATAAACAACATTTCCTGCAACATCAGTAATCTTCACATCAGAATCATACTGAATTCCTTGCATGGTAATCGGCCCATCAAAATCAGGTCTAGCTGGATTTGGGAACACTTTAACATTAGCATATGTTGGGTCGCCATAGGTTGCATCAGTTCGATACGAAACCAGCCCTTTATCTGTAATGATGTACAATTCACCAGTATTATTATCCAATTCTAAATCAAAAACACTATTTGAGATCAACGGAGAATTCTCAGTGGTGTATTGTTCCAGAATTTCCAATCCATCTGCAGAAAGTAAAATAATCCCTGCATTTGCCGTTCCAAACCACTTACGATTAGCACCATCAACGACGATATCTGTAATACTTGTTGCTCCAAGCACATACTCAACATTACCTTCATACTCCAGTTTAATTCTTTGAGCATTGTATTCTCCGAGAGTTCCTTCTATTGCCGTTTCCGCATTGTATAAAACAGCAAAACCAGCATCCGTTCCTATCCAAATCTCATTATCAAAATCAACAGCTATTGCAGTAACTTCATTAGATGGTAATCCTCCAGTTTGTTCACCGCTAGTCATATGAATGTACTTATCATCATTTGTCGCTATTGGCGTTCCAGCATCATTAAATCCATACATTCCTCCCGACCTTAATGCAAACCATTTTGTTCCATTATAATCAATCTCTAATTTCCGAGAAAACCTATTCTTCGAAGCAATTCCTAAGTCAAAGGTCTGCCACTCCCCATCTGCAGTATACACCTTTAAAGGACTATTTGAAGAACCATTTAGCACCCATAAATTACCTTGATCATCATACTTTACGTCGGAGACGAGTGATCTTCCATTTTCACCTCCATCTAGATCAACGGAGAACTCCAAAGGAGAGTTCATCGGCGTAAGCGTATCAACGTTTTCCATAGAACCATCAAAAATCGATAATGGGACCCAGGAATAACTTCCTACAGCTATCTGATCTTTATCATTTGGATTAGTCGAAACAGAAAGAAAATCCCATGCACGCTCAATTCCCCATTCTCCTGTAGTCGTAGTGTTAAATAAATCCCATTCTTCATCTTCAAAGGAATACATCCCAGAAGAATTAAATGTTGAAATATTATCTGACACACCTCCTCCCACAACGAGCAAACGATCCTTTGACCAATCCATCGAATAAAATGATCCCTTTGGTGGACCCGAAAAACTAATTTTTGTAGCTGAAACTTGTGGTTCGAAACGTACCAATCCATGATAATTATCCGCAATCCAATATACCCCATCTTTACAGACTGTTGCGTTGGCAGATAATGTTCCAAAAGGAAGCGGTGCAATAATTAGGGAATGAGACCAATCAGAGTTATACTCAATTGCAGCCCCAAAGTTCACCATCAATTTTTCATTACAAACATTAATTGATCTAATCTCAATGTCAGGAAAGGATTCGGTAAATGTTGTTATAAGCCCCCCATTCGTTAATTGATATACAGTATCCTCACCGTAACCATCTGACTTGTACAATAAATACAACTCATTATCAACTACCTCCAATTCTTTATAGGCGTTAGAATCAAGTACCGGAACACGAACATCCACTTCCCATTGTGTCGGGTCTGCAAGAGCAATGTTACTTGTTAGCCCTTTATACAAACGATCCTCTGCTAAAGCATAAATTGAATCTCCTTTAAAACGAACATCCAGAATCGGATAATTTCCGTTCGTTGGATAATAACTATCCTTTACTTCGTTCTTTATCGGGTCGATTTTTACAATCGCAAAACCAGTGGCAAAAAACATGTACCCATCATGCTCCACAATTGAGTGAATCTTCTTAGACCCGAGCACTTCTGCTAATCGTATAGCTGGAATATTCGTAACCGTATTATTTTCTAATTTATCAATATTCCCATTTTCATAACCAATGAATACAGCATTTCCATTTGGGGCAGTTCCTAAACAAGAAATCGTTATGTCTGAAAGTCCATTTACCGCATCCCAAACAGATATTTCGTTGGAACTCATATCATATTCAGAAACTCCATTTGCAAATGCCGTATATACTTTTCCATTAGTCACTGCGACGTCAATTCCTTGACGCGCGGGAACATGAAGCCTCCATTGACCGGTTCCGATTTGCGCGAATATATGCGTTGAAAAAAGTACGAATGATATAATAAGTAGTCGCATAATACTATTTTGATGCTCTCTTTAAACGGGTGAAGTATAAAATTATTTGATTTTGCATCCGAAAACAAGTCTATTTATTTCCAGCAGAATATACATCGCTAAATGGTCATAAACAATTATCTAATCCTGTCATAAAATAATTATTGATGGGTATTAATTGATGGATACACAAAGTTAAAGGTAAAAATTGTAAATGGTTTGAATAGACGATATTTAAGAATAGTGTTCCCTCTAAGATACTCATCATTTATTTTGATGAAGGTTGATTAATGAGCTCCTATTTATCCCGTGTCATAAAAGAAATCATATAAACGTCATTAATATTTGTTATTGGAATCGTCATCACTCCAAGAATTGCATTATTTTTGCCCTATCAACGATCAATTGTTTGCCGAACTTGATCGTCGAATTATCGATAAAGGTCTAGCGATCTCGATCATTAAAACGGCCCCGTGGCGCAACTGAATAGCGCACTGGATTTCGGCTCCAGCGGTTATAGGTTTGAATCCTATCGGGGTCACTATAGAAGCCAACCTTCGTGGGTTGGCTTTTTTAATTCTCAAACGTTAAAAACCTAACGGTTAGAATTTTAATAGGGGATATTTTTCAATTGTGTGAGATCGAGTTACTATATTTAGGGGAAAATATAACCGCTGTTCCACATTAATGTGTTTTATACGGTTGTTAGCTACAATTGAATGAAGTTCGTAACCTACATAATCTTAATGGTAAACTTGAACTGTTTCGGTCAAGTGAAAGGAAGTATTATAGATGAACGAGACTCTACATTATATGGCACTGTAACTATCGACTCACTTATCTGGATGACAGATAATTTGAATTTCGACACTCTTGGTGCTGTGCAGTACCCTGATTCTTGCGAAGCATGCGGGTTACTATACTCCTATAGCAGTGCTAAAAATGCGTGCCCAACTGGCTTTAGACTTCCTTTAATCTCTGAATGGAATGATTTATTCACTTCATTAGGTGGTGAACTTGAAATTGAAGATTTCGGTTTATACTACCATGGTATCAAAGACACTTTGCAATCAAGTGAATTATTAGAGCTTAGGTATTGCGGTCTTCATAATTTTGAGATGAATACATTTAATTATTGCGGAACATATTCCGCGTACTGGCATCTAAACAACAACGAATTCAAGGCAATCCATTTTGAAAAATCACAATATTCAGACTGGGTTGGAACAGCAAACGGAGATCAATATACTGGGTTTAGCGTGCGATGCGTGAAAGATATGTAGCTAACAGCAACTAAAAAGCATACGAAACTTACGCTTCGTAAATTCAATCTCGGTTAAAAAATCATTCGTAACTTTAAATAAAACTCGCGGTTAGAAAGCCGTACGACTTTCTAGCTGCGGACCGTTATGCTCAATTAAAATATGACTGCAAAAGACCTTTTACATAAGATACTTGATTACAATTACCTGTGGTCTCGATCGGATTTACTAAATGATAAACCAAGCGTACTTAGAAGACAGCAAATAGAGTCATTACTAGATGCATTTGGGCTTTCAAAAAAGCATGTAAATCCACTAGTTCAAATAAAATATTCGATTGTTGGGGAAAAGGATAAGTTAAGCAGAGCAAAACAACTTAACAAACTGACCAACATTCAATATTTAATGCAAGGAGAGTTTTTGCATGACAGACCATACGAGGAAAATATGGAGCTAGCAGAACGTGCAATCAATAAAATTAAGGAAATGTACAAACATGCTCCAGAGGACAGAATGAATAGACCTGTAGATATCGGATGGATGTTCAATAATTTATTTAATTTTCGACAAGAGATATACAAAGTTGCTAGTCCAAATGAAGGAATGCTGGAAGGTTTTTCTGTTGGATTGATTTACAGTAAATATTTACAATCAGAATTGAAAAAATTAATAACGGATAATTTAGACGATATTGATGATACACTTTGGCTAATTCTTGATCCCAAAAAACGTGAATTCGATATTGAAGAATTGAAATCAAGATTCAACTATCCTGATGTTGATTTAGACAAAATTGACTTAGATTGGAGAATTGACAATTATTAAAAAAGAGCATAACAAGGTGTAAAAATGCATTAAAACGCATTTTACA
>JAKVAS010000083.1 GCA_022448165.1 Crocinitomicaceae bacterium | reverse complement strand
TTACATACCTCTATCTTAACAAGTGAAAAATAATATCAACATACAGAATAAGAAAGCGCGATTCGAATATGAATTACTAGACACCTATACAGCTGGTATTCAGTTGTCTGGAACGGAAATAAAGAGTATTCGTAATGGAAAAGCGAGTATTTTGGAAGCCTACTGCGTTTTTGATGACGGGGAAGTATGGATTCGTAATATGCATATTACGGCATATGAAAATGGCTCATTTTATAATCATACACCTCGTGCCCAAAGAAAATTACTTTTAAATCGTAAAGTAAAAGGGAATGCACTTGTGCCGTTGAAAATGTTTCTCTCTGATAAAGGTTGGGCAAAATTAAATATCGCCTGTGCTAAAGGGAAGAAAATTCATGATAAGCGCCAAGACTTGAAAGAGAAAGACGATAAGCGTGATATGGAGCGTGCAATGAAACGTTTTTAGAGAAAACCTAGGGTTAATAAGTGTATCCACCTATCATTTGTAGCTAAAAAATAGAGGAGAAGAATACTTACTCCGAAATAGCTTAGATGATACAGCATTGTAAAAAAAGCAGTTCTTCGTTTATAAAATAAAGTAAAGAGAGGAATGGAAAACAAAAATATTGCTATAAACATATTACTGTAAAAAGTGAAATGTACATTGTATACTTTGTTTTGGATTTTACCTAAGGAAATTACGCGAATTGGTTGATGAAAAATCCAGCTTGATTCTTTGTAGATATTTGGAGATGAATGATAGAGTTTATAGGTCATTTTTCCAATCCATAATGCATCACCATTTTCAGTGTGAATTAAACTTAATGGAAGACGATTAGCTCCAAAAGCTCGATTGAGCGAGTATTCAGTTACGCGATCCTCTTTGTAGTGGTGAGGAAGGAATAAATCAAGAATAAGTAATATTGAAATCAAAGAACCAAGTACGGCAGCAAAACGGACTGTTTTCCATTTGGCGCCTGAAGTTAGTTTTTGGAAGTATTGCTCATCTTCAAGTTTCTCTCGAAGCATTTGCTCTTGATAACGTTCACGGGCTTCTTTAGTTCGCTGTTCATGATTTCTATCAGAAGTATTCGATTTGTTTTTGGATTTAGGAGTTCTTTTTTCCGTACCCTTTGACTGTTGCGTTCTAGGTGGAGCAGGACGTTTTCCTGTAAGTATCTCATAGGCTTCTGTGACTACTAGAAATTTATGTTGGGCGGTTGAACTTGAATTACGATCGGGATGATAGTGCATCGCCAACTTACGATACGCCTTTCTAATTTCTTCGCGATTCGCACCAGACTTTAATCCAAGATGTTTATAATACTTGTCGAGTGCCATTATGTATTAGTTTTAGAGTCTCTACACGGTTGATTTTTCCACTTTCAGTATATTTGAAAGCACTTAAAAAGATAATTTCTTTAGGGATTTCGTATTTACCTAGTACAGATGAAAATTCTGTTTTTTCATAGTTAACCACTTCTCCTTCAATGCATAATACGTGTTTCTCTCCTAATTCATAATCAGGTAATCCTGCAGAAAAGAAAACTGTGGAAATGACTTGGTATAGTTTTGATTCGATGGATTCAGGATGAAGTTTCACACCTCCACTGTTTATCACAAAGTCAGCTCTTCCATGCCAAGTAAAAGAATCATTTGTTATACTAATTATATCATTAGTTTTTAAATTGGTAACACCAATAGCAGGCCAATTAACAATCAAGTGATCATTTAGAGTGTTTATGGATACTCCCGGGAGAAGTTTATAAGATTTGTTATATGGTTGATTAATAGATTTTAGGGCAAAATGAGAAATGGTTTCAGTCATTCCAAAAGAGTGGAAAATTCTCACGGAAACCATTTGTACATCTTTTATAAGTTGATCAGACATTGGTCCACCTCCGATAATAAGTTGTTTGATTTGATTCAATCTTTTAGGAGTTTCTTTTAATATCCTAAACAATTGTAATGGTACTAAAGCAACAAAATCAAATCGTTCCGTTAGGGATTTCATAGGATTGGCAGAAGGTTCAATGACATAAAGAGTAAGGCCTAAAACAATACTTCGAACAATCATCATTTTCCCTCCAATCGTATTTGGAGATAATGAAAGTAGGGCACTTTGTCCGTTTTTTAGATTGAGAAATTCCCCTGTAGTTCTCGCGGAAACCATCATGTGTCTTTTTTGAATCTTAATTGATTTAGGTTTACCTGTAGAGCCAGAAGTATTTGTATAAATAAATTCACTCGAATTTTCCCATTCCTTGATAAAGGATTTAACTTGATTAATTATTTCCGTATTCGTTGTTAAAAAGTGAAGTTTCATCTTCTTTGGAATGAATTTTGGATTAAAGGTAACAACTTTGAAATACAAGAACCGTGTGATTTTTTTATTTTAAGGTTGGAATGAATTTTGTACCTTACCGTGCATAGAATTTAGAATAGTTATGAAAAAAATAGTTGGAGTTTTCTTTTTTGCAGTAATTGCATTTTCAATGATGTCGTATAGCTCATCAAAAGGTGGTGGAACTGGTATTTCGTTTTCCAAGGTTTCTTTTGAAAAAGCGAAAAAAGAAGCTTCAAAATCAGGGAAACTTATTTTTATTGATGCGTATACCGATTGGTGTGGTCCATGTAAAAGAATGGCTGCAACTACTTTCAAGGATCGGGAGGTAGGAGAATTATTCAATGATAATTTTGTCAACCTTAAGGTTGAAATGGAGAAAACCTCTGATGGTAAAGAATTGTCACGTTTATATCGTGTAAGAGCATACCCAACGTTATTAATTGTTGATGATCAGGGCAATTTGGTTAAGCAATTGGTAGGTTTCCAGTCTAAAGAAAAGTTGATTGCATTTGCAGAGTCTGCATTATAGATCAATTTCAAATATTCATAAAAAAAGTCTGATTCAATTTGAATCAGACTTTTTTTATGAATTTAACTTTAATAAATACCAGATAATCAATAGAATGTTCAAAAAACAACTTAAATGTGGTATAATTCTCAAAATAGTTTGTTTTTAACACGTAGTATTTCGTATATTAATAGGGATGACTTACGTAGCTGCTATGATCAAAAATATGTAATACTCCCCTTGTATTTTCATGAATAGTGGCTACAAAGTTTATAACTATTCATATGACAATAACAGAAACTACCGCAAAATTCTGTTCTAAAGGGGGAACGGAATATTATTTAACAGTAACCAAAAGCTTATTGTTAAGGATGAATCTCAAGAAGATTTATCAGAACCTTTTTTTATTAAATTTTCTTATTGCTGGACTAACATTTGAAAGCTATAGTCAATGCTCTTTTATAGGAGGTGCGATATATAGTGCTGGATCGTCTGCTGGTTGCGCATGTACATGGACTTCTGATGGAATTACATATTGTTCATGGGGTAATTGTAATCAAACAAATCAGATAGAGTGTACTTCACTTACCGATTGCAATGGTACTTGGACAAGTGGAGTTGGAAATGCAGGGTTAATTATTTGTGGTGTAAATCTGCCTGGTCAAATGGTGGCATTTTATGGTGATAGTGAGGAAAGTGATCTTGTAAATTTATTTTGGATTACCGCCACGGAATTGGATAATGATCATTTCAATTTATATCATTCAATGAATATAAATAATTTCGAGTTTATGTCTTCTATTCCAGGAGCTGGAACAACAAGTGAAGAAAATAGATATCATTTTTATCATCATAATCCAGAACCAGGAATTCACTATTATCGTTTGTCTCAGGTGGATATAAATGGAGTAGAGGAGTTTTCAGATATTATATCTGTAACACATAATGTAAATGATAATGGTGGAGACTTTACTCAATTGTACCCTAACCCGGTAATTGATTTTTGCAATGTTACCTATAGAGGTAATAATTATTCATCTCCGATCCAAATAAAGATCTATTCAATGAATGGGGAACAGGTATATCATAGTGAAGTTGATAATTTTAATAATTCCACAGGCATTTCAATTCCTGTAGAAAACCTTTTCAATGGTGTTTATATAATTGAATTATCTCAAGATGGAATATCTGAACGTCAACGAATAAATGTAATGAAATAGGCGTAATGGGAGGAGTTAAATGAAATTGAATTTAGAATGGATTGGCTAATTTACAGATGGCAATTTCAATTTCTCCTTCCATTTTTACTGATTGTATTTCTAATTGAAATAGTTGCATCAGCTTAGCGGATGCAAGATTATTAGTTTCGTATATACTACCTATTTCTGGAAGTTTTCGTTCTTCAAAGGCGAACCGAATAAGTTCATGGAATAATTCTTTAGCAAAGCCATTTCCCCAATAATCACGCTTAAGGTGACACCCTATTTGAAACCCTTCAATGACCTCACTGTAATTTAGATTTATAGTACCTATGAATTCTCCAGATTTCAAATTAACTGACCAAACACAGGTTTCAAGTTGATTTGCGTTTATCGAACGTTGAATAAATGCTTTGTAATATTCAGGTTCTTTTCCCTTAAGTGGTGATATGTACTTAAAACTATCCTTTTCTGAATACATTTTCATTAGTTTTTCAACGTGTATATCGGATAGGGGAGTGCAAATAGTGCGCGGTGTGATTAAGGACATAGATGATTTGGATTATTAGATGAACTTATATACTGAAAATATTGAGTAGGATTTAATTAAAAAAGACTTAATTAAAAAAGGGCTACCTGATAGGTAGCCCTTTTGAGTATATAAAATGTTTAGGATTATTTCTTCCCTTCCATTTTTTGTTTCAGTGCAGCAAGAGCATCTAAATCACCAAGAGTTGATTTTTCAGTGTTCTTGTTTAAGCTTTTCACAGCTGCTGAAGAGTTACCCGATCCACTAGCTTTTCTAGTTGATGGCTTATCATCTCCTTCTTCAAATGTTCGTGTATGAGAAACAACAATTTTTCTAGCATCTTTGTTGAATTCGATCACTACAAAATCTAATGAATCTTCAACTTTACAGTTCGATCCATCTTCTTTTCTCATGTGACGAGCCGGACAAATACCTTCCAATCCGTAAGGAAGAGAAACAATACCAGATTTATCTTTCAATTCGATAACTGTTCCTGCGTGAGTAGAACCTTCAGTAAATGTAGATTCGAATACTTCCCATGGATTTTCTTCCAATTGTTTGTGTCCTAATGAAATTCTTCTGTTTTCACGATCGATTTCCAATACAACTACTTCCATCGGATCGTCTACCTTACAGAATTCAGATGGGTGCTTGATTTTCTTTTGCCATGAAAGGTCTGAGATGTGAATCAACCCGTCAACTCCTTCTTCCAACTCAACAAATACACCGAAGTTAGTGAAGTTACGAACTTTTGCTTCGTGACGTGTGTCAACAGCATATTTCCCTTCGATAGCTTCCCATGGATCTGGCATCAATTGCTTGATTCCAAGAGACATTTTACGCTCTTCACGATCTAAAGTCAGTACTACTGCTTCAACTTCGTCTCCTACTTTAAGGAAGTCTTGTGCTGAACGCAAGTGCTGAGACCAGCTCATTTCAGAAACGTGGATAAGACCTTCAACTCCTGGCGCGATCTCAACGAATGCACCGTAGTCAGCCATAACAACCACTTTTCCTTTCACTTTGTCTCCAACGTTCATCTCAGCGTCAAGAGAATCCCAAGGATGAGCCTCAAGCTGCTTCAATCCAAGAGCGATACGCTTCTTCTCGTCGTCGAAATCAAGAATTACAACGTTCAATTTCTGATCCAATTCAACGATTTCTTCTGGGTGGTTAACACGTCCCCAAGATAAATCTGTAATGTGAACCAATCCATCAACTCCACCAAGGTCAATAAATACCCCGTAAGAAGTGATGTTCTTAACAGTTCCTTCCAATACTTGACCTTTCTCAAGTCCAGAAATAATTTGTTTTTTCTGCTCTTCAAGCTCAGCTTCAATAAGAGCTTTGTGAGAAACAACAACATTTTTAAATTCTTGGTTGATTTTCACAACTTTGAATTCCATGTTCTTTCCAACGTAAATATCATAATCACGAATTGGCTTAACGTCAATTTGCGAACCAGGTAAGAATGCTTCGAGACCAAATACGTCTACGATTAATCCTCCTTTTGTTCTACATTTAACGAAACCAGTAATGATTTCTCCAGTTTTTAATACTTCATTCACTTTATTCCATGCACTATGTACACGAGCAATCTTGTGAGAAAGTACTAACTGACCGTATTTGTCTTCTTGTGTTTCAACATAAACTGGTACTACATCTCCTGTAGCTAAATCTGGATTGTAGCGAAATTCGCTTGTTGGGATTACTCCCTCAGATTTAGATCCAATGTTGATAACAACTTCTTTTTTATTAGCAGAAACAACTGTTCCTTCAATAACTTCTCTCTCTGCAACAGAGTTTAAAGTTCCTTCGTACTTGTCAGAATATTCTGCTCTTTCCGCTAATGAGTAACCGTCTAATGCTAATGCATCCCAGTCAAATTCTGCAGTTCCCTGCGTTCTTGTGTCTTTTGCCATGTTGGCTGTAATCATTGTATTTCAAGGAACCTACACCTTGAAAGAAGTTTAAAAAATCCGCGTTTATTTATAGATTATGCGGGGCCCCGACTCAATTCGGGTGTGCAAAGGTATGTATTTTATTTGATAATACACAGAAGATGAAGAATCTATCAGAGTTTTTTAAATTCAAACTTTGCGGAAATAAAAAAGGCATTCGAAAGAATGCCTTTTTTATTTAGTTTGAGATCATGACTAATCTGCAATAGCATCAGCTCTTCTCTTATATTCTAATGCTTTTTCAGAGTTATCGATACTTCTATAAATTTGGAACAAAATATTCAATACTGCTTTTTCATTAGGATTGGCTTCAATATAATTCTCTAATGGAATAATTGCACGCTTGAAAATTTCAGTACTTTGGTCCATCCATATTTTGTAATTCTCATCTCCTTCTTTTGTTTGCTTTGCAGCTGTTTGAAGATCTCCAGCCCAACCGACAAGATGTGCGCCTAACTGGTATTGAGCGTCAGAATAAGAAGGGTCAATTTCTAAGGCTTTTTGCAACGCCTCTTCAGCCTTTTCGTTCTTTTTAAGATCGATGTATATATACCCAATGTTGTAATATAGCAACTTGTTGTTAGGATCTTTAGCTATGGCTTCATTCAAAGCTGTTTCAGCACCTTCAGAGTCTCCCATGTCAATACTAGTATTAACAGATTCTAGTAAGAGTCCTTTGTGTGTTGGAAATTCCTGTCGCGCTTTAGAGATGATTGCCTTAGCCTTATCGTATTGTTTTGCTGAGCGGTATGAGCTTGATGCAAATTCAGCAGACTTCGGCATGTTGTAATTGATTTCTACCGCCTTTTCAAAAAGAGGTCCTGCTAACTCAAATTTAGATGCGCCATAGTAAGATGCACCGGCCATATAGTATGCATTTGAATCAATCATATCAATACAAGAAGCAAATTTAGCTTGTGTCTCATATGCTTTTGCGGCTCCTTCATACATACCATTATCATATGCCATAATAGCGAGTTGGTTGTATGTGCCACGATTGTTGGCTACTGTTTCAGTTATTTGAGACTTATATTTCTTTCCAAGTGGGAAGCCAGAAGTTAATGCGGCTATTGATTCTTCAATATAACCTGAAGCTTCAGATTTATCCGTTTTTTTTGGATCTGTAACAATTAACATTGCAAGCTGTGCATAGATGTCCCCCTTGTAATAGAACATCTTTTGATTATTCTTTGTGTCTACATGGGCTGCAGCTGCATCAATAGACTCTTTCGCTTTCAAGAGAAGCTCCATTGCGCGTTCGTTCTTTCCGTCAGCCTTTTCTTCTAGTGCTGTTCGTCTAGAAAGTGCAGCGTCAGTAATTTTACTTTTTTGAGCAAAGGCTCCAGTTGTTATGACCATTGCTCCAAAGCCAAGACATATGTTTTTAACTAAAGTATTCATGTTATTTATTTTCAATTAGATGCAAAATATTCTATTATTCCACATTTATTTTTCAATATCCGTGCCATTTTCTGTTTCACCATCAGTATTCTCGGTTCCTTCAGTACTACCTAATTCGACAGCATCTTCATCTTCACTGCGAGGGACTCTTGCTACAGCAGCAATGGAAGCTTTTCCTTTCAAGTTAATAAGTCTAACTCCTTGAGCTGCCCTCCCCATAGTTCGGATTGAGTCGATGTGCATACGGATAGTTACTCCACTTCGTGTGATTATCATTAAATCCTCTTCGTCGGTAACATTTTTGATTGAAAGTAGTTTTCCTGTTTTATCCGTAATGTTAAGGGTTTTTACTCCTTTTCCTCCACGATTTGTAATTCGATATACAGGCTCATCATCTTCTGGATCATTCAGATAGGTACGTTTACCATAACCGTTCTCGGAAACCACCATTATAGTAGAATGTATATCCTCGACGCAAATCATTCCAACTACTGAATCTTGATCATCACCAAGAGTAACACCTCTTACTCCAGCAGCATTACGTCCCATAGAACGAACTTTCTCTTCATTGAAACGAATTGCTCTACCGTTAGTTGTTGCCAACACGATCTCATTAGAACCATTCGTCAATTTAGCCTCAAGTAATTCATCATTTTCACGAATTGTGATGGCGTTAATACCATTAGATCTTGGGCGAGAATATGCTTCAAGGGATGTTTTCTTAATAACTCCACGTTTTGTCGCCATTACGATAAAGTTATTTTGAACATACTCCTTGTCCGTAAGATCTTTTACTTTAACATAAGCCTTAATTTTGTCATCTTGTCCAATGTTTATTAAGTTCTGAATTGCACGCCCCTTACTAATTTTTGTTCCTTCAGGAACCTCAAATACACGCATCCAGAAACATTTTCCTTTTTCTGTGAAAATCAATAGGTAGTTATGGTTGGTGGCAACAAACAATTCTTCAAGGAAGTCCTTGTCTCTCGTAGTGGCGCCTTTGGATCCCATTCCACCACGATTTTGAACTTTGTATTCTGCAAGACTTGTTCTTTTGATATATCCAGCGTGAGAAATAGAGATGACAACTTCTTCGTCGGGTATCAAATCTTCAATACGCATTTCACTAGCAGAATACTCAATTTGAGACCTTCTAGCATCACCGTATTTATTTCCAATTTCCGTTAATTCATCTTTAATGATTTGCATTCTACGACTTTCATTCGCTAGAATGTCTCTTAAATCATTGATAAGAGTCATTAAAGCATCATATTCGGCTCTCAGTTTGTCTTGCTCAAGTCCTGTTAGTTGACGTAGTCGCATTTCGACGATAGCTCTCGCTTGGATCTCTGAAAGTTCGAAACGAGCTATTAGTTTTTCTCTAGCTTCATCTGGACTTTTAGATCCTCGAATTAATTTGATTACTTCATCAATGTTATCAGAAGCTATGATTAATCCTTCTAATATATGTGCTCTTTCTTCAGCTTTACGCAGCTCGTATTTTGTTCTACGGATAATTACTTCATGGCGGAACTCAACAAAGTACTGAATCATTTGCTTAAGGTTAAGCAACTCTGGCCTACCTTTAACGAGACATATGTTATTTACTGAGAATGAGGTTTGTAGAGCGGTGTATTTAAAAAGTTTATTTAAAACAACATTCGGGATAGAATCTCGTTTTAATTCATAAACAATACGCATACCATTACGGTCAGATTCATCACGGATATCAGAAATACCTTCGATCTTTTTGTCATTAACAAGATCAGCAGTTTTCTTAATCATGTCTGCCTTATTTACTTGATAAGGTATTTCAGTTACAATGATTACTTCTTTTCCACTACTAGTTTCTTCGATTTCAGCTTTGGCACGCATGACAATTCGTCCGCGTCCAGTTGACAAAGCGTCACGTACGCCTTCGTATCCATATATTGTACCTCCTGTTGGAAAATCGGGTGCTTTTACGTGTTGTAACAACTCATCCATTTCGATGTCATTGTTGTCAATATAGGCAATTGTACCACTAATTACTTCCGTTAGGTTGTGAGGCGCCATGTTCGTAGCCATTCCTACAGCGATACCACTGGCACCATTAACTAGCAGGTTTGGCACCTTAGATGGTAAAACAGTAGGCTCTTCAATACTATCATCAAAGTTTGGAGCGAAATCAACAGTTTCTTTGTCTAGGTCAGAAAGCATCTCTTCGGCTAGCTTACGTAAACGTGCCTCCGTATAACGCATTGCCGCAGGGCTATCACCATCAACTGAACCATAGTTTCCTTGACCATCAACAAGAGGGTATCGTAAGGACCAAGGTTGCGCCATACGCACCATTGTGTCGTATACCGAGCTGTCACCGTGAGGGTGGTACTTACCTAGTACCTCTCCGACGATTCTTGCAGACTTTTTATAAGGTCTATTTGAATATACACCCAAATCCTGCATTCCATACAGAACCCTTCTGTGTACAGGTTTGAAACCATCTCGCACATCTGGAAGGGCTCTAGAAACGATCACCGACATTGAATAATCAATGTACGCCGACTTCATTTCATCCTCTATCTTGATCTGGATTATTTTTTCTCCGTCTGCCATTCTGTAACTATTTTTAATTTTTGCACGGTTTGTGCATGTTAAAAAGCAAGGACCGAAATTAGTGATTTAGGTGTTAAAAAAGAAGTAATGAGATTGGAATTACTAACAAAAAACTGTGGAAAATTGAGGTTTTGACTGACTTATTAACAATTTTATACGTTATATATTTGTAAGTGATGTAAAATGCTCATTTTTACATTGTATCAAAATACATGAATTAAGATATGGAAGCGAAATTTTCACAACGAGTAAAGGATGTTATTAGCTTTAGCAGAGAAGAGGCGTTACGATTAGGTAATGACTTTATCGGAGTTGAACATTTGTTGTTAGGATTAATTAGAGAAGGGGATGGAAAAGCAATCCTTGTTTTGCGAGAATTTCAATTGGATTTAAAAATGATCCGCAAGGAAATTGAACAAAGTCTATCTAATTCTATTACAGTCTCAAATCAAAACTTATCAAATATCCCACTGGTAAAACAGGCGGAAAGGGTACTTAAGCTAACTTATTTAGAAGCTAAGTTATATAAGAGCCCTATGATTGGTACTGAACATTTATTACTTTCGATTCTAAAAAATGAAGATAATGTAGCTTGTAGTATTTTGAATAAATATGGTGTTATTTACGAAAACGTTAAAGACGAATTAGAATCTATGAAAGATGATATGATTACTCCTCGCGCTGAATTCCCTGGAGGGACAGAGGAGGAAGGTGCAGGAGGCTCTGAAGAATCCTTTTCTTCACAGCGAAAAAATGACCCGAAATCTAAAACACCTGTTTTAGATAATTTTGGCCGTGACTTGACTAAAATGGCTGACGCTGGTAGGTTGGACCCTATTGTTGGTCGTGAAGAAGAAATTGAGCGAGTAAGTCAGATACTTTCTCGAAGAAAGAAAAATAATCCAATCTTGATCGGGGAGCCTGGGGTTGGTAAGAGTGCGATTGCTGAGGGATTAGCACTACGCATTGTTCAGCGTAAGGTTTCTAGAGTCTTGTTTAATAAACGTATTGTTTCATTGGACCTTGCTTCATTGGTTGCTGGTACTAAGTATCGAGGGCAATTTGAAGAAAGAATGAAAGCGGTTATGCAGGAGATTGAAAAGAACCCTGATGTTATTCTATTCATTGATGAGATTCATACTATTGTTGGAGCTGGTGGTGCTTCAGGATCTTTGGATGCTTCTAATATGTTGAAACCAGCGCTCGCGCGAGGTGAGATGCAGGCGATTGGAGCTACAACTCTAGATGAATATCGTCAACACATAGAGAAAGATGGTGCGTTGGCTCGAAGATTTCAAAAAGTGCTAGTTGAACCAACAAATCAAGAGGAAACGATTCAGATTCTGGAAAATATTAAAGATCGTTATGAGAATCATCATTCGGTTACTTTTTCTGCTGAAGCAATTGAGGCATGTGTCAAATTGACTGAACGGTATATCACAGATCGTCATCTGCCAGATAAGGCAATCGACGCGCTTGATGAAGTAGGGTCTAGAGTACATTTAACAAACATTAATGTACCTAAAGAGATTTTAGATATTGAAAAGAAAATTGAAGATCTAAAGGTTCAAAAAAATGAGGTTATTAAATCTCAGCAATATGAGAAAGCTGCTGAATTAAGAGATGATGAAAGAAAATTGCAGGAAGGTTTAGAGTCGGCGAAGAATAAGTGGGAGGAAGAATCGAAAAGTAACCGCGTAAAGGTTACTGAAGAGCATGTTGCAGAGGTTGTTTCTATGATGAGTGGAGTTCCCGTTACTCGTATTTCTGAGTCCGAAACTGGACGATTGGCCGTTATGTCAGATGAGATCGAATCTAAAGTTATTGGACAAACGGATGCTGTGAAGAAGGTCGTGAGAGCAATTCAACGAAATCGAGCAGGCTTGAAAGACCCTAATAAACCAATTGGGTCGTTTTTCTTTTTAGGACCAACTGGTGTTGGTAAAACGCAACTAGCAAAAGTGCTTGCTCAATACTTATTTGAATCTGCAGATTCTTTGATTCGAATTGACATGTCGGAATACATGGAGAAGTTTTCTATCT
>JAKVAS010000082.1 GCA_022448165.1 Crocinitomicaceae bacterium | reverse complement strand
CCTTTAGATAGGAAGCGAATAGTTCCAAAAAGCATCAAAGCCCCAAAAATTATTCTAAAAATAATTAATGGGGCAATGGAAGTTTCTTTAAATGGCGAAAGTGAATTTTTTATTTTAATCAAACTAATCGCCATCGTTATCTTGGTAAGTAATTAACACTCCAAAGGCAGAAGTCATATCTGTCTTGAGATTCACTACTTGTCCTTGTATAAGGCTATATAATTCGTCTAACCCTGATACGTTTGATGACATTTCGTCTTCAAATGTTCCTGAAAATGAATCTATTTTATTAAGAATATCATTGAATCTAGTATTAATAGCATCTGCTAAATCATCTCTTTCAAGGTGTTTTAAGTATTCATAAAAACCTTGATCAGAAGTGGAACTATTGAAATAATCTCCATTATATAGCTTTTGAATACTAGAAATACTTTCACGTAAAAGCTCAAAAGAGATTCCACTTTTTCTAGCTTCAATATAGTCTGGAAGTTGTATACCAAGACTTTGTTTTCCTAAAGGAATACCGATCTTGGCGTTCTTAGCTAACTCATAATCTCGATTGAATTCATTTATCAATTCCGAGAAGGCTGAGGTAGTTTCCGTTCCAGTTGAAGCAATAAAAGTAGTCTTATATCCTGTCCAACTTGATGTGATTGATGAAATTTCAGACTTCATTTTTTGTATGATATCTAAACCATAAGTGGTATAGTTCTCATTTGTTGTGAAATGATTTAGAGCATCATTTTTATATAATAAGTAGTCCAATGAAGGAAAACCTATAGCATCGGCATTATCTGCCGATGCTAAGTTGTAGGTGCCGTCTACAATATTATTGTCTATTTGAGTCGTGTCCGTTGGGAAGGTGCTTGCCGCTCCCTTAAAACCAATATTTCGGAGCGGACCAAAGTCATACATTTTAACAGTTTGCCATCGGATGTATGCTTGCTTCCAACTTTCCTTTACGACTGTAAGATTCGCGTCTGTACGATCCCCTTGAAATGTAATGTAATCAGCTTCGAGAACATTAATTTTGTCTTCAAAATCTGCAAGCGAAGGAATAATGCAATTGTTTGCAATATTCGTCAGGAGTGCGGATTTATCAAATTCAGCTGCCTCAACAGGCGGTTTATTACAGTTTGAAGCTGTCATAAGTACAAGCCCCATTGACAACATCAAGGTTAATTTAGTACGGCGCATATCTTATAGATTATTTGGTATTAATATTTTGCATCAATTGTTGCTTTTATTGCATTTAAATCAGCAACAGAGATGTCCCAGAAGTTCGTGTTGAATTGAGCCATTAAAGCTGTGTGCTCAGTTACTGACATTCTACGAGTGTCTTCTGCTGCATAACGTAAGTTCCATGCGAAAGCGAAAGCTTCAGAAAGAGCGTGTAGGAATTTAGCCTGATCACTACCGAAATAACCAATAGCGTCATCTATATAATTCATTGCTTGGTAAGCTGAAATATCTTCCCACTCAGTTCTAATTGCTGCAATAGCTGCATCTCTATCAGCTAAAACGTTTCCTGTAATCGCTGCACGACCTTTCAAGAAGTTGTCCATCATATCCGCGTTACAGTTGATTGTAGCATCTTGTTTGTTACAATACTTACCCCAAAAGCTCGAAGGGATAGTTGTTGGGAAATCAGTAGAAACTCCGAAGTATCCAAATGCCTCATCCCAGTGGTGAGCCATTGCTGTATAATATTTACCAGCAGCAGGGTCTACAGCAGTTGTGTTATCAACATCCATTTTCCCAGGTCCAAAATATGTATTCAATGCTTGGTTTAAGAAAACAGCTCCCATTAATCCTTTTTCAATCACTTGAACTTGTTCGATACCATTTGCGTCAAATAAGTAAGTAGATGATCCAGAAGAAAGTGTCCCTGCTTGTCCATTGGCAGCAGTCATTGCATTATCTACACTCGCAACAGCGATTGCATCCATGAATCCTTCAAATAGACTTTGGTCTGCAGCAAAACATTTATTTTTCAATTGTTTTGTTGAAGAGAACGAAAATGACCCATTTCCATTATCGTTTTCATTAGAAAACATGTCTTTTAATTCTTGAGCATTTAATGCAGTAGTAGTTCCTGTTTTCATAAGAACAACCATTTCACTTAATTGGTTCAAACGATCTGTTTGACCACTATAGCTTACAGTTGAGTTCCCATTAGCATCTTCAAAAACATATGTTGAAGGTATTGTATAGGCTGGAGGAGTTGGTATTGGAGCTTCTTCACAAGATCCATCATCTTTTTCTGCTTCGGCGTTGTAGTTAACCGCAGTAGGATCTGTACATCCTTTCTTTTTACAGCTTGCAAATGTTACCCCTAAAATGGCAACGGCGACAAATACTGACTTTTTCATTTTTTTTTTTTTAAGTGTAAAGTATTTAACTAGGTGCAAAGAAAGAGTAACTAGATAATTGGGGCAATACCCTAAATACGGTATTTAGATTTATTCTTAATAGAAGTTAGATGTTTTTTAAAGAGAATTGACAAAATCGATTAATTGTTGTCGTTCCGTTGCTTCAAGCTTTTTAAACGCTTCTTTATGTGACTCTGCTTCACCTCCGTGCCACAAAATTGCCTCTTCTACATTCCTTGCTCGACCGTCGTGAAGTAAATATTGATGATTATTTACTGTTGGGAAAAGTCCAATTCCCCATAATGGTGCTGTTCTCCATTCATTACCTGTAGCTAGATGGTCTGGCCTATTGTCTGATAGTTCATCTCCCATGTCATGAAGTAGTAAATCAGTAAATGGATAGATCACGGCATTTTTTAATACGGAAACGTCACCACTATTTCCTGTTATGTGTTTTTCCACATGACATTTGTTACATTCCAGTGATCTAAAAAGTAATTTTCCTTTTTGTTCATTTACACCGTTACTGTTTCTTCTAGCTGGAACCCTTAATGTTCGACAATAGTGCACAACTTTTAATAAATCATCATCTGTAACTTCAACTATTCCACCATCTGGAAGCCCACTAAGTGCAGGTGCTTGGTTTATTGTATAGTTTTCATTGGGGAAATAACTTGTTTTTATTCCAATATCACCATTAAAGGCTGCAGCTACCTGCGTGATTAGAGTTGCTGTATTTGCTTTCCATCCAAATCGACCAAGCATTGTGGTGCCAGTGGATACATCGTGTACATAATTTGCTCTTCCTGATATTCCATCTCCATCCAAATCAAATTCATCAGCACGTACAATGATGTCTGATTCATCAATGATTTCGAGTAATCCTAATCCAATCATTTGATTTCCTACCCGTGGTGAAATCATAATGTCGGGAGAAATGGCTCCATAATTTAGATTTGTAATGCTGTAGTGAGGAATTCTTAAGCTGTAGGTAGTGCCGTCAGGATAAGTCCCAATCGATTCGGTGTACTGGATGGAAATATCACCTTCTGCATTTGCTGCAGATACAGCAAAGTCTTGCAGTTGTCCACCGTATATTGGGTCTGGCTCTGGAGCTATATTTGAACTTGGAATACTGAGGCGGAATAGTAATCCTTCCCCTGAGTTGGGTGCTCCTCTCCCGTCTCTAAAATGACACGAGGTACAAGATTTTGTATTGAATAATGGTCCCAAGCCATCTCTTGCTGTAGTAGATGCAGGTGATTCCACCCAATTTTGATTAAAAAAAGAGTTCCCAACGAAAAACTCTTGATTTTGTTGGGAACTCATGCCTTTAAATTTATATGAAAAGGCTAGCGATGTTTCGTCAAAAACGGTTCCGTTTTCACCGCCAGGAAAAAACTCTTCATATTCTGATGAATACAGTGATCTTATTTTTTTTTTGCAAGCGCAAAAAATACAAACACTACTAAAAATGAAAATTAAAACTGTATTCTTCATTCATTTAAAAAGTTATTCCAAATGAGCTTGCAATATTTAAAATTATCGCTTCTTCTTCAACTAAAGCGTTTACTGCATCTAGAACTTTCGGACGCTCAGCAGGAAGTATAATTGCTTGATCAAATGGAGTGTACATTAGAGCAATTTTTGCTTTTGCATCAGCTAATTTATCAACCATTAGCGTGTTTTTAGCTGCGTCAACTAAAGCTACCAATTCACTTACTGAATAACCAGAAATTACTGTCCCATTAATGTCAGTGTAAGTTCCAAGGTAAAGGTTTTCTATTCCTTGAGAATTTAGAGCAATGTCTCTATGGGTGTTATCAGAAAAACAGCTATGCTCGTCTTCTTGATCCATATTGTCATATGCTGTATACATGCGCTCTCCAGATAATTCATCTCCGGCCATTGCTCGAATGCTATTAAATATTTTTCTTAATGCTGTTTCATTTGGTAGAGCAAGCCAGGTAGAACGGTAGTTGTTTGATCCGTTAGGGTCCCATTCCGTTTTAACTTGATTAATGGCGTCAACTAATAAATCAACACATATTTGAAGGTATTGAGCTCTTCTTGATTGATTAGATGCTGTTCCTCCAACTACAAAGTCTGTGTAAGGGCGTGTACCAGCAGTTGTAGCACTTAAATCTTGTCCCCAAAGTAAAAACTCAATAGCATGGAATCCCATGCTTACATTCGTTTCTCCTCCGAATTCGTTTGCTGCGACCAAAGCAGCAGAAGTAATTGTTGGATAGTTTACCAAATCATTGATGATTCCACTATTAGCGTTCCCATCAACGTAATCAACATATGCTTCATCCATTGGCCATGCATTTATTAAACCTTCAGGTCCATCTGCGGGGTTGTCAATAGGTCCATCAACAAATCGAAAGATTTCTGATTGACCATATGGCTCTCTCGCGTCAAGCCAAGCTTGTTTTGCAGCATCAAAATTTGTTTGATCAGGGTTGTTTATAAAGGTCGTGATTGCTGTCTGCAATGAAACTGCTAAATTGTACGAATCATTGTAAACGGCGTATGCTTGATTCGCATAGGTTTCCTTTACTAATTGTTTTTGAGAAGCATAAGGATCTGAAGTGTCCTCTTCACATGAACCATCGTCTTTTTCTGCTTCTGAGTTATAATTAACAGCAGTAGGATCTGTGCAACCTTTCTTTTTACAACTAATCATAGTACTTGAAGCTATGATAAGAATAAGGAGAATTGTCTTTTTCATAAAATCGAATTTTAAACGGTAAAAATTTCGACAAAGGAACGGGCTGAATGGAGATTTCACAATACCATAAAAACGGTATTTAGATTGTTTCTAAATAGTGACGATTGTTTTTGCTGGTTAAATTATTGATAATGAAGTTTTTGTTGAGTGGGTGTACACTATGTTTATTTGAACTTTAGACTAAATTTTCAAATGATTGGCTTTTATTCGAATAAAGTTATTGTTCTAATAATAGCTTTAGGAAAGATTATAAAAGTTTTATTTTTTTGATTCTGTAATGAATTAAATATCAATCTTTAGCTTTAAATTGGGTCGATATTATTTCGTGTTAAATAAACCTCAACAATTATTCTAGAAACTAATTCGAGTGTGATTTCTTCCGGTAAAATCAAGAGTTTATAAGTGGTTTTTTTGTTTGTGCTTTTGTGCTTTTTAATAATTCCAAGATCGAGCATTACTTTTCGAACTAGGAATTTCCCCCCATATCCATATCTGAAAGAGTTGTTATTTATCTCTCCGGAAAGCGAAGCAATTCGATTCAGCATGTTATAAGTTCGTTTAAAGTACTTTTTGTATTGTTTTATTCGAACCTTCGTAACTTCATCTCCATGCAATACATTTGCTGTGTAGACACATATTTCGTTTAATTCTGCAAGGAATGCTTTTCTTTCTATTTCGCTCTTTTCCATAGAAGGTAGGATTTTGATCTTTTACGATTCCATATCTTTGATTCATTAAATGAAAAAGTACAATTAGAGAGCTTACTCCGTATAAATGGATAAGAGGAATGAAGAGTATAGTTCATAAAGTAGACAATAAGCGTAGCAATCAGTCTTAATATTGCGACGAAGTTATCAAACATAAGCATTTCATACCATTTCTAAAATTGTACTGATGCATTCTTTCTAATATTCTACCTTTGCAATATGGGGAAACAAAGACCAATTATGTTGGTAGGAACAGGATCTGATGTCGGTAAAAGTTGGATTGTTACGGGGATTTGTCGCTGGCTAAAGAATAACGGTTATAATCCAGCGCCGTTTAAAGCTCAAAATATGTCTTTGAATAGTTTTGCAACACCAACAGGGCATGAGATTGGTCGAGCTCAAGCGGTTCAAGCAGAGGCATGCGGTATTTCATGTTCTTTTGAGATGAACCCCATTCTACTTAAGCCGTCTTCGCAGAATAAGTCTCAAGTAGTGCTGAATGGAAAGCCAGTCGGTTCTCAAACCGCAAGAGAGTATTTTTTGGGAGAGGATAAAAAACACTTATTTGAAGAAGCAAAGAAAGGGTTTCGACAATTGGACAGTCAATTTTCTCCAATTGTAATGGAGGGGGCAGGAAGTATCAGTGAATTAAATCTAAAACATCGAGATATTGTAAACATGCGAATGGCAAAAGCAGCAAATGCATGTGTATATTTGGTGGCAGATATTGATAGAGGAGGTGTTTTTGCCTCTGTATATGGATCAATTGCTTTACTGGAAAACTGGGAGCGTGATCTAATGAAAGGTATCATAATCAACAAATTTCGTGGAGATGCCAGTTTGTTTGAAGAAGGTAAGAAAATATTAGAGGAACTTACGAGTTTACCTGTGTTGGGAGTTTTGCCTTTTGCTAAAGATATTCATATCGAAGAAGAGGATTCAGTGGCTTTAGGAGTTCGAAATAAACAACCAGTTGAAGGAGAGGTTAATATCGCTGTTGTTCATCTGAATTATCTTTCGAATTATACCGATTTTCAAACTTTTGAACATAGGAAAGGCGTTAATTTGTTTTACACCAGAAATGCTAAATATTTAGAACAGGCGGATGTGATAATTCTTCCTGGAACAAAAAACACAATTGCTGATCTGGAAGCTTTAAAATTAGATGGATTGGATCGAGTAATACTATCGCAGTTTCGGAAAAAAACCATAATAGGGATTTGCGGGGGGTATCAAATGATGGGAAGTGAGATTTCAGATCCGTACCAAGTAGAGAGTGATCTTGGAACAATTGAAGGTTTAGGTATTTTTAATGGAAAAACAGTTTTGAGTTCGGAAAAGCAAACGGTACAAACTTCTTTTTTATTTAAGGAGCACTCTTCACTTTGCCAAGGGTATGAAATTCACATGGGAGAAACAGAGATACAAGCAAATAAATCGTTGAATGTAGTTAATGGAAAACAAGAAGGTTTTTTTAATGGTGAAAATTGTTGGGGAACGTATATTCATGGAATTTTCGATAATGACATTGTAGTGAAAGATTTGTTTGAGTCTATTGGGGTTTCAATAGAAGAAACAGAATCATATAAAGAGTTAAAAGAGAGAAATTATGATAGGCTGGCTGAGCATATAGCTGAACATATAGATATGAACGCAATTATAAAGGATATTGAAGAATGTTAAATGGACACGGAGATGACTTGCATAACTATGCTTATATTCAATATAATTTTAGTTCAAATGTTTATTATGGTGGCTGTCGGCCTGAATTGATTCGAATATTGGAGAAGTCGTTGGATAATTGCGTGAATAATTACCCGTCTCCTACTGCAGAAGAATTGAGTGTCATAGCTTCAGAGCATTTTGGAATGAAGTCGAATAATTTTTTGTTTTTTAATGGGGCAACTGAAGCATTCTATACAATTGCTCATTTTTTTAAGGGACAAACGGCGACTATTTTTGGCCCTACTTTTGCAGAATACGAAGGCAGTTGTCAGGTGCATGATATTGATATCAATTGGAAGTTTAGAGATGAATTTCATCAACCGATTGATACAAGGGTTGCGTATGTTTGTAATCCAAATAACCCTGACGGTCAAATTGTGTCAGCTAAAGATATTGAGGCATTTTTAATAAGGAATAAAGAAACCACATTAGTTGTGGATGAAGCGTATATTGAATTTACTAATACCATTCAATCTGTGATTAGACTTTGTGAAGAGTATGTAAATTTGATTGTTGTTCGCTCATTAACAAAAGTGTTTGCAATACCTGGGGTACGTTTGGGCTATGTCGTTTCTAATGCTAAAATGATTGCCGATTTATCCGCAAAAAAAATGCCGTGGTCAGTCAATGCTTTGGCTATTAGAGCAGGAGAGTACATTTTTGAAGAGTATGAGCATTTGTCTTTTTATATAATTGATTTACTTCAAGAAATGAAAAGTTTTTTGCGGAACCTTTCTGAAATTGACTGGTTGGAAGTATATCCAACAAATACAACCTATGTTTTAATTCGGTTAAAGAAAGGAACAGCATCTAAATTGAAAGATTATCTTGCTAGGGAGCATAGAGTTTTAATTCGTGACGCAACTAACTTCACCGGATTGAAGGGTGAGTGTATACGATTGTCTTTACAGAGCGAAGAGGTGAATGGAGTTTTAATCAATGCACTAAATGAATGGTAAACGTTTTAATCTTACTTAGTTCTTTTGTGTTGGATTCACTTTTTGGAGACCCACGAAAATTACCTCATTTAATTGTTGGGTTTGGAAATTTGATATCAACAGGAGAAAGAATATTGAATAGAGGTGATTATCGTTTTGTAAAAGGGATGATTTTAACGGTATTTCTTGTAGGAGGCGTTACTTTGATTGGAGTTCTATTGATATTTTATTTAAATATTGAATGGTTGAAAATAACTGTTGGAGCAATTCTATTGTTTTATTGTTTAGCAAACCGAACTTTAATTAAAGAAGGATTTGCTGTTTTTAGAGCGTTGGATGAAAGTCTTGATTCAGGTAGAGAGAGATTATCATGGATTGTTGGACGAGAAACAAAAAGTTTAAGTGTTCAACAGGTTCGGCAGGCAACTTTTGAGACAATGTCTGAAAATCTAAATGATGGGGTTATTGCCCCACTATTTTTCTTTGCAATCTTTGGAATTCCTGGTGCGTTGGGATATAAAATGATTAATACATTAGATTCTATGATTGGATATCGAAGTGTGAAATATGAACAGTTTGGAAAGTTCGCGGCACGACTAGATGATGTGGTCAATTTTATTCCTGCCAGAATTACAGCGGGGTTGATTCTTGTTACTGGTGGCACATTTAAAGGACTGTTGTTTGTTTTTCGCGAAGGGAAAAGGCATAAAAGTCCAAATGCTGGATATCCTGAAGCCGCGCTTGCGTATGTTTTAGATTGTCGTTTTGGTGGTCCGAATTACTATTATGGCGAATTGATAGAGAAACCATTCATTGGTTATAATGATAGGGAAATAGAGTCAAAAGAAATAAAAAGGGTGGCTGTTATTAATTGGGTTTCATCTATTATTTTTGTGCTCTTAATTGCTGGAATATTGTGGTGGGTATAGAAAAGAAAATAGTAATCTCGGGAGCTGCAGGAACTGGGAAATCAACGTTGATTGAAGCGTTAGAAGAAATTGGTTTTCCTTGTATGGAGGAAGTGTCACGTTTTGTGATTGATGAGCAATTACAAATGAAAGGTCATGCGCTTCCTTGGAAAGATGTTAAGGCATTTTCTGAACGTTGTATTTTAGAAACGAATAATCGTTTAAAGTTGGAGGAGGATTTTGCTTTTTGTGATCGAGGACTATTGGACTATTATATTCACTCATTGGTTAGAGATGATCAGACAATTCCTAAAATTCCAGTAGATAAATGTCATGAGATCTATCATTCAATTGTTTTTTATTGTCCATTGTGGGAGTCAATATACGAACAAGAACCGCAGCGTCCTGAATCATTTGAACACCAGGTTTTTGTGGACTCTATATCTCGTAAAATATATGAGGGAGCTGGGTTTGAATTAGTTGAAGTTCCTAAGGTAAGTGTGGAGGAAAGATGCTTGTTTGTTGAAGAGGAGTTAGAAATTAGAGGTATTTCTGTTGCTATCTAATTATTCGATATTTGTTATTTACATAAAAGGTTATATTTCTCATTTAATACATTGAGTTATTTAAGATTGTAGTTTACATGGTTTTAATTCAATCAATCGTTTAAAATCATTATCTTCGCAGTGATTTCGGTTTCCGATTAGTTTCGGAATTAAATGGGAATTTGGTGAGAATCCAAAACTGTTCCCGCAGCTGTAATCCTTCGTTAATTCAATAGCGAGCCTTAAATATGTCACTTTTTGCAACTTGCAAATGGGAAGGCAAGGCAAAAGGAGAGTCAGAATACCTGCCAAAATCGATAATTGTAGTAAATAACTTTCGGGATAAAAGTTAAGCAATGCAGAAGGATATTAATGTCTTTGTGCCTCGCTTGTCCCTCAAAATAATGACAATGAAGAATGTGTTTATCATATGTGTGGCGTTTTATAATGCATCCAGACTTGAAGATAAGACAGAAGCCACACATGACTTCCATTTGAGTTATAGTATGCTATGTTTTGTAAAAGGTTCAATTAGCTATTTGTTTTAGGTATGGGAAAAGATTTATCTCGCGTAAAGCAAACATTTTATACTTGTGACGGAGGCTCGTGCAGAAGAGCAGGGGCTGAACAAACTTCAAGAGATACTAGGGTGTATTTGCGAAACTCAGGGAGCTGGGAAACGACTCATACTGTAAAAACACGTTGTAATGGTCGCTGTGAAGATGCCCCAACATGGATTGTTCAACCTGGGAATTATTGGTATAAAGGAGTCGATAGTGTTCGAGGTGTGGAAATTTTAAAATCACATATAGGTAATAATGAACCTTTAAAAGAGGCTTTATTGTTCAAAGAGGGAGATTTAAAAATGAATTCAGAGAATGAAAGATCAAATGCATTCATTAAACCTTTTGAATACAGAGAATTATCTGAAGGAAAAATGGGGTGGATCACGAAGGGACTGAGTTCAGATCAGTATCTTTACGCTTTATTTAGTAAATGGTTTGAGATAAGAGGGGAAGGAGTTTACACGAATAGTAAAGGGAAAAGATTTTCTTTGTCAAAATTATCAGGAATCGATTATTCTGATGAGTTTAATATTGAATTGACTTTTGGTGAAGAGAAAGAGTTGTTAATGATTGGAGTGGTTGGTATTAAGGATGAGACGGAACGACAAAAGTTAAAGGTACGTGGAACGTTTTATTTTTCGGAAGAACAGAGTTCAACAAAAGGAATAATCTTTAAGAACAAAATGGGAGAGAGGTTAGCTTCTATCACGTTTGAGAATGAAGAATTTTGGAAGTACTGCGAAACAATACAACTTGGAGGAGTTAAAATAGAAGAATTAGCATAAAATGAAGCAACAAGTATCTATAATTGGTCTAGGATGGTTAGGTGAACCTTTGGCGATATCTTTGATAAAAAATGGATATGGTGTTAAAGGCACAACTACGTCGGATCTAAAGTTGATGAAGTTGTCTCGCCATCCTATTTATGTAGGGAAGATAAAGTTAGATGAAAAGGGAATTATTGGTGATTGGGAAACAATCATTGAGGGATCCAATACAATTGTGTTGAATTTTCCTCCAGGGAAAAATAAACAAGCATATGGTGCAATTATGCGTCATATTTGTGAGAACACTCCAAAAGAAAAGCAAATCATCTTTGTTAGTTCAACTTCCGTTTATGGGAATGAAAATAAAGAAGTATCTGAGAATAGTAATACATCTCCGCAGAGAAGATCTGGAATAGAAGTTCTAGCTGCTGAAGAGATTCTTCGAGCACATTTTGGTAATAATCTAACGGTTATTCGAATGGCAGGATTAATTGGGCCTAAAAGACATCCAGGTAGATTCTTAGCAGGGAAGAAATCTTTGAAAAATCCATCTGCTCCTGTGAATTTAATTCACCAACAGGATGCCGTTAAAATTATACAGCTTGTAATAGAAAAACAGTGTTTTGGAGAGATTATTAACGGTTGTTCGGATGAGCATCCAGAACGTCGCTCGTTTTACGAAAATGCAGCAAAAGCATTAAAGCTTCCCCTACCTTTGTTTGAGGAGTCAGAAATACAATCATGGAAAACAGTAAGTAATAGTAAGTCTAAAGAGTTACTAGGGATGGAATATGAATTCTCTAATCCTGAGCTCATTTTTCAAGCAGATAAAATGCCTGTTATTTCCATCGTAGGGGCAGGACCAGGAGCCACGTCGTTATTGACTGTTCATGCGGTGAAAGCTTTGGAAGAAGCAGAAGTATTATTACATGATAATTTGATTTCAGAGGAGATTTTAAGCATTGCTCAGAATGCGGAGCGAGTTTATGTTGGAAGAAAATATGGAGATAAATCAGATCAAGATGAGCGTCAACAGCGCATAAACGAGCTGATGAAAAGTAACTTTAAGGAAGGTAAGAAAGTTGTTCGTTTGAAATCGGGAGATCCTTATATTTTTGGAAGAGCTGCAGAAGAAGCTCATTATCTGACAGGAAAAAAATTACCTTTTGAAGTCGTTCCAGGAATTTCGGCAAGTTTAGCAGCGGCTAACCGATTTAATTTACCGGTAACTGAACGTCGAAAATCAAGCTCATTATTGATTTGCACTGCACATACAGCTGATTATACATATGATCAGCTT
>JAKVAS010000081.1 GCA_022448165.1 Crocinitomicaceae bacterium | reverse complement strand
TCCAACACCAATTATTTGCGTAACGGATACCATTTTTATTAGTGTTCTTAGCGATAGAGATGGTGATCAGATCGATGATGTTACGGATATTGATGATGACAATGATGGGATTCCTGATTGCGTAGAAATTTGTGGGGTAGGTGAAAGTGATTTTTCATGTATTGGTTCTGATCCAGCAGCTGATGATGACGCTGATGGAATAGTAAACTATCAAGATGGTGATTTTTGTAGCCTCAATGTGAATGGTGTATGTGATAATCTTGATACCGATGGGGATGGAATAATTGACATTTTTGATCTAGATTCAGATAACGATGGAATGTCAGACATTGTTGAAGCTCAAGGAGTCGATATGAATATTGATGGACGTATCGATGAATTAAATTTAGATGGAACATTAATGAGTGATATTGATGGTGATGGGTGGGCTGATAACGAACAGCTACCAAGTCCTCCTGATTTTGATAACGACGGTGAGATTGATTTTCAAGATTTGGATTCTGATAATGATGGAATTGCTGATATTATTGAAGAGGGAGGGGTAGATGGAGATCATAATGGTATGGTTGATGATATTTCTTCTAATGGGCAATTGATAACAGATAACGAGGGAGATGGATGGACGAATTTAGTTCCTATTACAAGCATGGAGGATGCGGATGGAGATGGACGGAAGGATCATTTGGATTTAGACACTGATAACGATGGGATTGCAGATATTATTGAGGAAGGTGGTGCTGATATTAATGAAGATGGTCAGATTGATGGGTTTATTGATATCAACGGAGATGGATGGGATGATAATAATCCTTTAATTGGAAATGAAGATAACGATGGAGACGGCGTGCCGAATTATGAAGATTTAGATTCAGATAATGATGGAATTGCGGATGTTGTAGAAGGTGGAGGAATCGATAATAATAATGATGGGTTAATTGATAGTTTTACTGATATCCTCGAAGATGGGTGGGACGATAACAATCCGAACACGATACTTATAGATACTGATGGAGATGGGGTTCCAGATTGTCAAGACTTAGATTCAGATAATGATGGAATTTATGATGTTATAGAAAGTGACCCAAATAATCCAACTCTTGATCTAGACAATGACGGCATACTTGAAATGGGGATTCCAATGGATTCTGATGGAGATGGATTAGTCGATGTCGTTGATCCTGATAGTGGAAATTCCTTAACTGATCCTATAGATACAGATAATGATGGAATTTTAAATTACATGGATGTTGATTCTGATAACGATGGCATTTATGATGTCATTGAATCAGGGAATGGTGATACAGATATTGATAATGAAGGGCATGGAGACTACCCTGATACGGATGGAGATGGTATTCAAGATGTGTTAGAAGACCCTACAGATATTAATGTATATGGGGGTGTTGGTAATGATATTCCTGATTTTGATGGAGATGGAATCGATGACTTTCTTGATCTGGACTCAGACAACGATGGTATCACGGATGTAATTGAGGCCGGAGGAGAGGATGTTGATGGAAACGGACGTATTGATGACTTTACGGACACAAATGAAGATGGGGGCGATGATACAGAGATTGTATTTGATCCATTGGATTCTGATAATGATGGTCTCCCAGATTATACAGATTTAGATGCAGACAACGATGGTATTCCTGATCTTGTCGAATCAGGAGGAATGGACGTTGATGGAAACGGAACTATTGATGACTTCACAGATTTGGATGGAGATGGATGGGATGAGCCAAATGGAATAATCTCACCAATAGATACTGATGGTGATGGTCTCCCAGATTATACGGATTTAGATTCTGATAATGATGGTATTCTTGATCTTGTTGAATCAGGAGGAATAGATCTTGATGGAAACGGAATGATTGATGAATTCACTGATTTAGATGGAGATGGATGGGATGACGCCAACCCAATATCTGATCCTTTGGATACTGATGGTGATGGAGATCCAGATTATCAAGACTTAGACTCAGATGGTGATGGATTGACAGACAATGTAGAATATGATTTTGATAATGACGGTATTGGACCCGACGATTGTGATGATGATGGGATACCTAATCACCTAGATGTAGACCGATGCAATTTGTTTGTTCCAGAAGCAATTACTCCAAACGGAGATGGATACAACGAAACACTTGTAATTCAGGGGCTTCAGCACTTCCCTGGAAATACTGTATTGATCTTTAATCGATGGGGAACAAAGGTGTTTGAGACGAAAGATTATGACAATTCATGGAATGGAACGGCAAACACGGGGCTACAAGTTTCAAATAATGACCAATTGCCAACAGGAACCTACTACTACGTGATTGACTTTAATGATGTGCCACAAACATTGCCATTGGAAGAAGGAACATCAATAGAGATTGTTCGATTGGAGCCAGTAACAGGGTTCATCTACATTAAACGATAGGAATAGCATTTTTCACATAAAGGTTTTGTGAGTAGGTGTTTAAAAAAATAGAAGTTATGGGAAACTTTAAAATAACAGTATCGATTATTACACTTGGGTTGAGTAGCTCGTTATTTGGACAACAAGACATTCAATTTACGCAGTATTTCGATAATATGTTAGCAGTAAACCCTGCGTATGCTGGGAGTAATAAGGCGCTAAACGCAACAGCAATCCACAGAGAACAGTGGGTTGGGATGGAGGGACGACCGCGCTCAACAACTTTTAGTTTACATTCACCGCTTAGTTATGAAAATATAGGACTGGGTTTTACGGCCGTGAATGATATTGTGGGACCTATCCAGCAAACGGCATTTTATGGTGACTTTTCTTATACATTAAACTTCAAAAAATCTCGAGGTAAATTATCATTGGGAATAAAAGGAGGGATTAATTTATTAAATAGTCGGACTGATTTATTGAATACGATAGATGTAAATGATCCACATTTAATGACAAATGTTCAAAATCAAATTAATCCAAATTTTGGAGGAGGTATTTATTACCATACACCTGATTTTTTTATGGGTATTAGTGCTCCAAAGATTATTGAAAAAGGATTTGGATCAAGTACAACTGCACGAGAACGACGACACTATTTTTTCACTGCTGGAGGGGTTTTAAATTTGTCGAAAAATCAAATATGGAAATTACGGCCAACAACGATGGTGAAGTATACAAGTGGTGCTCCTTTAGCACTTGATTTAAGTGCAGCAGCAATCTATAATGAAACATTATGGATTGGATTATCACATCGTTGGGGAGACAGCTTCGGTGGATTTGTGCAATATCAGGTGTCAAACCAGTTTAAGGTAGGAATTGCCTATGATCAAACCGTTACAGAGTTCTCTGGTTTTAACAAAGGAACTTATGAAGCCCTCCTGTCTTATGACTTTGTATTTAAGAAAGCGGGAATTATTTCTCCAAGATTTTTCTAAAAACCTAAAACGATATGAAAAATATAGTCTCAATATTGGTAGGAATCACCTTTACCGTTGGAGCTTTTTCGCAGACCTCTAAGTTGAAAAAAGCGGATGATTTTTATGTGAAAGTGGCTTATGCAGAAGCCCTTTTACTCTATACAGACCTATTAGGGTCAACAGTTGATGGTCCTCAGATGAAAGCAAAACTTGCCAATTGTTACTATCAAATCGGAGAAACTTTCAAGGCGGAAGAACTATACTCAAAAATGATCACTACGAATACCGCAACTTCTTTGGATATATATAATTATGCCCAATCATTAAAGGAAAATGGAAAATATACGGAAAGTGACAAGTGGATGACAACTTTTTATCTTAAGGAAGCTGAAGATTCGCGTGGAAAACAATTATTTGATAATAAAGTATATGTTCAGCAAATAGAATCTCAAGGGGAGTATTTTTCAATTAAACATTTGAAGGTGAACACCGCAAATACGGATTTTGGTGGATACCCAATGGGGAAGGGAACAGTATGTTTTATTTCCAATAGGCAAAAAAACGTTATTCAACGATTTCATGCATGGAATGACAAACCTTTTTTAGATATCTATCAAGCAACAGTAAATTCAACGAATGAATTTGAAGATGTTGATCTTCAGTCTCGAAAAGTGAATAAGAAGTTTCATGAAGGACCATTGTGTTTTTCTACAGATGCAAAAACAGTGTATTATACCAGAAATAATATGAGTGGAGGGAAAGACCGTCGAAATGATGATGGGATTCAATGTTTGAAAATGTATGTTGCAGAAATAGATGATGAGGGAAGGTGGATAAATGAGAAGGAAGTCGAAGTGAACTCAAAGGATTATTCCACTGGTCATCCGACCCTATCTCCCGATGGAAAAACACTGTATTTTGTCTCAAATATGCCTGGCGGATTTGGAGGGGCAGACATATATAAAGTCGAGATAAATGAAGATGGAACATATGGCAAACCAGAAAACCTTGGTGAAAAGGTCAATACCGAGGGACAAGAAATGTTTCCTTGGATGAATAATGAGGGAGTATTATTCTTTTCATCAGATGGACACCTTGGCTTAGGTGGTTTAGATGTTTATGCAATGTTACCAAGATTAGACGGGACACTTAACAAATTGATGAACCTGGGGAAACCAATAAATAGTTCAAAGGATGATTTTGCAATGATTATGAATATCGATAACACAACGGGGTATGTTTCATCTAATAGAGCTGATGGAATCGGAGATGATGATATCTATAGTTTTACACTGTTAAAACCATTACAGATTAATCTTTCAATAAAAGGAGCAGTTATTGATGTGCGTTCAAATCAAATTATTCTTGGTGCAACGGTTAATTTGTTAAATGAACATGGCAATGTGTTAGCGACAGCAATTACCAATGATAAAGGTGAATATGAATTTTTCGGAGAATCAGGAATTGATTACACAATCGAAGTAATTAAGGATGATTATTTTGATAATAACATAATGTTTTCTACTAAGAATTTGGACGCTGGAGTTGAATTGATTGAGAAAGACGTACCTTTAGTAAAAGATCCTGGATTAATGTTGTACACATTAATTGTGGATACTAAATCAAAAGAACCGATTGATGGTGTTTCAGTGAAGATTACTGATAATCTAACAGGAGCCGTTTTCGCTGATTTTATTACCGAAGAATCAGAAGGTCATTTAAAAGGACTAGAGGGAAAGAAAATCGATGATTTACTTTCGTTTAAGATAGAAATTTCCAAGGAGGGATTTTTTTCAAAACTACTTACATTTAACTATAAAATTGTTACTCCTGGTGTGATCAATGTTCATGAACTTATCGAGGGAGGGTTGTCAATGGATGCTGTTGTAACAAACTTAACAAACCTGATTGAAATCAATCCGATTAATTTTGATTTAAACAAGGCTGTAATTCGTCCAGATGCGAAAAAGGAATTGGATAAGATTGTTATGATCATGAATGAATATCCAAAGATGGAAGTAGAGCTTGGTTCGTATACAGATTGTCGAGCATCTAAAGCGTATAACAGAAAACTGTCTGACCGAAGAGCAAGAGCATCAGCAGCTTATATTAAATCTAAGATTACTAATCCTGAACGTATCTACGGAAAAGGATACGGAGAATCACGATCGTTGAATGGATGTGAATGTGAGGGAGATGTAAAGCCTGACTGCTCAGAAGAAGAACATGAAATGAATAGAAGAACCGAATTTAAGGTAATCTCAATGGGAGAGATGATAAAGTAATAATTAAGAATATTAGTAGTGATTCTTTTGATAACAAATAGTGAATAGAATTTGATTTAAGAATCTAGCTCTCCTCAGATTTTGAGGCTTTTCTAAATGTAGATACGTTAAAGGTGTTATATATCAGATAACATGATTTCTGAATTAGTAATTAAAATATATCTATTCAGTTAGTCTGTTTAAGCGCTTTCAGCTTCTAATTACAACCCTTTTTCTTACTTTTGGTTCTCAATTCAAATTTCAAATGAAAAGAACAAAAATTTCACAGGTTTTAGAACAGTCTGAAGTAGGCAGTTCATTGATTGTTAAAGGATGGGTAAGAGCCAATCGAGGGAATCGATTTATTCAAATAAATGATGGTTCTACAATCAAAAATATTCAAGCTGTTGTGGAATTTGAAAATTTTGATGAAAATGTTTTGAAAAAAGTTACTACTGGAGCTTCAGTAGCGGTTTCTGGAAAACTTGTAGAGTCTCAAGGGTCGGGACAAGCTGTTGAGATTATGGTGGAAACAATTGAGGTTCTTGGCGAGGCTAATCCTGAAGAAATTCAAAAAACAGTTATGCAACCGAAAAGGCATAGTCTTGAGTATTTGCGGGAACAGGCGCACTTAAGATTTAGGACAAATACTTTCGGAGCTGTTTTTAGAATACGTCATGCTGTATCGTTTGCGATTCATAAATATTTTAACGATCAAGGTTTTTTCTATTTGCATACTCCAATTATTACAGGTTCAGATGCTGAAGGGGCAGGAGAAATTTTCCACGTAAGTAACTTGGATCCTAAGAATCCTCCGTTAACAGAGGAGGGAAATATTGATTATAGCAAAGACTTTTTTGGAAAGCAAGTAAACCTAACTGTATCAGGTCAATTAGAAGCTGAATTAGCAGCCCTGGCGTTGGGGCAGGTGTATACATTTGGACCTACGTTTAGAGCTGAAAATTCAAATACTTCTCGTCACCTTGCAGAGTTTTGGATGATCGAACCAGAGGTTGCGTTCAATGATTTGAATGATAACATGGACCTTACTGAAGATTTCTTGAAATATATCACAAATTATATTTTAGACAACTGTAAACATGATCTCTCATTCTTAAACGAACGTGAAATAAAAGAACAACAGTCGAAACCTCAAAAGGACAGAAATGAGCTTACGTTAGTTGAGCGTTTGGAATTTGTTCGTGATAATGACTTTAAACGTTTGACATATACAGAGGCAATTGAGGTGTTAAAACGATCAAAGCCATACAAAAAGAAAAAGTTCAAATACGAAGTTGAATGGGGTGTTGATTTACAAAGTGAGCACGAACGATACTTGGTAGAAAAAGAATTTAAATGTCCAGTGATTCTAACGGATTATCCAGCAGAAATTAAAGCGTTTTATATGCGCGAGAATGAAGATGGAAAAACGGTAGCAGCGATGGATGTATTATTTCCTGGAATTGGAGAAATTGTTGGTGGATCTCAACGTGAGGAGAGATTGGATGTATTGAAAAGAAAATGTGCTGATTTCAATATTCCAGAAGAGGATTTATGGTGGTATATGGATACACGTAAGTTTGGATCTGTTCAACATGCAGGTTTTGGCCTAGGATTTGAACGTATGGTTATGTTCGTTACAGGAATGACGAATATTCGTGACGTAATCCCTTTTCCGAGAACACCTCAGAACGCTGAGTTTTAAATAGATTCGTGACTTTAATATAAAAACACTAAATTAAGTTCTAATTATTCAGAACAAATGGCATTAAAACAATATCTCGCACATAAGTTAGAACAACGACTTTCTCCTCAGCAAATTCAGTTGATGAAGTTATTGCAAGTGCCTACAATGGAATTAGATCAAAGGATTAAGCAAGAAATTGAGGAAAATCCTGCGCTTGAAGAAGGGGTCGAAAAAGAGGATGAAGATATCAATGATGAGTTGGATGATTCAAGTGATGATCAAACTGAAGATGAATTTGATATTTCAGATTATCTCTCAGATGATGCTGATTATAAAACAAGCGTAAACAATAAAGGAAAGGATGAAGAAGAGAAAGTAATTCCTCTTTCTGGCGACCAAACCTTTCAAGAGAGATTAGGAGAGCAGCTACATTTACTAGATTTTGATGATAAGCAGTACATGATTGCAACTACAATTGTTGGAAACCTTGATGAATCTGGGTATCTGAAACGTGAAGTGGAGGCAATTGTTGATGATTTAGCTTTCTCTGCTAATGTTTTGGCAACGGAAGAAGAGGTAGAATCTGTATTGTCGGTTATTCAAGGGCTTGACCCTGCAGGTGTAGGTGCAAGAGATTTACGAGAGTGTTTACTTCTTCAAATCGACCGTAGACAAGATGGAGATATTACGAAGTTTACCGCCAAAAAGATTTTAGAGGAGTATTTCGATGAATTTACGAAGAAGCACTACACTAAAATCACGAAGAAATTAGAAATTTCGGATTCTGACTTAAAAGAGGCAATTGAAGAGATTGTACGTTTAAATCCTAAGCCCGGAGGTTCAATGAAGGAGGCTGCTGGAAACTATCAGCAAATTATTCCTGATTTTCAAGTGTATGAAAACGAAGGAAGGTTGCAGCTTACAATCAATGGGAGAAATGCTCCAGAGCTAAAGGTGAGTAGAGACTATAAACAAATGTTGAAGCGATACGCGGAAGGAGCAAAAGCATCTAAGAGCGATAAAGAAGCATTGACTTTTGTAAAGCAGAAGTTAGATGGTGCAAAATGGTTTATCGATGCCATTAAGCAGCGCCAGAATACGCTTCTTTTGACAATGGATGCAATCATGAATTATCAAAAAAGTTATTTCTTAACAGGGGATGAAACAAACCTGAGACCGATGATCTTGAAGGATATTGCTGAGATCGTTGATTTAGATATTTCTACAATTTCGCGTGTGGCAAACAGTAAACATGTTCAAACAGGATATGGGATTTTCTCGCTTAAGTATTTTTTCTCAGAGTCACTTTCAACGGATTCTGGAGAGGAGGTTTCTACTCGTGAAGTGAAAAAAATCTTGTCTGAAGCAGTGGAAAACGAGGAAAAACGAAAACCATTGACAGACGAGAAGTTAGCGAATTTACTCAAAGAAAAGGGATATAATATTGCTAGGCGTACGGTTGCTAAATATCGTGAACAGCTTAATATTCCTGTTGCAAGATTAAGAAAAGAGCTCTAGTGAAAGTATTTGCACATTTTCTATCTTGGATTTTAGTCCCTTTGATTACTCCATTGTTTGGGTTAATGATTGCTATGTATGTTGAACCGTATGAAGGGTTCTACTCTACAAACTTGGAGAATATGTACAATATTTTTCCTGAGGTAAAACTTGCACTAATTTTTCGATTGGCCATTTTTACCATAGCTCTTCCTGGTGCAATTCTTTTTATCATGAGAATGTTTGGAATGATCTCTACTATTGAAATGGACGATAAGGATGAGCGATACATTCCGATGTTCGTTATGTTTATCTGTTGTTTAGTGGTATACTTATTGATGTTCTTGTGGACGGGAGGAAATAGAGTACCTAAATTTTTCTATTCTTATCCGTTATCCGGAGCAATCTCTTCGTTGGGCTACTTGGCTTTAACTAAATGGTGGGGAAAAGTGAGTATTCATGCTGGGGGAGCTGGGATAATGACAGGTTTTGTATTTGCATATATCCTAATTTGTCCTGGGTATCAATCGTGGATTTTACCAGCAATGTTTATTATTTCTGGATTGGTTATGTCTGCAAGGTTATATCTCAAAAAGCATACGCTCCCACAGGTGATAATGGGGTGGTGTGTAGGATGTTTTGTTACTTTTGCCGTGAATTATTTCTACTAAAATTAAGATAAAGTAAATTGTTCGATATGATGAAAAGAAATGGATTGTTTTTATTAGTTGGCGTGCTTGTGTTAACGGCATGTGGATTAATTAACAAAGAAAATAAAGGACAAGGGTTTAACGCATTTCCAGTTTCTCAAGATATTACTCTTGGGGCTGAGGTGGCGGCACAAATTGACAATAACACGACTGAGTACCCATTGTTGGACTCCGTACAATATAAAGATGTTTATGCTTATGTGTACAAGGTCCGCGACAAAATACTAAATACAGGGAATGTAAAACATAAGGATGACTTTGCTTGGAGGTTAAGAATTATCCATGACGATAGTACCCTAAATGCATTTTGTACTCCTGGGGGATATATTTATATCTATACTGGTATTTTGAAATTTTTGGAATCTGAAGACGAATTTGCGGGAGTCTTGGGACATGAAATCGCGCATGCCGATTTACGACATTCAACGCGCCAAATGACGAAATTATACGGTGTTCAAATTTTACTTCAAATTGTTGCTGGAAATAGGGAAGCACTAAAACAGGTAACTACAGGGTTAGTAGGGTTGAAATTTTCTAGAAGTCATGAATCGGAAGCAGATCAAAAATCGGTAGAGTATTTGTGTCCAACGGATTATAACGCAGCGGGTGGTTCCGGTTTTTTCAAAAAAATTCAAGAAATGGGTGGTTCAGGTACGCCGGCTTTCTTAAGTACGCACCCAGATCCAGGAGATCGAATCGAACATTTTGAGAACGAAAAGGTTACGCAAGGATGTGTAGGAAACAAGCTTTACAAAACGGAATTTGAAACGATGGTGTCGAAGCTACCAAAATAAATTCATGGAAAGTAGTATTATCTAGACGACTTTTCATAACTTTGTAGTCACTAAACTACGTCGACTATACTACCGAAAGCATGAAAGCAAAGAGAACGTCATTAAATGACATCGCTAAAGCCCTTAATGTATCCAAAGCAACTGTTTCATTTGTCTTGAATGATAAAGGGGATCAGTTTAATATTAGTAAAGAAAAACAACGTCTTATTAAGGCGAAAGCAAAAGAGTTATCTTACGTGCCCAATTTCTTTGCCAAAAGTTTACGCCAAGGTTCTACAAATACAATTGGATTAGTTCTTCCTGATATTTCGAATGCGTTTTATGCTGAGTTATGCAAGACGATTCAAGAGCGTTTGTATGATCAAGGTTACAATACATTTATTGTGAATACAAATGATGATGCGGAGACTGAAAAATCTTTGATGTCTGAACTTATTCAGCGTAGTATTGATGGGATGATTATTGCACCAAGTAATGATATCAAAGAATTAATTCCCATTTTACGATCGACACATATTCCCGTAGTATTTACTGACCGACCAGGGGATGATGAAACGGACTTCGTTGGCATAAATAATGAAGAGGAGGCAGGGAAGCTTATTGAAGAGTTTACCGTAAAGCCTAAAAAAATACTTGCATTAGCACCACATTTTTCTAGTGTTACTACGATTCAAGATCGAATTTCAGGGATTAAAAAGGCATGTGATATAGCTGATATTGAATTTGATGTTGTGAGTTTGGAAAAAGATCAAGGGAATGTTAATGAAGTGATTGAAAAAGAACTAAATAATGGTGCTGATACATTCATCGCATTGAATAATCAATCAACGATGCCAGTAATTGCTGCATTAAATAAGTGGGGTGTTTCTATACCTGAACATGTACGATTTATCGCCTTTGATGATAATGCAAGCTTTGCATATATGAACCCTCCAATATCTGCTGTAAGATTGCCAATTACGGAAATAGGAGATAATACGGTTGCTCGAATGTATGAGCGACTTAAAGAAACCAAAGAATATGGAAAGCATATTATTCTTCCTTGCGAATTTATTAAACGAGGGACACATTAATTGATTTAGATACGAGTTATCAATTAATTATAATGATTGCTTTCTTACAAAGTCAATACCACAATGCATTCCATATCGATAATCGGTTATTATATCCGGAACAGAATAATTATGTGTAGAACATTTTAAACCTTCTTCTGGCCAAATTTGTTGTATTGATAAGTTATCATGTTCTGCATTCATAAAATCGATAGACCTGTTGTATGCTAGATGGTTGTGAGCAAAGCAATCATGTAAAATAGGGTTGTTTCTAAAATATACACTGCCGAGGTAGTCGGGCCAACTTTGTGCGACTTTTAGATCTTTCGCTGCTGTGCGGATCACGACAATTTCTGAAGCACCTTGATTTGCCGTCCACTTTACGGGAATAGGATCACTCCAGCCTCCATCCATTAATTCTAAGTTTCGAACTTTTTGAACTCCTTTAGTGACAAAAGGCATCGTAGAAGATGCAATTACAATATCAATCCAGTCTTTTTTTTGAGGAGCTAAATATTCTGATTTTCCAGTTTGGCGATTCATCGCAACAAAATAAGCTTCTTTGTCTTTTAAGGCATTCATACCGATATCAAGATCAAATGGAATAATCTCTTCTGCTACAATTCTTAATTGATCAATGTTCATGTATCCTTCACTGCTCATCATTCTACTTAATCGAACGAATTCAGGATCTTCTGCAAGATGTTTCATTGCTTCTACACAACAACCATACTGCCCGCTTAGATAATAGGAAGAGGCAATGGCTCCTCCTGACACACCAACAATTATATCAAATGGATTATAATCGAGAAGCATAAAAGCATCAAGAATACCGGCTGTGTAGCCTGTTCTGAATCCTCCTCCTTGAACAACAAGTGCTTTTTTCATATTTCCCTACATGAATATTTGGATGAAAATATTAAAAACTATGGACATCTGATTTATTAAAGAGGCGTTTATTCGTAATAACGCAAACTATTTAATTCACATGATATTTAATTCATTTATAACTTCGACGTTTTTGATAGAATATCTCAAATTCTTGAATCTATTTTTGAAGTTTGAAATTGAATGTAAAAGGAGCTTCATAGTAACTTAAAAGCGAACGATTTAATTGTTGTATTGTTTCAATCAGAGGGTGGATCATAACACATGAAAAAAGGGAGCGATGATATTTCGCTCCCTTAGTCTTCTGTTTGGAGATTTTAT
>JAKVAS010000080.1 GCA_022448165.1 Crocinitomicaceae bacterium | reverse complement strand
CTGATAGCCTGACAACTCCTAATTCTCCAACGAACACCGTTTACTATTCTATTTTTATGAATCCTTCCATGTATTCAACAATGGTAAAACATGGAAAAACTGCTAATTCAAGCCCTGATTCATTAACTAACATGAGCTTTCCTGTAGGTTCAGTAGAATTAAAAGCTTCATGGGTAGAAGCTAGCTCTATTAGTGCTACTTCCGATAACTATTATATAACCGATGCTATTATTAAAAACAAACCAATTAAGGTTGCTTTGCTTGGATTACATGTTGTAGGAATTGTTGAGAATCATCCTGAATTTGTTTGGGCTACATTTGAACATGAAAACCTTGCTCCTAAATACAACTGGAAGGATGCTAAAGAAAAACAAGATGCAACAGTTACTAGTTCAACTGAGTATCCACTTTTTGCTGCAAATGCAACAGGAACGGTGAACAATATTAGTAGTAAAACTAAAAGTCATACAAACATTTTTTCCGTTTACCAATTTGGTGTCCCTGTAAGGAAAGTAGGAGATTCTGTTGTCTTTATGGAGACTAGCCAAGACGGAGCAGAAAACACTGAACACATTAAGAGTATAAATGCGGACGTTAAGAGTCAGTTGAATGGAGTTTGGAACAAATACTATTACAATGGTTCACTTTGGATCGATACAGAGGGCTATTCTACTTCAGAAGAACAAGCACAACTTATCAATTCAAAGGGGTTTCATCTTTCCAACTCTTCCCCAGGGGAATTAACTCGTGGATCCGTTGCTGAATACAACATAACAATGGAAACCTATGTTCAAGTAGGGTTTAACCCTTCAAGTATTTATGCGGATACGAATGCTGCTACATTAGCGAACTGTTTCTCTTGTCATAATTCATCAAAAGGAAAGAATCTATCTCCACTGTATATCAGTCACGTATTTACCAAATATGTGGATAGCTTAAATGGTATGAGTAAAGAAGCCATTAAACAGAAGCATGTGGATGAAATTAGAGAACATTTCAGATTACGAGCTGAAGAACACAAATAAACCATTTAATTACAAAGTTTAGGTAAATAATTTATTTAAGCGAATATGATCTCAGATTGTATTCGCTTATTTTTTTTCCTTAAACCTTCTTTTACTGATAGTATTTAACTTCGAACTTGTATTGAGTTATATTTCACTATCAAATTAGTTACATTTGTTCATCAAAGTGTATTCTATGGGTGTTGATTCAATCAAGGAGTTTTGTTGGAAATACAAATATCTTCTCATTTTCGGAGGAGTTTTATTAGTGTACTTTCTAAATCTTTTTGTTGACATAATGGAAGTCGATGCTGCGCAATACTCTATTATTTCCATGGAGATGAGCTCTACGAAAAGCTTCCTACATGTTTATGAATATGGAAAAGATTACCTTGATAAGCCCCCTCTACTCTTTTGGTTAAATTCACTTTCTTTCATGGCATTCGGGCTATCCAATTTCGCCTACAAACTTCCTTCTGTATTAGTTGCATTATTAGGACTTTACAGTACCTATAGATTTGCAAATATATTTTACTCTAAGAAAGTTTCTATTTTCTCTGCCATAATCTTAGGAACTTCCCAAGCCTTGTTTCTAATTACAAACGACGTTCGAACAGACACATTACTTATCGGGTTTACTATGTTTTCGGTTTGGCAAATGGCTGCTTATATAAGAACAAAAAGCTATAAACACCTTCTACTCACTTCCCTTGGAATTGCTCTTGCAATGATGGCAAAGGGGCCTTTGGTATTAATTATACTCGCAGCTGGATTTGGAACACATTTTCTAATGCATAAAGAATGGAAAAACATTTTCAAAATTCAATGGATTTTACTCTTGACTCTAGTGGGTGTTTGGCTAATTCCAATGTGCTATGGACTATATACTCAATTCGACTTACATCCCGAAAAAGAAGCATATGGACTACAAGGTCCTTCAGGAATTCGTTTCTTTTTCTGGACGCAAAGCTTCGGAAGAATTACAGGAGAAAGTAGTTGGGCAGATGATAGTAGTTACTTCTACTTTACCCATTCGATTCTTTGGGATTTTCAACCTTGGATATTTTTCTTTATTCCAGCACTCTTCAAGAAAATTCGAAATACGTTTCTCACGGTAATTGGAAAAATATCAGCCAATGGTGAATATATAACTCTTGGGACCTTCGTCTTTGTATTCATTGCTTTATCAATGTCAAGATACAAACTCCCCCATTACATTTTTGGTCTCTTTCCTTTTGCTGCAGTGATTACTGCCAATTCCATTTTTAAGATCAAAGAAAAATACATCAATAGAATTTCAGCTATTCAATTTGGAGTCGAACATATCTTTTGGGTTGCAATACTAATCATCTTCACTTTTGTTTTCTCTGATATATCTATTTTATTAATAATTGTTCTTTCCTTAATATATATAGCATTTTTCATGTCATTTAAGTTATTAAAAGATAAACATGAACGTATTTTGATTCCAACAGTCATTACCGCAATAGCTTTTAACCTAATGATGGCTAGCCATTTCTACCCTAATATTTTATCATATCAGGGAAGCTCACAAGTGGGCAAGTACGCTTTACAAAAAAAATTAAACCTTCGGTCATTTAACACTCATGGGCATTCTCTCCATTTTTATGCACGTGAATTTATACCTTATATTTCTGTTCGTGAATTAATCGAAGCTAAAGAAGGTGAATTTGTTTATACGAATGAAAAGGGATATCAAGAAATTAAAACTCATAGAAATGTAAAAATTAAACGAGTATTCCCCTCTCATAGAGCAGCAATTATCACTTTGCCTTTCCTGATGAAAAACACTCGAAAAGAAAGACTGAATAATGAGTATATTCTCGAACTCAAATAAACTGACAATTGAAAACTAAAATTGATACACTATCTATAGTTATACCTGCATATAATGAGGAGAGAACTATTCATCTCATCTTAAACAAAATTCGCGACGTAGTTCTCCTTGAGAATATTAAAAAAGAAATAATCATTGTTAATGACTACTCTTCGGACGACACTGCTGGCGCAATCACATCTTATCGAAAAGCGAACCCTGAATTAAATATTGAATATGTAGCTCATGAAAAAAATAAGGGAAAGGGAGCAGCATTACACACTGGTATTGCGAAAGCTTCTGGTGACTACCTCATCATTCAAGATGCTGATTTAGAATATGATCCAGAAGAGTACAATGATCTATTAAAACCTGTAATAAATGGATTTGCAGACGTTGTATATGGTTCCCGATTTGCAGGAAGTAATCCGCATAGGATTTTATTTTATTGGCATTCAATTGGTAATCGATTTTTAACCCGATTATCGAATATGTTTACCAACTTAAATCTATCAGATATGGAAACATGTTATAAGCTCTTCAAGTCTGAAACGATCAAAAGCATAAAACTAAAAGAACATCGATTTGGTTTCGAGCCTGAGGTTACGGCAAAAATCTCACGTATTCCTAATATTCGTATATATGAAGTCGGGATCTCCTATTACGGAAGAACTTATGAAGAAGGAAAGAAAATTGGATGGAAAGATGGTTTCAGAGCAATTTATTGTATTTTGAAATACAATATCTTTCAACGAAAGTGACAAGATGTTTTAATTATAACCACAAACATATTTAACCATGAACCTCAAGATCAATAGTTTTGGACAATACCTATCTAATTATGAAGAAAGTGTAACAAATCCGGAAGAGTTTTGGAATGGAATTGCTGAACATTTTACTTGGAAGAAAAGATGGGACAAAACACTTTCATGGGAATTTAAAACACCTTCTATTAAATGGTTCGAAGGAGGTCAATTAAATATTACCGAAAACCTATTAGATCGACATCTTCCTCATCGTAAAGATCAAATTGCATTTCACTGGGAACCAAATGACCCAAATGATTCTGATTCCTCAATTACATACCAACAATTATATCATGAAGTATGTAAACTTTCAAATGCGTTAAAATCTCTAGGAATAGAAAAAGGAGACCGTGTTTGTATATACATGCCTATGGTTATTGAATCTATTGTTTCAATTCTTGCATGTGCTAGAATCGGCGCCGTTCATTCAATTGTATTTGCCGGCTTTTCATCTAATGCGCTAGCAGATAGAATAAATGATGCCGAAGCAAAACTGATTATTACGGCTGACGGACTTAATCGCGGAGGGAAACAGGTAGATTTAAAGTCAATGGTAGACGAAGCACTTACTTCCTGCAACTCTATCAAACACGTAATTACTCTTGATTGTATTCACGCAAATCCATCTATGACGGAAAACCGTGATGTTTGGTACCATGAAATAATAGAGAATCAATCTCTTGATTGCCCAGCAGAAGCAATGAATTCGGAAGATTTATTATTCATACTATACACTTCTGGATCAACAGGTAAACCGAAAGGTGTTGTTCACACTTGTGGCGGATATATGATTTATACAGCATACTCTTTTCAAAATGTATTTCAATATCATGAAGGAGATGTATTTTGGTGTACGGCGGATATTGGTTGGATTACAGGACATTCATATATCGTTTATGGACCTTTACTTTCAGGAGCTACAAGTGTTATTTTTGAGGGAGTTCCAACCTATCCCGATGCAGGAAGGTTTTGGCAAATCTGTGATAAGTTTAAAGTCAATCAATTTTACACTGCTCCTACGGCAATTCGTGCTCTTATGGCTTGTGGGTTAGAACCTGTGGAACAATATGATCTATCTTCCTTAAAAGTTATTGGTTCTGTTGGAGAACCAATAAATGAAGAAGCTTGGAATTGGTATCATAAAAATATTGGTAAGAAGAAATGTCCAGTAGTTGACACATGGTGGCAAACTGAAACAGGGGGCATCATGCTCTCCGGCCTAGGTGATCATTCACCAATGAATCCAACACATGCTGGATATCCATTACCTGGAATTCAGCCCGTTCTTTTAGATTCTAACGGAAATGAAATTGTTGAAAATGGTGTAGAAGGATATTTATGCATCAAATTTCCTTGGCCCTCCATGTTAAGAACTACTTATGGTGATCATGAACGCTGTAAAAACACGTATTTCAGTAATTATGAAGGGTACTATTTCACGGGAGATGGTGCCAAACGTGATGAAACCGGAATGTACAGAATTATTGGTCGTGTAGATGATGTAATCAATGTCTCCGGACATCGATTTGGTACTGCGGAAATTGAAGATGCGATAAATACAAACTCGAACGCAATTGAATCAGCTGTTGTTGGATATCCTCATGATATAAAAGGACAAGGAATATATGCATATGTTGTTATTGATAGCTCTGAAAATTCAGATACAATTAAGGCTTCACTAATTGATTCTGTTTCTGATAAAATTGGTCGAATTGCAAAACCCGATAAAATACAACTTGTAAGTGGATTACCTAAAACAAGATCAGGGAAAATCATGCGTAGAATTTTGAGAAAAATTGCCGAGGGTGAACAACAGAATTTTGGAGACACCTCGACTCTATTAGATCCAGAAATTGTCGAACAAATCGTATCAAATTCAATCTTATGAAATATCAAATCGAAACTACAATAAGTCAAAATATTAACCTGGTTTTAGAGAGATTTCAAGACCCTGAAGGAATCAAGAAATGGCAAAGAGGGTTCATTTCCTTAGAACATTTATCTGGAACACCAGGAGAAACTGGAAGTAAGAGTAAACTTAAATTTAGACAAGGCAAGCGAAACATGGAAGTAATAGAAACAATTACTACAAAACAACTTCCAGAAAAATTAATCACTATATATGAGACCAAAGGGGTATGGAATGAAGTTATTACTCGTTTCAAAAAAATTGAGAATGAAAAAACCTTGCATACTTCTGAAATAACATTTAAAATGAAAGGAATGCTTAAAATTATGGGCTGGATTATGCCTGGAATGTTTAAAAAGCAGTCTAAACAATACATGGACGATTTTAAATATTATGCCGAAACAGGATCTAGCCTTTTTTAACTGAATATAGAAATATCTAGGTGGGCTGAACAATTCTCACTGCTTCAACGAAATAAAGAGCTAAGACTTAATTGAAAGGATATTAAACGTAAAAAGCGCCTCTATTTTATTAAAGGCGCTTTCTACAAAAATAGGTTTGACAGTTAGCCTATATTGACCATCCCTTTATTGAAGATGCAAGATCTCCAAAATTGTAATTTGCAGGAAAAAAACCAGACGGTCTTGAACCAATATAATCAACTGGATCATTTGAATAATATACAGATGAAGCAGTGAAATAATGTAAATTAGGAATGCTATGCAAGAAACGAATTTGCGTGCCATAAAAGCATCCATGTTCAAATAAGTCAACACTTCCATTAGATACTTTTAAAGATGAAATTTGATCATTCTCATTGTGATTTAAGTAGTGAATTTGAAAGAATGCGTGATTCAATCTTCTAATATTCATTATTTCATCGGAATAGTTTATATGCTTATAGAACTGAAAAGATGCATTCCCAGACCAACCATTATTATAACATGGATTATACTTCAATTCGCTCAAATCGTTGTTTTCTACTAGTGGTGCTTCTACCCCTTGATACTTATTCAATTCATCTGAAGAATCAAAAAATCGTATTCTAAAATCCGTTCCTGTTCTATTTACATTTTCAACCAGTATAACCGATTTCCTGGAGTTCTTATTTTCAGAAAACAAATTTTCTCTCTCCTCAATATCCCCAGTGCTAGAAATCAATTTATCATTCTCATCAAATTCATATACTACATTGTACTCTTCATCTCCATACAAATAATGATGTGTTACATTAACAAGAGACCTTTCATCAGTCGGTAACAATACGGACTCTTTTTTACAGCTTATAAACATTGCTGATAATACTCCTAAAAGCATTAGTACTTTAACTTTTTTCATTCTTTAGTGATTTTTATTTTCTGTGAAATTATTCAAATCTCTTTCCCGAATAAAATCTCTTTTACGAATGCACTAGTTTAATTTACCAATAGAATTTTCAATTCAAAAAACCTTCTTTTCTTGATTGTGATGCAACCCTTTTTAAATGAGAATCATTAAACAATTAAAAACACATTATTATGAAAGCATCCTTCTTTACGTTAATAACCACTATTGTACTTTGCACCACGACTGCTAAAGCTGATCAATTAATACAAATTATACCATACTATCCGTACAACGTCCAATACATGCCTAAAGGACACATGTTGACCACAAGTATACTATCAGGACTTAATTTATCATCGATTGCTATAAACGGTTATCAAATGAAAAATAACTCATTTAACCTAACACTTCCAATTATTGGTATTGGAACAGGTATTGGACAGGTTATTACGGGAGTAGTTTACTATAGAAATGAGCTCTATGATTATTATTATGGTTATTATGGATACAATGACTACCATCAATTTAACAACCGTGTTTCGATGATGGATATTGGTCTAGGAACTTTGAGTACTGCTTTTAATACGTATGCACTGATACGTGCGATCAAGGGACGTAAAAATCGATCTGATCTTAGTTGGAATATTTTCGGATACAAAAATCCTCAAAACCAACAATTATCAATGGGTTTTACATTTAGAAAACAGATATAACGGGCCTTATGAAATTAGTTAACTTAAGCTTTGTACTACTTTTCCTTTGCGTATCATTTATTGGAACAAGTATGTCATATCAACCGATTAATGCCATTATTGGAGACAAAAGTCTTGATGTTTTAGGAATAGATGCTAGTACATTGAGCGAACAAGAGCGTATTACAATTCACCTGTCTTATGTAGAACAAGTATTACGTTCAGCGAAGGTAAATCGACTAACACGTAAACAAAGAAAAAATCGTTTAAAGGCGTTAGATCTACTTCATAAATACTGGACTCAAGGTAACTTCCCTGTAAATCTTCAATATCCAAATGAACGTAAGCCATGTTTCCGCGATAACAACAATACCTTGTGCGCAGTGGGATATTTGGTAAATGAAACAGGAAAAGAAATACTTGTCGATGAAATTGAAAAAAATATGAATTATGCACTAATTGAAGAGATGGATTCGGATGCACTCATTAATTGGGCCGAAGAAAACGGTTTAACACTTAAAGAATGTGCCATGATCCAGCCAACCTATGGTGGAGGGTGGGGATATTACTCTGGGACAATTTCCTTTGGTAATGCATTTGCATCAAGTTCACTTTCTGGAATAAATGCCTCATCTATGATCGTTGGGGCGATGCACCTGAACAATAATAGAACAGGAATCGCTCTTCCAATTATTGGGATCGGAACAGGGATTGGACAAGCAACTTTGGGTGCATTCAACATGCGTAATTATCAGTACAACTCTATAAATCATAAGAGGCTTGCTATGATCAATGTTGGACTAGGAACATTAACCACACTATTTAACACTTACGTCCTTGTTAATTCAATCAAAAATAGAAAGCCAAATTCAGACCTCACCTGGAACGTCTATGGACATCAAAATCCATTTAATAATCAATTCGCAATGGGGATAAGTATTAATAAACAATTTTAGAATTATTAAGAAAGCAAAATCTCGACTAGACTGCACAATCAATATTTGAATACCTCAAATTTATACTATGAAAAAACACCTTATCTCTTCCATTTTAATAGGCGTTGTATTTATGTTATCAACCGCATGTCATAAAAAAGAACGTAATGCTGAAGTAATTCAGAACTGCACTGGCTCGTACTTAAGAATAAATGGAGCCTCCTATAAAGTTCTTAACTACGCATTGCTGAATAGTTACGAAACTGGTGACAAAATAAAAGTCCAATATACATTTGATGACTCATCTATGCCAATCTGTATTCAGCCAATAATTACCTGTGAATTGTATTACGATTACCAAGATGACATCATTATAAAGGCGATCTATTAAAAAACTGATATATTACTTATTATTAATCAACTTCCATTAAGCTGTTAAAAAATAAATACAAGCAATACTCTGACCATGAATTGGTAAGCGCATGTCTGAAGAAAAACAGACATGCGCAAAAAGAGTTGTACGCTCGTTTTTCCTATACAATGAAAGGAATTTGTCTTCGATATACTGAATCTGAAGATGATGCAGAAGATATTTTGCAAGAAGCCTTTATACGTGCATTTAAATCACTGAAGCAATTTGACTGTGCGCAAGGTAAACTTGGAGGCTGGATTAGAACAATTACCATCAATGTTGCTATAGAGAATTATCGAAAAAATAAAACTCGTTTAAAGCATTATTCAGAACATTCTTTAGATCAACAAGACCATTATAATGATGAAATCATAGCCAAGCTAGAACTTCAAGAGTTACTTTCTATTATACAAAAACTGCCTGATGGATACCGAATGGTTTTCAACTTATATGCAATTGAAGGATTCACGCACAAAGAAATTTCTTCAACCCTTGGAATTTCTATAGGAACTAGTAAATCTCAGTTTTCTAGGGCAAAGAAACTACTCCAACAAATGATTTTGGAGACAAATAAGTACGAACATATAACTACACGTCATGCCAGATAAAGAGTTCAATAAAAATATGAGCAATCGATTTGAAGGTTTCGGAAGCACACCTTCTAAATCGGTTTGGACTGGTATTGAAGCACACCTAATTAAAAGTGAACGCAAACGAAGGTTTATCATTTGGTGGTTCTCAGGAATTCTAGCCCTAGGTTTAGTCTCTTCACTATTTTTCTTTCCTAAGAAGAAAAATAATACATCAACAAATCAATTGACTTCAAATAAAGAGATAGAAAATACATCGACTTCTTCTAATTTAGAACATAACTCATTAAATTCTAGTTCTTCAAAAGAAACTTTCATAAAAAACAACTCTCCTATTGAGAATAGAAAGAAGAACTATGATCCTTTAAAAAGTAATATTGTTTCAAATAACATTGAAAATGGAAATAATGATCTACTAACATATTCATTAAAACATCGATCTAAATTTAAACCATCATCATTCGACAAAACCTTATCTCGAATAAAAAGTACATCAATAGACACTAACAACGATGTTATCCTAGTTACTCAAAAAAATCCAGACAAAGAAAGAGTAACTAAAAACATTAATTCATTAGACCTTTTAATTATTGAAACAGGTAAACCGTCTCCTCCTATAAGAACAGCTTACTTCAATGATAAGAAAAATACACGCAAACTATGGAAGCTTGGACTTCGAGTAAGTCAATTTATTACTATTTCTCCCCGAATTCCAGAAAACCCAACACTAGGTTCACCTGATACTCTTGAACCTTCACCTCTCCCAGTGGCAGAATCACAATCATTCCCCTCCTATTCAGATTACATAAACAAACGATCATTTGAAGCCGAGGTTTTCATTCAACGACAGTTCTTTCATCGTTTAAATATATCAAGTGGAATTTCTGTCGCGCATATGTATAGATCCTATAGCATTAACAATAATAGTGGAAGTAATTTCGATGGTTTACAAGCCTCCGGTTCATTTTATTCTGGAAATAAATCATACTGGAGTATTGGAATTCCCGTAAGAGCAGATGTCTATTTCATAAATACGAATCACTTTCAATTTGGTGGAGGAATCGCTTTTTTAACTGAGTATAGTTCAATAAAACATTTAACACAAGGGGCTACGAATATGTTAATAGGACAAGAAAACACTATTTCAAAGCAACATTCTTTGCAATTGAGTCTCCAACCTTATTTTAGAGCCAATTATTTAACTAGTAGTCGCTGGAATATGTTCTTTGAAATGGGATATCGGAAAAATATTTTCGACTCATCTGAACTTACAAAATATACTTTACCCAGTTATATAACATTCACAGGTGGAATTTCTTGGCAACTTTAGGTCAATAAGTATTTATATTTTAATTGTATTTTTAACATCTAACTCGCACGTTTGAATTCATTCAAAACGTGTAATTATTACTACTCAATGATAAAAAACATCATCTTAGACTTTGGACATGGTGGACTTGATAAAAAAGGAAAGTATACAACGCGTGGTAAAAAACATAAATTCCCTAATGGTGAATGGGCATACGAAGGAGTTCTTAACCGTCAAATCGGGGGAATGATTCAAGCGTACTTTCGTGCACATGGAACTCGTTACAATGTGGTCACCACGGTAGGTGCTGACGACTCCCGAGATCTCTCACTTGGATATCGTGTTCGTGTTGCAAACAAATTTAAACCTTCTGAAACCATCTTCATTTCTATTCATTGTAATGCTTTTAATTCTAAGGCTCGTGGGTTCGAAATTTTCACATCACGCGGAACAACGAAATCAGATGCTATTGCAGAAAGTATTGCAAACTCTATTGAACCTTATTACAAAGAGTTGAAGTTGAGACTTCGTTATAACTTCTCCGATGGTGACAAAGATAAAGAAGCTGATTTTTATGTGCTTAGAAAGACACGATGTCCTGCAGTACTATTAGAATGTTTATTCTTTGACAACAGAGAAGATTTTGACAACTTAAAAAATCCAGAATTTCAGAAAGAGCTTTCATGGAGGATTTATCAAGGAATTCAATCGTATATTGAAAAGAATTAAACGATGTATGTTCCAAACCTAATGATAATAAGATCTCAAGAATCTTTAAGATACTTATTATAAGCTGATTTTAGTTTCGTGTCATATTTATTCCTTTTATACCCGCTACCATTATAACCATGGGCAAATTTCCCCCAATTTTTCTCACGTAACCACTGAACAAGTTTCTTTCCAGAAAAGGTTGTTGTTTCAATGAACTTACCAAACGCCTTTAAATGCTCTCTCTCATGTTCATACATTTCTGAAACAAAATGATCAATTGAGGCATACCCCAATTTTTTATAGTGAAACCCCATAATCTGGAAAGATCCCCAAGAAGCAGAAGCATATGCAGCGTCATGAACTTCATCTAAGTCTGACATTCCTGCTGCTTTTTCTAAACGTGTATATTCCCCTCTGCCTCCAACATAATATTTCTTAGTCCAAGACTTATAAAGTATGTTTTTCAATCTTGATTCTGAAAATTGATCTGGATTCACTCCTCGTTTATCCAACTCTCGCCAAAAAACATGACCTTCAAATAATATAACTGGTCTACCATGTGGAAGAAATCCCTTTCCCCTACTCTCTATTTCATTTACAGCTTTTACAGTAGCTAATTCTAGTTGATGTTTTTTTGCAAAGATTCTCAAATCTTCTGAAGATAATGATTTGTCATTAAAAGAAATTGATTGTTCTTCTTTTTCAAGGATTCGTCCCCAGGTCATTGGGCCAACAATTCCATCAACAGCCAATCTATTCTTTTTCTGAAAATCCAATATAGCTTGATGTGTATCTAACCCAAAATATGTTGAAATACGAACCTCATAACCAAGTTTCGTTAATTTCTCTTCCAATAAGTAGACTGATTGTCCTCTTGATTTATATTTTAAATTTTTCATAGGTTAGTTTATTTAAAATATCCCTCTAGCTCATTAATTTGAGTAAATGGACTATCTAATATTCTTTTGAAATAATTAATGTTACTTCCGCTTAATTGTCTCGACAATACGGGTTCATATGATTCCCACTTCTTCCAGAAACCGTACTCTCCCTCTGTTTCTTTCAATATTTGATTATTATGCCTCT
>JAKVAS010000008.1:32091-46058 GCA_022448165.1 Crocinitomicaceae bacterium | reverse complement strand
ACTAAAACATTTAGAGTGATGGCTAGTACAATATTGATTTCGGCAAATTCAGCTTTTAGCGATATGATAGAGGTCATGGTTCCCGCTCCAGCAATAATCGGAAAGGCTAATGGAACAATACTTGCAGTTTTTCCAGAAACATCATCCTTAAATAATTCAATGCCTAAAATCATTTCTAGTGACATGGCGAATAGAATGAATGCACCAGCAACGGCAAAAGACTCCACTGTTACACCGAATAATCCTAAAATTTGATCTCCTAATAACAGAAAACTGATCATGATCGCATAGGAGACAATAGTTGCTCGTACAGGGTGTATATCTCCAGATTGTTCCTTTAATTTTATAATAATCGGAATTGATCCTACGATATCAATTACCGCGAAAAGAACCATGCTTGCTTTAAAAAGCTCTGTGGCGCTAAATCCTTTTAAGAATTCTGTCATGATCGTTGTTTTATTGTTGTTTCTACTACAATTGGCAAGTAAGCTTGTTCCAATTGATGAATTTTATATGCTAAAGATTCTACTGTATCCAATGAGCTTAAAGGACAGGTGAATTGTGCTAAAATTTCACCTTTGTCGAATTCTTCATTTACTAAATGAACCGTAATACCTGAACGGATCTCTTTTGCTTCAATCACCGCCTTGTGTACATGAGACCCATACATTCCCTTTCCTCCAAATTTTGGAAGTAGCGATGGATGCAAATTGATGATTTTGTTTGCGTAACCAAGTGTGAAATCGTTTGGTATTTTTCGTAAATATCCAGCCAAAACGACCCAATCAATATTTTCACTTGAGCATAAGTCAAGTAAAAACTGACCATCAGAAACTTCTTCATTTGAATAAGAATAAGTTTTTATACCAAGCTCCTTAGATGATACTAATACCTGAGCGGTTGATTTGTTACTTAAAACAAATGCTACATCCATTGATTCGTTTTGTTTAAAATTACGAATCAAATTAACAGCATTACTCCCGGTACCAGAAGCAAATATGGCTATACGGTTTTTATTCATAGTACAAAGGTATGCAGTCTTGTTATAAAAAGGATACTAACTTGTATTTAAATCTAGCAATCTTCAACAGAACGATTTGTATATTTATGCTCACTAGACTAAAATTATGAAAGAGCAAGAATATCCCTTTATTCCATTTGAACGAGAATCTTTTTCGGAAGATGAAATGCTTAAACGTTCAAAATCCTTTTTTGAATGGGCTGATACTAGAAGGTCTGTAAGAGACTTTTCAGATAGGCCGGTGTCAAAGGAGGTGATGGAAAACTTATTGATGACTGGATCAACGGCCCCATCTGGAGCACACAAACAACCATGGACGTTTTGTTTAATCTCTAATAATGAACTGAAATCGCGACTTCGGGCTTTAGCCGAAGAAGAAGAAAAAAAGTCATATGGCGGTAGAATGAGTGATGAATGGATAGAGGACTTGGCTCCTCTTGGTACAGACTGGGAAAAAGAATTCATAGATATTGCGCCTTGGATAGTTGTAGTAATGAAACGACCATATGAATTAAATTCAGATGGGACGAAGCGTCAAAACTACTATGTGTCAGAATCTGTAGGATTGGCATCGGGTTTTTTATTAATGGCAATTCATAATGCAGGACTTGTTGCATTAACGCATACACCTAGTCCAATGAATTTCATAGCTAAAGCACTTGAGCGTCCTGAAAATGAAAGACCATTCTTATTGATTCCGGTTGGTCATCCGTCTGCAAATGCCCAAGTACCGGACTTATCAAGAAAAAGTAAAAGTGATGTCATTGAATATTATGACTAATAATTTTGGTTTTTGATATTTTGTGGTTTTCTTTGCGGCTGAATTAATCCTTAAAATAAGAAGAAATGTCTGACATTAAATCAAAAGTGATATCTATTATCGTAGATAAGTTGGGTGTTGAAGAGAGCGAAGTAAACAACGAAGCTAGTTTCACAAACGATCTAGGAGCGGACTCTCTAGACACTGTAGAGTTGATCATGGAATTTGAAAAAGAATTCAATATTGCGATTCCAGACGATAAGGCTGAGAATATCCAAACTGTGGATGATGCGATCAAGTATATTGACGAGAACGCAGCTAATTAAGAATTTAGATTGATATTATAGAGAACGAACGATCTGTATATGGAATTGAAAAGAGTAGTTGTCACAGGTTTAGGTGCTTTAACACCAATTGGAAATAATCTTTCAGAATATTGGGAAGGCCTTTTGAATGGAAAAAGTGGGGCAGCTCCTATTACGCGATTCGATGCATCGTTGTTCAAAACACAATTTGCTTGCGAGGTGAAGAACTTTAACGTTCAAGATCACCTAGACAGAAAAGAAGCAAGGAAATTAGACCCTTTTGCTCAGTATGCCATGGTTTCAGCTTCTGAAGCTATGGCAGACTCGGCGCTCATGGAATCGAATCCTAATTTGGACCGAATTGGAGTGATTTGGGGATCTGGAATTGGTGGCTTAACAACTTTCCAAACCGAGTCTCAAAATTTCTTTGCAGGAGACGGAACGCCTAAGTTTAATCCGTTCTTTATTCCAAAAATGATCGCAGATATTGCAGCAGGGCATATATCAATTAAATTTGGACTGAGAGGTCCTAATTATGTTACCGTTTCAGCATGTGCGTCTTCTACTAACGCAATAATTGATGCATTTACTTATATCCGTTTAGGGAAAGCAGATGCAATTGTTACAGGTGGTTCTGAAGCATGTGTAAATGAAATGGGAATGGGTGGTTTTAATGCGTTACGTGCATTGTCCACTCGAAACGATTCTCCAGAAACGGCATCACGTCCGTTTGATTCAGAACGTGATGGTTTTGTGTTAGGAGAGGGAAGTGGTGCGCTTATCCTTGAAAGCTATGAACACGCTAAAGCGCGTGGAGCAAAGATTTATGCCGAAGTTATCGGAGGTGGAATGTCAGGAGATGCTTATCACATGACTGCACCACACCCGGAAGGGTTGGGAGCAAAGAACACTATGATAGCAGCTTTGCAGGATGCCGAAATTGATCCTTCAGAGATTGACTATGTAAATGTTCATGGTACGTCGACTCCACTAGGAGATATTGCTGAGGTAAAAGCCATACAACAAGTGTTTGGTGATCATGCTTACAATTTGAACATTAGTTCAACAAAATCAATGACAGGTCACCTTTTGGGTGCAGCTGGTGCTATTGAGGCAATTGCATGTGTTTTATCAGTTAAAAACGACATCATTCCACCAACAATTAATCATTTTAACGATGATCCCGAACTTGACGAGAAGTTGAATTTTACGTTTGACAAACCGCAAGAGCGAAAAGTGAATATTGCTTTATCTAATACCTTTGGTTTTGGGGGACACAATACGAGTGTGATCGTTAAGAAATTCGAAGAATAGTTGCTAGCACTATTTCCGTTTTTTGCTAAGAAAAAATCAAAAGAAGATCTTGCGATTATAAAGTTTATAATCCAACGTTTTGGATACCGTCCTAAAAGAGTAGACGTATTTCGTTTAGCGTTAACGCATAAGTCAATTTCTAACAATACCGAAGGAGAGATTTCTAATGAACGATTAGAGTTTCTAGGAGATGCAATTTTAGATGCTGTTGTAGCTGACCTTCTGTTTTTACGTTTCCCAAATGAGAATGAAGGCTACTTGACTAAAATTAAGTCGAAAATCGTTAGCCGAAGAACATTAGGAATGATTGGTCATGAGATGGAGATCAAAGAAGTACTCCGATATAATCGTGGTCGAGCAATTAAACTAGAAACTATTGAAGGAAATGCACTTGAAGCAATATTTGGGGCAATATATATTGACGGTGGTTTTTCAAGTGTTGAAAAATGTATCAAGAGTCACGTATTTAGAAAATATGTCGATCTCAATCAAATTCTTGAAGAAGAAATCGATTTTAAATCTAAGTTGTTTATTTGGAGTCAAAAGAACCGATTACCAATTGTATTTAAGGTGCTTAAAGAAGAGAATAGAGGAGCAGATTGGCATTATGTTGTGCAAATATTTATCAACGACCAAGAATATGGGCGTGGATCAGGCTCATCAAAAAAGAAAGCAGAACAAGCGGCTGCAAAAGAGACGCTTGGTTTGATTGGAGCTGTCTAGATTCTATAATAAATTATTCTCTAATCCGTACAGAGCCATCTATTAAAAGGTCATGTGCTAACATTGTTGTCTCTACGTTTGTTTTAACTTCAAAAGAAGCTTTTGATAGTGGAAATGAATGATCCACATCAATCGTAGTTAAAGAACCGTCTATTGTTCCCGTAATTGATCCAGAGATGTGTAATAGATCATTGTTATTCAGGTTGTCTAAATAAAAAGAACGACCATTTTCTGAAAGTTCTGTTAAATTCATCGAAGTACCATTCAATTTCAAATCATAGACACAATTTTCCATGGATTCAACATTGATTGATCGTAAGTGAAATTTTAACGAAAATTTCTCAGAAACAAGTCCAATTGTTGCTGTGTTTAAGGTCTTAGATTGATTTTCTGAAAAAATCATTGATCCGAGACCATAGGATGCGATACCTATTAGAATAAGACATGCGCAAATAAAGGGTAAGAGTCTTTTCAGGTTTTTCATAGCGGCGTTATTTAATTGTTGCTTGTTAATTTAATCACAAATGCACTGATTTACAAAAGTTTACGCTTGTATTTGGTTGCGAATGAATAAACCTTAAATAGTGTTAAAGATTTACATAGATTGATCGAGTAAAACAATAATTTGTTTGTATCATCGTGAAATTAATATGAAACTACATCGAAAAAAGAGCTGCTTGCTACTCATTGTAATGAGTTTATTTTGCTTATTTCTCTCAATTACTAGAATGAAATTAGCAGGGAATAATTATTACTTGTTTTTAAATTGGAACCTTTTTTTGGCTTTTTTGCCTCTGTTGTTTACTTCTATGCTTTATGGCAGATACAGCTTCGTTAAAACAAATGTTTTTAGGGTTGGTGTTGTTGGGGTTTGGTTGTTATTTTTTCCGAATGCACCTTATATTCTAACGGATTTATTTCACTTAAAGCATTATAGTTCGATTCCAATATGGTTTGATTTAATTCTCATTCTCGGATATGCATGGACTGGTCTGATGGCTGGGTTCTTAAGTTTACGAGATGTTGAATTGCATATTTTCAAACATTTAGATATTAAAAAACGAGTATTGATGTCTATGATCTTATTGTTTATTACTGCTTTTGGAATTTATTTAGGGAGATATCTGCGCTTTAATAGTTGGGATCTTTTACAAAGGCCTGAAACCCTCTTGTTCGATATTGTTGATCGTTTTATACATCCCTTTTCTCATAAACGAACTTGGGGAATGACTATCGGAATGGGAGTGCTATTGAATCTAATGTATTGGAGCCCACGAGTTCTGTTTACGGAGAAGGTGGATTGAAAATAACACCAATCGGGAACTTTTAGACATGATCCTCGTTGAATATAGACATGCGTAAAAATATTATTGAAGGAAATATTGTAGATGTAGTTAATCGTAAAATATTTTCTGGCCGAATTACTATGGCTAATGGAAAAATAGTTTCTATTAAGGAATTGGATACTATTAGTTCTAATTACATTATTCCCGGTTTTATTGATGCCCATGTGCATGTTGAAAGTTCAATGTTGATCCCATCAGAATTTGCGCGTTTAGCCGTATGTCATGGAACAGTTGGTACAATTTCAGACCCACATGAAATAGGCAACGTATTAGGGAAAAGTGGTGTTGAATTTATGATCGAGAATGGTAGAACAACTCCATTTAAATTCCATTTTGGAGCACCATCTTGCGTTCCTGCAACGGTTTACGAAACAGCTGGTGCTGAGATTAATTTAAATGATATTGAGGATATTTTACAAATGCCACGTGTTAATTATCTCGCAGAGGTTATGAATTTTCCAGGAGTGCTAAATCGTGACCCTGAAGTAATGGCAAAGATCGAACTGGCTATTCGGATGGGAAAACAAGTTGATGGTCATGCACCAGGTTTAAGAGGTGAAGACGCAAAAAATTATATTGAAGCTGGAATTTCAACAGATCATGAATGTTTTACGAAAATTGAGGCTCTAGACAAGCTTAAATTTGGTATGAATATCATTATTCGTGAGGGTAGTGCGGCAAAGAACTTTGAGGAACTTTGGAGTTTGATTGATGAATATCCGGAGTATGTTATGTTTTGCTCTGATGATAAGCACCCAAATGATTTGGCTGTAGGTCATATTAATAGATTGGCAAAACGAGCAATTGAAAAAGGATGTGATTTATTTAATGTGTTAAGGGCTGCGTCTTATAATCCGATTAAACATTATAATATGGATATAGGAATGCTTCAAATTAATGACCCTGCAGATTTTTGTGTAGTAAAGGATTTAAGTTCGTTTGAGGTTCTTAAAACATACATTGATGGAGAGCTTGTTGCGTCTGAGGGAAAAACCATGATTGCATCATCAGATAGTCAAGTCATCAATAATTTTTCATGTAGTGAAATAGCGGTAAGTCAATTGAGAGCTGAAGCAAAGTCGAATGTTATTCGTGCAATTGTTGTTGAAGATGGGCAATTGGTGACTAATGAGGTGTCAACAAGTCTAGATTCAAAGGATGGATACTTACTTTCTGATATTGAACAGGATATATTGAAGATTGTGGTAGTAAATAGATATATAGATACTTCGCCAGCTATTGGTTTTGTAAAGAATTTTGGTTTACGTCATGGAGCAATTGCTTCTTGCGTAGCTCATGACAGTCACAATATTATCGCTGTTGGAACGAATGATGAGGATTTATGTGAAGCTGTTAATTTGATAATTCGTTCGAAAGGAGGAGTTTCTCTGTCGAATGGAAATGAGAAAGAACTTGTAGAACTTCCTGTTGCTGGTATTATGTCAGATAAGGATGGTTATTTGGTTGCTGATGCTTACGAGTCAATTGACCTACGCGCAAAAGAATTAGGAACGAGTTTATCGGCTCCATACATGACCTTGTCATTTTGTGCTTTATTAGTAATACCAAAATTGAAACTTAGTGATAAAGGTCTTTTTGATGGAGACCAGTTTTGTTTTAAAGACTTATATCTTAATGTACCTGTTTAAAGTAATATTATTAATACCTTAATATTAACGTAATCTTATTGAGAAGTGATAGAAGTAATTTTGAATTATTAAATCACTTGATATGAGTTTGTTATTGAATAATGTTTCCGTAAATGACGTCGAATTGTACATTAGAATGGGAAATGAAGCGATAAAGAAAGGAGACCAAGATGAGAGTATGAAATGGTACTTAAAGGGCCTTTCAAAGGCTAAGGAACTAAGAAATAAGAAAATAGAAAAGGATATTTCGAACTTGATAATCACCTTGATTTAATTATTTAAGTAATCAAAGAACGCTTTAAGTATCATATCTGTTTCATAAGAGCGTTGATCACAATAGAAACGTGAGTAACCGCCGTCTATAATTATATGCCCTTTCCCAAGTTCTCCAGAGAGAATTAAAGGTTGATCGGAAACCCAAGCTTCAACTTTTAAACGATAGTCCATTGGAAAAGCGACAATTGTTTTTCCCGCAGGAAGTGAGTCCAGTGAATCTAGGCGTAAATTACCCGAAACTGTACATATTTCTGCTTGACTTGCTTGATAATTTCCAAAGCTCGATTTTAAATAAATTTCTTGAGTAATTTGATTCGCTTCCGCTTGAAGTGGCCAGTTTTCTGAGCCAATATATAGCCCCCCACCGTCTTCTATGTATGATGTTAGTCTTTGTAAATCTATCGATTTGAGCCGACTTGTTGAGCTCGAGAATACCCAAATGGTTGAATACTCGGTAATTTTTTCTGGAAGTGAATCCGAATAGTGATAGACGGAATCTAGAGCACATATCGATTTATAGTTACCAATGACAAGTACCAATGAATCGGATTGACCAAAGCAATTAAATGAAAAAAATAGAATAAAGAAGGTCAATTGTCTCATACATGAGTAATGTACAGACAGTAACAACTTTGGTTCAGGTTTAATCTACTAAAGTAATGAAGCCACTTTTCGTTTCTGTTTTTCCTAACTCATCGATAGCCTCAATACGATAGAAATATGTTCCTTGGCGAACATGATTACCTAAAAGATCTTTACCATTCCAGTTTTCTAGAATATCTGTAGACTGATAAACGATGTTTCCCCAGCGATTAACAACAACGACTTCGCCTGTTTTAGAGCAAAAATCTGAAAAACTGAATTCATCATTGACTTGATCATTATTGGGTGAAAATACATTTGAGGGTAGGTATTCACACGTTAATAGTTCTTCTGGGGATATGGGCGGAGTTGGAGGTGAATATCCAAAGCATGCATCAGTAATTTTTCCAACAAAAATATCTTTGCCTGCAGCAGAAGTTATTGTTTCCGTTTGCGCAGTTGCATTGTCCGTAAAGTATCCCATGAAATAAACATTGCAGGATGTATCGCAATCTACATCGGCAGCCCTGTCAAAATCAGAGCCTCCTCCATCCACAACCCATCGCCATACTCCTGCAGTATCGATTGCTGCAACAAAGAATTGAACGCTATCTATATCGCTTTCGGAGTCAAGCTCGAGGTTTCCAAATTTTGCATCTCCTCTAAATTGACCTGAAACAAAAATATTGAATTGCTTGTTTGCACAGATTCCAGTTCCGCGGTCGCTTCCTTTTTTAGACCCAGCTTTTTTTGCCCAAACCCAATCTCCCGATTTGGAGATTTTGGCTACAAAACAATCCTTCCCGTTAGGTCCACCATAATTATTGAGATCGATCCCATCAAAGAAACAATGATCTCTAAACTCGCCGGTGATATACATATGGCCGTCATGTCCATAAGTAATTCCATCCCCTCGATCATCTAGGATCCCTCCAGCTTGAGAAGCAAAAAGCATATTTCCATTGCCATCGAATTTAACTACGTAAATATCTTCTCCTCCTCCACTTGTTAAAACCGTTGTTCCGAATGTCCTAGTCTTAATAAAACCTCCAGTCACATAAACATTATCGTCGTCGTCAATACCAATAGCATTGTCACGATGTTGATGAATTCCCTCAAATGTTTCAACCCACAACCAATTTCCATTATTATCCATTTTTGCTAAGAAGGCAACAGAATCTTCTGGATCAAGAGGAATTGAAATCGCATCGAATATTGCTGAATGCGGATTTGTATCGATATTTGATAGAAATCCAGTTAAATAGATGTTTCCCTGTGAATCGCATGCTAAATCTTGACCATGATCATCTTGATACAATGTTTGCGGGTTACCATTTTCATTTATTGTAGAACTGATACTACCATCACCGTTCCCAGCATTTTTCATCCAAATCTCATTTCCATTGTTATCTAATTTCACAACAAAAATCTGATCTGTTCCACCCTGTGGGTTGTATACGCTCAAGGAACCCCAGTCTAATCCGCCCCAACAAGTTCCCGTGACGTATATATTGCCGGCTTGATCTATGCAAAGGCCAAGGCCCCGATCATCAAAATAGTTAATACCATTTGTTACCCATAAATAGTTTCCTTGTGGATCAACTTTGGCAACGAATACTTCTTTACTTTGTTGAAATGAAAATCCAGTATTATACGGTCCAAAATCTGCTTCTTCATTGTAGTAACCGGTGATGTACGAATTACCGTCATCATCAACAACGATAGTGGTTCCTTTGTCTGATTTTAAGCCGCCAGCCGAAATTAACCAATCGACATCTTGTGCATGCAAAATGCAAGGGTTTAGAAATATAAATAATGAGGCAAGAAGAAGTAGAGATCGCATAAGACGAAGAGTTTTAGTATTCGTTGATTCAGAGATTGTTTCTTAAGATAGACGTTCATTTTCACAAAAACAATGCACAATGTGATTAGTTTAATAGTTTTTGTACCTTAAATTGGAAACCTAATTCGCTTAAAAATGAATCACTTAGAGCTTGGTAAAGAAGGGGAAGAAATGGCGGTTAAGTTATTGATCGGCAAGGGACATGAGATTTTAGAGCGGAATTTTCGTTTCGGAAAAATGGAACTCGATATCATTTCTCTGAATGGAGATTTCTTAGTGGTGACGGAGGTTAAAACACGAAATAGTATGGCATTAGGAGCGCCATATCTTTCGGTAGGAATTAAAAAACAAAGAAATATTATCCGTGTAGCCGACCATTACATTCAGTCTAATTCAATAGATAAAGAAGTACGATTTGATATTGTTTCAATTGTAGTGAATAAGAAAGAACGAGTCATCGAACATATAGAACGAGCCTTCTGTCCTTTTGCCTAGCGGATTTTATCCTATCTTTGCATAAATAATTATGCTCGAGATGAACACAAGATCAAAGCGCAACGAGGGTGGCCGTGGTGCTGCCCGTAGTAACAAATCCCAAGGAAGCGCGTTAAGAGGGAAAAAATCGCAATCAAAAGGTAAGTCGCAATCAAAGGAAAGAGGACCTTCAAAGGATAAATCCTCTTCAAAAGAAAAAGTGATTAAGCAAAAGGGGAAATACGTAGATTTTAAAGATAGACAGAGAAAAGGAGATCCTCTTCCATCGTTTAATGATGATGCGATACGACTGAATAAATACTTATCTAATGCCGGGGTTTGTTCTCGTCGTGAAGCTGATGTGTTGATTCAGACAGGAGTTGTAACGGTAAACGGTAAAATTATTACCGAGATGGGCTTTAAAGTAGCTCCTACAGACGTGGTGAAGTATGATGGAGAGTCTATTAATGCAGAAACTAAACGTTATGTTCTTTTAAATAAACCAAAAGGGTTTATTACAACAATGGCGGATCCCATGGGAAGAAAGACAGTGATGGGATTGGTGAAGAAGGCATGTAAAGAACGTATTTATCCAGTTGGAAGACTAGATAAAGAAACTACAGGATTGATGTTGTTTACGAATGATGGAGATTTAGCAAAGAAATTAACTCATCCTAAACATAGAGCGTCAAAACTTTATCTTGTTGAGTTGAATAGGAAAATTGGTTCTGATGATATCGCGAAACTATTGAAAGGTGTTCAGATGGAAGATGGAACATCAAAGTTTGACAAAGTCGAATATGTGGAAGATGGAGATAGCAGAGTGCTTGGAGTTGAATTGCATTCGGGAAAGAATCAAATAGTACGTCGTACATTTAGTGCGATTGGATTTACTGTAACGAAATTGGATCGAATGATGTTCGCGGGATTAACAAAGAAAGATTTGCCAAGAGGATATTATAGACATCTTACTGAAAATGAAATTGCTTTTCTAAAAATGAAATAATCATGAGACATGTTGTATTAGTTATTCTTTCAAGTTGGTTTTTATTATCGGCATGTGATGAAATGCCTGAAAATATGACTAAAGAGACTCCAACTTCAGAGAATGCATTTTACCCTTATTTTTATCAATACGATACGATTCCAAAAATTTATGTCTATCGGGATTTGGTTGACGGATTGACTGAGCAGTTTCATCGAGTTTTCGGGATTAAAGATTCTCAAGGAGAACATATTGTAGTAGAAATTTACGATGAAAATAGAAATTTGCTCGAAGCAACGAATTATGCTTTGGATAGTTTGAACGTTCTTGATCAAATGATGATTGATTTTCAAACAGGAGAGAAAAAGGCGACTTCAATAGGGGAAAATGATTTGATTCCCATGGTTAGAGAAGATATTTCTAAATTCACAAGCATTTTTCAAGGGCCTCAAGATTCTACGTTGTTTATGCAAGAAATAGAACGCTCATTTGCTATAGAAGCCGATATAGAAATTATGGATAAGGCAATAAAGACAATTGTCTTAGATGAGAAAATGAGTTTAACGTTGATGAATCCATTTACCAAAGAGGAAGGGACTCGCATTTTTGAAACTAAACGTTATTTTGCTAAGGATTTAGGCCTTGTGGAATGGCATTCATTAAGTAAATCACAACATTATCGTCTTGAAAAGATAATGAGTCAGACGGATTTTGTAAATATAATGAGTAAGGAATGAAGCTAATAATTATCTCGATTTTGTTGTTAATTATGCCATTAACAGCAGATGCCCAAAAGAAGAAACAAAAAGTATCTCACGCTCAAGGAACATTGTTTGGATATTGGGGATACAACAGAAGTGCTTATACTAAGAGTAATATCAGGTTTCAAGGACCAGGATATGACATAACCATGCAAGGAGCTAAAGCACATGATAACCCTTCACCATTAGGAGCAGGACATTATTTTGATTTACAACAGATCACTGTACCTCAATTTAATGCGCGTATTGGTTATTATTTTAAGCATCACTGGGCAATTTCTTTTGGTTACGATCATATGAAGTACATCTTTGCTAATAGAAATGAAGTGTTGATGAGTGGGACAATTGATGCAGGAGTGGATCAAACGCCATTCAATTGGAATGGCATATATAATTCGGAGCCGATAACAACGGATCGGAATTATTTTCATTATGAGAACTCAGATGGATTGAATTATTTACGTCTTGAACTTACTCGAACAGATTTGTTGATGCAGTTTGGAGGCAAAGGACAAGTTGGGGTTTCCTCAAATCTAGGAGTTGCTGTTGGGTCTATATTATCATTTAATGACTATACCTTTGGAGGAGTAAAGAGCATGCGAACAATTTCAATGTCTGGGTATGGAGCTTCTCTTCATGCAGGGTTACGCTTTGAGTTTTTCAAGCATTTATTTATTCAAACTCAACTCGATGGTGGTTTTCATCATCAGGTGAGAGTGAAAACTCGGAAAAATGATGCATCTTCATTTGCTAGCCAGAAATACGGATATACAGCGTTTGATACTGTAATCGGATTTTTGTTTTATATCCGACCAACGAATTCATGTGATAGCTGCCCTGTTTGGTAATTAATACATTCCTTAAAGGATAAATAAAAATAACTGCCGATATAGATGATTTTATTATGAACCAAAATGAATGAGGTTCTATAAATTCATACCCTTTCCTTTTTGAATATATATTAATTAGAAACTAACGCTTTAAAGAGTGTTAAATAGATCATTGTTTCTTTCCACGAATTCTAAAATCTATTTTATAATAGAAAATTGGTAAGAATCCAAGTTGTTCTCTTGCAACAATTGGTTCTGAAGTTGGATTGAAAAGGTCTGGTGCAAAAGCAAGACCAAGCAAGTTTACGCGGTTTGTGATATTTACAAGGTCTAATCCAATTTCATGGGTGATACGTTTTGCGTTGTATTTCCAATTAATTTTAATGTCCAAACGGAAGTAGTCAGCAAACTGAAGTTCATTAAATAATGAATCTTTGTAAATCAATTCATTGTATTGGTTGGTTGCATCAACATCCACGTAACCATATCGCTTCCCTCCAGCAAAAGTTGTTTTGAACCCTAGGGAAATAGATTGTTTTGAATTAAGTTTAAATTCCTTTCCTGCTAAAATGTTAGCAATGTAGCTTCCATTGTAAGAGGTATTTCTTAAGACGCCATCGCTTCCTTTATATTTTGAATCATATAGTGTTCCAGAAAACAAGAAGAAAAATGATTTATCGAAGTATTTCTGAATAGTAAGCTCAGCTCCATAATTATATCCAGTTCCAGTGTTTTCAAGTTTTTCAGGAAAGAAACGTTGAAAGCCACTTCCCATATTTATTAATGAGAATGAGGATGGTGCAACAGTTACAGGAATGTCATATAAATATTGATAGTATCCTTCTAGTTTTACGTTAAATCCTTTATTGAATGATTTTTCATACCCAATACCAGAGTGAACACTTCTAGAAAAGTCCATGTTCATGTTTTCATAGATTTTGTTCCCTTCATTGTCAAATTGATGATACAAGTAGGTGTACATCGGTTGTGTTTGGCTATGCATTCCTGCACCTGCAGAAATTGCTTGATCATTTTTCAGCGTCATTTTCCAACCAATTCTTGGCTCAATAGGACTAATGCTATTGCTTAATGAGAAAT
>JAKVAS010000008.1:0-32081 GCA_022448165.1 Crocinitomicaceae bacterium | reverse complement strand
GAAATATTGACTATGCAGTCCAGCGGTGAATGCCATATTTTCAGTTGCTCGCCATTTCCATTGAACAAAAGGTTGAATTAATGCCGAAGTACCAGTGTAATCCCAACGATTGATAAATGAAGTATGGGTATAGTCGAGTACAGAATCAATCATACTATAGTAATACCCATCGATGTTTATTCCCGCCTTAAGTAAATGGCGTTTATTAAACTTATGATTTATACTGAAAAAAGCCGAGGCTTTGTGAATGTTAAAAGAGTATCCCATGAGGGGATAGATACTATCAATTGAAATTGTAGAGTCAGTGAAATTGGCCGATCTTGCTAAGAAATCATGTCGGGATTTTTGACGTTCCATTGAATAGGCAATGGTTGAAGTGATAAAGGTTTTTTCATTCAATGGTTTCTTGTAAGTAATTCCCGAAACTCCCATGCGAGTTCCAAAATACTGATCTCGATCACCTTCACCAAATGCTTCTTGATCATCCCCAATTTGATTGGAAATAACAATGTCAATGGTGCTAGCACCTCCTATAGCGAAAACAGATAGAGAACCTCCTTTTTTTAAACGCCAGTTTAATTTAAACGCACCGTCGCCATAAGTTGGAACCGCATTGGTGCCAATTTTTATCCCCAAGGCTTGAAATAAACTTAGAGTAGAGTATCGACCCATTGCCAAATAGCTGGATTTACCATTTTTTCCAAGAGGTCCTTCAGCCATTATCTCGGTTCCTAGGAAACCAAATTGTCCGGTAAACTCATGTTTGTTATTGTTCCCGTTACGTAGTTTTAGGTCAAATATTCCAGAAGTTGAGTTGCCATATTCTGCAGGAAACGCACTCATGAAGAAATCAGAATTTCCTAAAATTTTATTGTTGAGAATAGAAACGGGACCACCTGTACTTCCTGAGATGGCAAAGTGAGAAGGGTTTGGAATATCTATTCCTTCAACTTTCCATACTACTCCAAGGGGAGAATTTCCCCGAATTACAATGTCATTTCGAGAATCATCAGCACCGCCAACACCAGCAAAATTTGAAGCCATTCGAGCTGGATCGGACCTTGATCCAGGGTAACGATCGGTTTCCGAAACACTGAATTGTTGTGCTGATATTAGGGCTAGTTCATTGATTACTTCACCTCTTTTTCTTCCCAATACGGTAACTTCTTCCTTTTTAAGGATTGTTTCTTGCATCGGAATGTCTAATACGGTCTCTTTTCCGGAGTTTACCTCTATCGTAATCTCTTTTGCGCTGTAAGTAATGTAAGTGGCGAGCAATTGATGCTTTCCTATTGGAACATTCGAGATTGCGAAAAAACCATCAATATCTGTTTTTGAACGTAGCGTGAGTGTTGAATCTTCAGTGAAAATTTGAACCTTTACATCAGTAAGCGGGTAACGAGTCTCAGAATCTACTATTTGACCACGTACAACTTGTGTCGGTTGTTGGGAAAGACTAGAGTAGCTGACTAATAAAAACAGCGATAGAATAAGCTTTTGCATGGTAGACAATTGGATGACTATTTACTTTCCGCCAAGAATTCTTGGTATTCTTCGGTAGTCCATTCTTTTAAATAGACGTTAGTAAAGTTAAAGGTATTCAGTGCATTAAAATGAAAATTACGAACGTACGAATATACGATTTCAATATCTCCAGTATACCAAAGAGGAATTAATGGAGGGTCTTCCAACAATGCGATTTCAGCTTTACAGAAATAATTCATTTGATCAGTTATCTTTTGAGATTCTGAAGCTTTTTCATAAAGTTGATCAAATACAGGGTTTACGTAACGGGATTTGTTGATAGTTGAGGGCTCTTCTATATCTTCAGGAACATATTTTCCATAAAAGTTGAGTAGAAATGTTTCTGGACTTGGATAATCGGCACTCCATCCCATTCTAAAAATATCACCATTTCCTATTGCGCCGTCTTCATTTAATTGTTCAAAAGATGATCCGTCAATGTTAATATTGATCCCAAGTACACGAAAAATTTGTTTGGAAAACTCGTCGGCAACAGCAGAATGTGTGTCGTCTATGTCATATCTTAACTCAACTGATCCGAAACCTTCTCCATTTGGATAGCCCGCTTCAGCAAGTAACTGTCTAGCTTTTTCTGGATTGAAGTCGTATCCAGCGGATTTGATGTTTTTGAAATCATATCCTTTTAAAGCTTTGTTTACAGGGGGGGTTATTCCATAATCACCTAAATCATAAAATTGATTTCTTAGGATTTCTTGACCAATTACTGTTTTATCGATTGCATAGTTAAAGGCTTTTCTTACACGCGGGTCTTCAAAACGTTTATCAGAAAGATTAAAGAAATAAAAGTGGGATTCAAGCAAAGGGTTATTGGCTAAAACTAACTTGGGAGGTTTTGAATTAAAGTCTTCAATTCTTCCTTCCAGCATACGTGTAATCCTACCTGTGGGAAGTCCGACAATTAAATCCGTTTTTCCAGATTCGAATAAATCAAGCTGTTCAAGCTTTCTACTCTGAAAAATGAATACGAGACTATCTAGATACGGTAGTGAATTTCCTGACTCATCTTTCAAGTAATAATCATTATTACGGAGTAGAACTAGTTCTCGTTGATCACCATCATTAATTTGTGAGTACATAAAGGGACCTGTACCTATCACGTCTGTTTCGTTTTCGCTCTCAATGATCTTTTTTGAGATTATTGATGCACTAACGTTAGAGAGTTTATATAAGAAGTTATGATCTTTATGTGTTAATTCAATTGTTAGTTTATTGTTGTTAACGGATAGTCCAGAAATAGTGTTCGCTGTTCCCTGATGAAACTCATCGGCTCCTTTCAGAAGTGATTTAAAAATGAATGAGTACATTGCTGTAGGAAGGTTTTGTTCGTTTTTCCGACATCCCATTTCGAATGTTTTGACTACATCTTCAGCAGTCAATTTACGATCTTTTTTTCCTGAAAATACTTTGTGAGGATGAAAGTATGCATCATCCCTTAGCGTGAAAATATACTTTTTTCCACCGTCCACTTTTTCCCAACTGCTGGCTAATTGAGGTACTATTTCTGTCGTTTTTGGATTCATTCCAACAAGACATTCTGTAACTTGCGAGAGAACAGTGGCGGAATAATAGTCAGCAACTTCTCTAGAGATGTATGTGGATGGCTCATTTTCAAGAGCCATAGTGAAAGTCCCGCCGGCATGCTCGAATTTTTGAACAGAATTATCTGAACATGACGAGAAGAATAGAAGCGAAATTAATAATGCGAATAAATGCTTTTTCATGTAAAAGTGTCTTTACCTCAGTATTACAAGATTAATAAAATTCTACGAATAGTCTAATTTTTTTCATCTTATTTGGAAACAGACGTTTAGATGAGAGAAGTTATATTCGTTAAGGAAGTAATGATAATGTTAAAAAATCATGAATTTTAATCCTTAAAAATTGTGAATCAATAAGAAAACGTATTATATTTGTCGGTTAAATGTCATCAAACCAGTCTGATTACGTCAGTTGTCAGTCTAAACGCCTAAGAAAGAGATAGATGAGAAATTTTATGCTTTTTGTAATACTTATTTTATCGAGTGGTTTCTCGTGGTCAGCAATGTCTGTGGATGGAACTTATCAAGGTAAAAATCTGTATGTCCAAAACCCAATGGATGATGAAGGCTTCGGGTATTGTGCCACGAAGGTTACTGTTAATGGAGATATCATGCCTGGAGGTACGAGCATGGGAGCTTTTGAAATTGACTTTGCTTTATTTAACATTGAGATTGGTGAGCCTGTTTTTATTGTGATAGAGCACAATGACGGTTGCAAGCCTAAGGTGTTGAATCCGGAAGTGTTACTTCCACGTTCTACATTCACAGTTAAATCAATTACGATTAGTCCAGCTGGAAAATTGAAATGGGTAACTAATGGAGAGCAAGGAAAGCTTCCATTCGTTATTGAACAATATCGTTGGAATAAGTGGGTGCCAGTTGGAGAAGTTCAGGGGCAAGGGTCAAATGGTGATAATAACTATGAAGTAATTGTTACTCCTCATTCTGGAGAAAACACGGTTCGTATTGTTCAAGTGGATCATTCTGGGACAAAGCGTCCTTCTAAAGAAGTTAGGTTTACCTCACCAATCCCGGAAGTGAGTAAGACTCCTGCTAAAGTTAAGAATGAAATTACATTCTTGGCAAAGGGTGAAGAAGTTGAGACACGCTATGAGATTTATGATGCTTATGGAAATATTGTAAAGAAAGGTGTTGGTTCTAAAGTTAATTGCTCGAACCTGCTTAGAGGTGTTTATTACATCAACTTTGACAATGTGAACGAGAAGTTTATTAAGAACTAATTTAAAATATTAAAATGTAGACCCTGTTCGATTGAGCAGGGTTTTTTTGTGTCATGGTAAAACGAATTGAGCATTTAGGAATTGCTGTAGAGAATATTGAAGAATCAATAAAGGTATTTGAGGTGCTTTTGTCTACTTCTTGCTATAAAAATGAGGTTGTTGAATCGGAAGGGGTGAGAACTGCATTTCTTCAGGTGGGAGAATCTAAGATAGAACTACTTGAAGCGACCAATGATGAGTCACCAATCGCTAAGTTTTTGTCTAGTAGAAAGGGTGGGTTTCATCATGTGGCATTTGAAGTGGATGATATTGATGCTGAATTGATACGTCTTAAAAATGAAGGGTTTCAGTTGATACATAAAACCCCTAAAGATGGTGCAGATAACAAGAGGATCGCGTTTCTACATCCTAAATCGACAAATGGACTGTTGGTTGAGCTTTGTCAGGAAAAAAGCGAGTCTAGTGATGTTATGTTGGATAAGTGATGAACGTTAAGTCCAATGGATTTTGCTCCTTCGATATGTTGAATTGAATCATCAATAAACAGTGTTGTGGATGCGTTTAGGTTTTGTTCCTCACAGACATGTTTAAAAATTTCAGGATTTGGCTTTCGCATTCCTATTTCTTGAGAAAGATATATTTTTTCAAAATAAGATTTTGGTTCACGATCTGTTGTCTTCATCCATTCATTGTATACTTTTTGAAAGTGAATATCGTTCGTGTTGCTTAACATGAATAGGCGATATTTTGATGAGAGTTTGTCGAGTAGTTTTATTGAGGAATTAGGGATGTTTAAAATCATTGAATTCCAGGCACTTACTACTTGATTCGGACTGGTTCCTTGAGGTAAGTGCTTTAAAAGGGTATTTATAAATCCTTGAGATGATATTTGCCCAGTTTCATAATCATCAAATAGGTTACTTTGTTGTTTTTTAGAATACAATGATTCAAAATTGTTGATGCCAAGCTCAGTGAATTGGTCAATGGTTGTTTGGTAGTTTAGATTGATTAGAACTCCTCCTAGGTCGAAAATAATTGCTTCTATGTTGTCTAGATTCATTTTATAAAGAAACGAAAAAAGGTGCTCCAATTATGAAGCACCTTTTTATATTCAATTAAAAAATTACTTATTAAGTTGCAAATCAAGTTTGAACTCAACAGATGGAGATATGCCTTCACCTGTTTCCGAGTCTGCTTGAAGGCCTGGAATTTCTAAAGAAGATAAGTCAAGGGTAAATGTCCCGTTGATTGCGGCCTCATCATCATCTGACGAAATTGTAGCTGGGATAGTTTGTTTTAATTCTTTCCCGATAATTGATAGTGTAATATCTAATTTACCATTATTGTATTCCCCTAAAGTAACCGTTGTATTTGGAAACTTGGGAGTGTTAAAGAATAGATTCGCGGGATGATCTTCATCCGTTACGGTTCCCATTAAATGTCCAGCTAAATAATTTGCTTTGTCTTCTGGGAAGTCATCGCTAATTGTAGCTGTAATTGAATTCATGTCCACAGTGAAGGTTCCTGAACTTAGAACGTCGTTTTTCATCGAAATAGTCCCGTCACTTATAGTGATATTACCAACATGGAAATACTCCGGACTCATCATGCCTTTCCACACAAGGCTGGAATTCTCTGTGTCTAAGGTATATGTTACTTCTTCTATTTCGAGTTCGTTTTGAATGTCGCTTACCGGATTGTTTGAACAAGATGTTATCAGTGCGGCACTTGTTGCCATTATTAAGATTTCTTTTAATTTCATTATAGTTTGTTTTTTTCAAATGTACGAATAATAAATCTACCACGGTAAATACTTTGAGAAAAAATATCATAATTGGTTGTTGTATTTCTTTATCTTCGAGGAATGAAGTTATATATCGATAAGGAGACATATGTAGAAACAGAGAAGGCCGTTGATATTTCAATTCCTTTATCAAATACAGAGGATAATCCGCGAGCTTGGTATGTAGAAAAGCCAGTTATTGAACCGGTAAGAACTGAGCATTATATTGGATCTGTTAAAGAGGGAGGGGCTGTTAATTTTCGCAATATTGCGTTCAATCCTCATGGTCATGGAACACACACAGAATGTTTAGGACATATTACTCATGAGGTTCATTCGGTTAATCAGGTGATGTCAGAGTATTTTTTTCGGGCTCTTGTGATTTCTGTCCTTCCGAAGCGAATTATTCAGGAAAATGGAGATGTTGATTTTGTAATTTTACCGGAGCAATTAGAGCTTGAAGGGGTTAATGTTGATGCTTTGGTTGTAAGAACACTTCCAAATGACAGAAAGAAAATGAAATTGAATTATTCGTCCACTAACCCTACTTATTTTCATGAAAGTTGTGTTGAGAAAATATTGGAAGCGGGCATCCAACATTTGCTTGTGGACACACCTTCTGTAGATAGAGAAGAGGATGGTGGAGTACTAGCTTTTCATCATTCTTTTTGGGGAGTTCCGAATCAGCCAAATTTTAAAAGGACAATTACAGAGTTAATATTTGTTGATAATTCAATAGTGGATGGTGACTATTTATTAGAGTTGCAAGTAGCACCTTTTGTTAATGACGCTGCGCCAAGTAGGCCGTTGCTATATAGAATACAAAAAGAGAGTTGATTTTTCAACTCTCTTTTTAGCGTTAGTAGTAAATTAAATTTGAGTAGCAGTGTCAACAACAATATCTTCTTTAGAAGAATTAAACCTTATATTAATAAGGAATAAAAAAATCAGGCATTCTCTTCGAAGTTCTGTGCAAAGCACCACCTGAATGAGAGTTTACAAAAGAACTGTTATACTCTTTAATCAAACTAGAAAATGAAACTGCCTCTCCAAGCAGCGTGTATCCTCTTATTCAGATTTCGAAACGATGAAGAAAATTGCCTGACATTTCTCCTTATTTCTAGAACCAATCTACTGATATTAATCCAGTTGAAGTCGGTGAAATGAATATTCGGACAATCTGAATGAATAAAACACCTCTTCTGTTTATTTTTTACTTTAAAGATTTTCTAAACGCTTAAAAAAGGTGTCTCTTTTTGCTGGAGATAATGGTACTTCAGAGCCATCTTTCATTACTACAGCGCCTCCATTCTTCTTGTCGTAGCGATCAACATAGGTGATATTTATAAGGTGTGATTGCTGTACACGTAGGAAATTATGACTTGAAAGAAGTGTTTCATATTCTTTTAGTGTTTTGGATACAAGAATTTTCTTATTCTCTTTTAAAAAGAACGAAGTGTAATTACGATCTGCTTCACATCTAATAATTTGGTCCAGCTCCACGACATGAACACTTTCTTGAGTTTTTAATACTAAACGGCGCTTTTCGTTAGGTTGAATATTTGAATTTAGAGCATCATATTGAGTGTTAGATTTAGATTCTTCAATTGCTTCAATTGCTTCAATCGCTTTGTCTAAGGCTGAACGTAATTCAGAAGAATCTACAGGCTTTAAAAGATAGTCCAGTGCACTGAATTTAATGGCTTTAATAGCAAACTCTTCATGCGCAGTAATGAATATGACTTGAAAGTTTTTATCTTCAATTGATCTTATTACATCAAACCCTGTTCCGTCTGGCATTTGAATGTCTAAAAAGACAATATCCGGATTGTATTTCTGTATAGCTTTAATTCCTGATTGTACATTTTCCCCTTCAGGAATTGTTTGGATGTCATATCCAAAGGAGTCTATCATTTTTGCAATTAAGGAGCGGGTGCGATTTTCATCGTCAATGATCAGTACTTTTCTCATAGCGTTAGTTTAAGAGTTTGGTTCAACATTGTAAGGTAATGAAATTAAAACGTTTGTTCCAGTTTCATTCTTTTTATCAAAATCTTCTAGTGTAAGATAACCTTCTGTCTTGTATTTGTTGTTTAAATTATCAATTCGTTCTCTAGTTATTTCCATCGCCATACTTTTATGAGCAGAGCTTTTCTTATTTAGTCTAGAGGCTTTTCTTCCAATGCCGTTGTCTCGAATCGAAATGTGTAACATGTCATCTTTTTTCTCAAATAAAACTCGAATGAAGCCCCCTTCGATTGTATGCAGCTGACCATGTTCTATTGAGTTTTCAATAAATGGTTGGGTAATCATTGGTGGGATAATTGCAAATTCATCCATAACGCTATCTCCGGCAACTATTTCAAATTGAAAGCGATCTTCAAAGCGTAATTTTTGTGTTTCGAGATATTTTTGCAGAATTTCTATTTCGGTCCGAATAGGGATGAATTCTTTTGGGGAATTTTCCAAGATTAACCGCATAAGACGAGAGAAGTTAACTAAGAATTTGGTTGAGTTCTCAATGTCATTTTCGTAGATGTAACTTTGGATAACCGACATAGCATTAAAGACAAAATGTGGATTCATTTGGGCTCTTAAAACCCTTTGAGACATTTCTGTTTCTTTTTGCTCTTGTTTTATTTTTGTCTGATTCCATCGGTAAAATAGAACTATCCCTGCTAAAATGATAATAATCAAAAATGCAATGATAATATACATTTGAAAGTTATTCTTCAATTGACTGTTTTCTAGCTTGGTGTTGGCGACATAATTCCGTTGCCGCTCGCGTTCGATAGAGTCGGCTTGGGAATTAATTAATCTTTCACGTTGTTCCGAACGATAAGACTCGCTTAGCTCGGCAATTTTTGTTGCTGCCTGTATAGTTGTGTTGCTATCTATATAATTCAAGTATAGTTCTAGGTATTCAATCGACTTTTGGGTGTCATTGATCTCTTTATATACGTCTGCAATTACTCGATAGGTATTATAGATTTGATTTTTAGCACCGAATTTTGAGCGAATCTCAATGGATCGATTTAAGTAGTTTAACGCATTTCGATATTTTCCTTGTTGCTTAAAAACGGTTCCTACATTGTGGTAAACTCCAGCAATTTTCTCCCGATTTTTACTCGATTCGTAATAGACTAATGCTTTGTTAAAATTAATTGAGGCCTCGTCATAATTTTGTTGTTCTTGGTAGACCATGCCTAAAATGTTATGAACTTTTCCAAGGCCGTTTGCATCGTTTAATTGAGAAAGATAACTGATTGCTAGATTAGCGTTCTTTGTAGCTAGTTCAAATTGAGAACGTTTTAATTGAACGGAAGCAAGATGGGATAATGCCAGGGCCATTTGTCGAAAGTCATGAATCTGGGTGGCATATTTTAATGATCGTCTAAAATATAGTTCGGCATCGTCGAGGTTTAGTATTAATGCTTGTTCTTGACCTATTTCCCTTGATAGTTTTGCGATCAGATAGATGTTTTGAACTTCTTCTACTAATTTTAAGCTGATAAGGTTTTTGGCAACACTTAGCTCTACTTGGCCAAAGAAATCATAAATCTCTGCTTGGGTATTAAAGGCTTTAGCCAAAATTGTCTTGTTTGTATTTCGTCGACCAAATCGAATTGCTCTTTCCACATACATTAAGGACGAGTCCTTTTCGTTTTGCATCATGAAATTTTTCGCCAGGTAGTTATAGGCTTCGGAGAGTTTTTCATTACTTCGATTCTTCTTAGCTATTCTTAAGGCTAGATTAAGGTAGAAGTCTGCAGTTTCTGATTCTAGGATGCTACTATGATAGTATCCTAAATGACGATATACTTTAAAGAGTACGTCATCCGAATTAAGTTTACTAATAAAGGGTTGGCAAGCGAGTATTTTTCTGAAGTATTCATCTTGATCTCCCATACATTCCGCTATTTCGGCACTAAAAAATAACGCGTTGAACCGAAGTGAATCCTCGAAATTTCGACTTTCAGATAGGATGATATGTTGTATAGAGTCCGCTAAATGAATATTAGATTCTTTGTAATATTCCCCTAAGGCCATGAGCCGTTTGAATTTCTTTTTAGATTGAGGTTCTGCTTCGTAGGCACGTATTAACTGTTCTTCTCGGGATTGCTGACCATAACAATTGCTTGCCGTAAAAAGGCAGAAGACCAAAAAGAACAATGCTAAATATCGATTAAAGAAACTCATCTTTAGTAAAAGTAAAATTTTTATGTTTCAAGACATGGGTTTTATGATGGAAAAAGATTAATTAAAACCATGTGTAGATTGCGGTTTTGATTTGTGTCATTTAGCTATCTTTGCAACTTCATGATTTTTTTGAGTAGAGATGGAGTATAATTTTCAAGAGATAGAAGCTAGTTGGAGAGCATTTTGGGCAAAGCACAAAACTTTCAAAACTGAAGAGGTAACAGATAAACCTAAGTATTATGTCTTAGATATGTTTCCTTATCCATCTGGAGCTGGGTTGCATGTTGGGCATCCACTCGGATATATTGCTTCTGATATTTATGCTCGCTATAAACGTTTGCAAGGATTCAATGTCTTGCATCCAATGGGTTATGATTCCTTTGGACTTCCTGCTGAGCAGTATGCAATCCAAACAGGGCAGCACCCAAGAATTACTACAGAGGAAAATGTTGCGCGTTATCGTGAGCAATTGGATAAAATTGGTTTTTCTTTCGATTGGGATCGCGAAGTAAGAACATCATCTCCAGAGTACTATAAGTGGACACAGTGGATTTTTAAACAATTATTCGATTGCTGGTATAATAAGAAAACGGATAAAGCTGAACGAATTTCTCTGCTGATTGCTGAGTTCGAAGAAAATGGTAACAAAGCTGTACATGCTGAGCACGATTTTGAAGGAGTTTTCAGTGCGAGTGAATGGGGAGCAATGTCCGCAAAAGAGCAGCAGAAGGTGTTGATGTCTTATCGATTGACCTATTTGGCTGACTCATGGGTGAATTGGTGCGCAGAATTAGGAACGGTACTCGCGAATGATGAGGTAGTAAATGGCCTGTCAGAACGCGGAGGTCATCCAGTAGAGCAAAAGTTGATGCGTCAATGGTCAATGAGAATTAAGGCCTATGCAGAACGCTTATTGACAGGGCTGGATACAATTGATTGGACGGATTCAATAAAAGACATGCAGCGCAATTGGATCGGAAAATCTCAAGGAGCTTCGGTGAAGTTTGATGTGGTTGACTCAGATAAAAAGATTGAGGTCTTTACAACGCGTCCTGATACAATTTATGGCGTTTCATTCATGGTGTTGGCGCCGGAACATCCATATGTTGACGAAATTACTACGAAAGAATACAAGGCTGGGGTTGAGGAATATAAACATAATGCCTCATTAAAGTCTGAACGTGATAGGCAAGCAGATGTTAAGAATATCTCTGGGCAATTTACCGGAGGATATGCATTGCATCCATTTACCGGAGATAAAGTTCAGATTTGGATTGGAGATTATGTGTTGGCTTCATACGGAACAGGAGCTGTAATGGCAGTCCCTTGTGGAGATCAGCGCGATTGGGATTTTGCCAAGCATTTTGATATTGAGATAAAGAATATTTTTAAAGACATTGATATTTCTGAAGCGGCATATACTGAGAAGGATTCAGTAATTGCAAATTCAGACTTCTTAAATGATTTGCCTGCAAAAAAGGCAATAAAAAGGGCAATTCACGAGATTCAACAACGTGGAATTGGAGAAGGGCAAACAAATTATCGTTTGAGAGACGCTGTGTTCTCCCGTCAACGGTATTGGGGAGAGCCGTTTCCGATATCTTACAAAGACGAAGTTCCTCAATTGGTATCGGATGAAAATTTACCAGTTACACTTCCAGAAGTCGATAAATATCTTCCAACTGAGGATGGTGAGCCACCATTAGCAAGAGCGGAGGATGATGCTTGGAATTATTTCGAAGGAGATCGTATGGAGTATAATACGATGCCTGGTTGGGCAGGAAGCTCATGGTATTTCTTGCGATATATGGACCCTAAAAATGAAGATGAATTCGTTGCGAAAGAAAAGGTCGATTATTGGCAAAATGTTGATTTGTACATAGGTGGGGCTGAACACGCAACTGGTCACTTGTTGTATGCTCGTTTCTGGACTAAATTTTTAAATGATTTAGATTATATTCCATTTAATGAACCATTCCAAAAGATGATTAATCAAGGGATGATTTTAGGAAAATCTGCCATTGCATTTATAGGAAAAGAAGACGGGAAGCTATATTCATATGACCTCATTAAAAAAGGGGAGGATTCTAATTATCGTCAAGTAAAGATTTTAATTGATTTGGTTAATGATGATGAATCGATAGCTCTTAACGAATTAAGAAAATGGCAGCCACAATTTGAATCGATTGATTTGGTTAAGAATGAAGAGGGGAAAATTATTGTGAAGCGTGAGGTGGATAAAATGTCAAAGCGTTGGTATAATGTAGTGAATCCCGATGTGTTGTGTGAAAGGTATGGAGCAGATACTTTACGTATGTACGAGATGTTTCTTGGTCCATTGGAACAAAGTAAACCATGGGATACAAAAGGAATTAATGGGGTGCATAATTTCTTACGTAAGCTTTGGAGGTTAATGCATGATAAGGACGGAAATGTAGCTTTAAGTGAAGAGGCACCTTCAAAGGATGCCTTGAAGACTTTACATAAAACGATTAAGAAGATAGGGGATGATTTAGAACGTTTTTCATTCAATACAGGGGTTTCGAACTTTATGATTTGTGTGAATGAATTAACGGATCAAAAATGCAATAATAAAGCAATTATCAAGGATCTAGTTGTTTTACTTTCACCTTATGCTCCGCATATTTCTGAAGAGCTTTGGGTGAAGCTTGGAAATGAACCAGGAACTGTTGGGATAGCGAAATTTCCAGTGTTCAATAAAGAACACTTGGTAGAAGCTAATTTTGGATACCCTGTTTCTTTTAATGGAAAAATGCGATTCAAATTAGAGTTGCCAACGAACCTTTCGAAGGACGATATTGAAAAAGAAGTATTGGCGAATGAGCAAGCGCAAAAGTGGTTAGAGGGAAAGGCACCTAAAAAAGTGATAGTCGTTCCAGGAAAGATTGTAAACATCGTAATCTGAAATGAGTAGTTGATCTCGATAAATTCCCGTACTTTTGTGGGCGTTTTGGCATAAATTATTACGCACTCTAGGTATGAAGAACATTCGAAATTTTTGCATTATTGCACATATTGATCACGGGAAAAGTACTCTTGCTGATCGACTCCTTCAAACAACAGGGACTATTTCTGATCGAGATATGCAGAATCAGGCTCTAGATGATATGGATATTGAGCGGGAGCGAGGTATCACGATCAAGAGTCATGCGATTCAAATGAATTATGCATACGAAGGAACGGAGTACGTTTTGAACTTGATAGACACTCCTGGACATGTGGATTTTTCGTATGAAGTATCTCGTTCAATTGCAGCTTGTGAAGGAGCATTATTAATTGTTGATGCTTCTCAAGGTATTGAGGCGCAAACGATATCGAATTTATATTTAGCCCTAGAGCACGATTTGGAAATTATTCCAATTTTAAATAAAATGGACTTACCTGGTGCAATGCCAGATGAAGTAACAGATCAAATTGTTGATTTGATTGGTTGTGATCCTGAAGATGTAATTCCTGCTTCAGGAAAAACAGGCTTGGGAGTTGAGGCAATTTTAGAAGCTGTTGTAAATAGAGTTCCTGCTCCAGAAGGAAATGAGGAAGCTCCATTGGAAGCAATGATTTTCGATTCAGTATTCAATCCATTTAGAGGGATTATTGCTTATTTCCGTGTGAAAAATGGAATTATCCGAAAGGGGGAAAAAATTCGTTTCTTCAATACTGGGAAGGATTATGGTGCAGAGGAAGTCGGAATTCTAAAAATGGATTTATCACCAAGAAAAGAAGTAAAAGCTGGAGATGTCGGATATATTATATCTGGAATTAAGCGCGCTGAAGAGGTGAAAGTTGGAGATACAATCACAAATGTTGCTAATCCTTGTGCTGAGGCTATTCAAGGGTTTGAGGATGTTAAACCAATGGTCTTTGCTGGAATTTATCCTGTGGATACTGACGACTATGAAGAGCTTCGATATTCAATGGAGAAGTTGCAATTGAATGATTCTTCACTCGTATTTGAGCCAGAATCATCTGCTGCTTTGGGATTTGGATTCCGTTGTGGATTCCTTGGAATGCTTCACATGGAGATCATCCAAGAGCGTTTAGAGCGCGAGTTTAATATGACTGTGATCACGACTGTTCCTAACGTGTCGTATAAAGCATACATGAGAAAAACACCAGATGTAGCGATTATCGTGAATAATCCATCTGAACTTCCTGATCCTTCAAAAATGGAGTTTTTGGAAGAGCCTTATATCAAAGCGCAGGTAATTACTAAGTCTGATTATGTTGGACAAATTATGAACTTATGCATTGACAAGCGGGGTGAGTTAACAAATCAGGTTTACTTGACGCAGGACCGCGTAGAGATTTCATTTGAAATGCCTCTAGGAGAAATTGTATTTGATTTTTATGATCGTTTGAAATCGGTTTCAAGAGGCTATGCATCGTTTGATTATCATCCAATTGGTTACCGTAAATCGGATCTTGTGAAGTTGGACTTATTGTTGAATGGAGAACAGGTAGATGCGCTTTCAGCTTTGGTTCATAGAAGTAACGCGCATGATCTCGGAAAGAAGATTTGTATAAAGTTGAAGGAGTTAATTCCACGTCAACAGTTCGAAATACCTGTTCAGGCTGCAATTGGAGCAAAAGTAGTTGCTCGTGAAACAATTAAGGCGTTGCGAAAAGATGTAACTGCGAAATGTTATGGTGGAGATATCTCACGTAAACGTAAGTTATTAGAAAAGCAAAAAGCAGGAAAGAAACGTATGCGTCAAGTTGGTCGTGTAGAGATTCCGCAGGAAGCTTTCTTAGCAGTTTTGAAACTGAACGATTAACCGTATAGATTTATCGTAAATGCGCAGAAAATGGCCAATCAGCGAAGAGCGTTATTTTGGCATTGGGGTATTTCGTCCGAAAACAGCTGAGAATATTGGAAGCCTTTGGAGAACTGCATATGTTCTTGGGGCGGATTATATCTTTCTTATTGACGCGAAGTACAAAAAGCAATCATCGGATGTTTTGAAGGTTTGGTCAAAAATTCCATTGTTTCAGTTTGATAGCTTTGATAGTTTTCGTTCAAGTTTGCCATATAGTTGTCGTTTAGTTGGAATTGAACAAGACAAAACGTCGATTTCAATTAAGGAATATGAGCATCATTGTAGGGCAATTTATTTACTCGGTTCAGAAGATAATGGTTTGCCGAAGGAAATTAAGGAGCAGTGTCACGAACTAATCGAATTGCCAGGAGATAGTTCCCTAAATGTTGCAGTTGCTGGAAGTTTGGTGGTTTTTGATCGTGTGAATAAATTAGGTTAGAATTTCGGTAGTCTTGATTGAATTTCGATCAAGGCTTTGTCGTTTGATTAAATTTAGAATTCTTCTCCAAGATCATTTCACTAATTTCACCTCATGACCTCAAAAAAACATTCAGAAATTGTAATTAAAGGTGCAAAGGCCAATAACTTGAAAAATATTTCAGTGAATATTCCACACAATAAGTTTATTGTGGTTTCTGGAGTCTCTGGTTCGGGTAAATCAAGTTTGATTTTTGATGTGTTAGCTAAGGAAGGTCAACGCCGATATTTTGAAACAATGCCTTCTTTTGCTCGGCAATTTATGGGGAAATTAAATCGTCCAGATGTTGATACGATTGAGGGACTTTCACCAGTGATCGTTATTGGCCAAAAAACAACAGGGATGCATGCACGCTCAACGGTTGGGACAATATCTGATTTATATGATTTGTTACGTTTGCTGTTTGCTAGAGTAGGGAGATCTAAGAGGGACATTGAACTTTCACGGTCACTATTTTCCTTTAATTCAGATATTGGGAAATGTAAACGGTGTAATGGAATAGGTAAGGAGAGAATTGATTTAAATAGATTGGTTCAGTTTCCAGAAAGAAGTATTCGTGAAGGAGCACTAGCACCGACATTGCCCACTGGTTATATTATGTATTCTCAAGTAACTATTGATGTGCTGAATCAGGTGTGCGAAGCGGAAGGATTTAATGTTGACATAGCATGGAATGATTTGACGACTAGACAAAAAGATGTGATTTTATACGGAAGTGATAAAATAAAGGTTCCTTTCGGTAAGCATAGCTTAGAATCTCGATTGAAGTGGACAGGAATAAAGGCTAAGCCTCGGGAAGAAGGATATTATAAAGGGATTATTTCAATTATGTCGGATATTCTACGAAGAGATAGAAATGCAAATATTCTTAAATATGTTCATTCAATTAACTGTGAAGAGTGTAATGGAGCACGGTTGAATGTTGATGCCTTAAGTGTCAAAGTGAAGGAAAGGTCAATTAATGATTTAACAACATTAGATTTGACAGAACTTAATGCTTGGATTAAATCTAATGATTGGAATGAGGTTGGGACACAAATTGTCGCAAAAATCAGAAGCCAAATTGATTTGTTAGAGGATCTTGGTTTGGGACACCTTTCTTTGGAAAGGTCGGCAAAATCCCTTTCAGCTAGCGAAATTCAGCGAATTCGAGTAGCAAATCAGATTGAGGTATCTTTAAGTGATGTACTTTATGTATTTGATGAACCTTCTATTGGGCTGCACCCAGAAGAGAATCAACGAATGATTCACCATTTTAAAGGGTTGGTCAAGCGTGGAAATACGGTTATCGTTGTGGAGCATGATTTAGATACGATCGCAAGTGCTGATCATATCATTGATATTGGGCCAAGAGCAGGTGTAAACGGTGGCGAAGTTCTCTTTAATGGTTCGTTATGTCAGTTTGTCAAGGAGTCCTCCTTGAGGAGTAGAAGCCTTACTTATAAGGCCTTAATGGAGGGGGGAACTATAAAGGATGAACCGAAGGAAAAAGTGAAGGGAGCGTCAATTAACTTATTGGGATGTTTTGAGAATAATTTAAAACGTGTTGATGTAACGTTTCAATTGGGCATGCTCAATATCGTTAGTGGAAGGTCAGGAGCGGGAAAATCTAGCTTGGTTAAAGGAACTTTGTTGAAGGTAGTTCGAGAGCATTTAGGGTTGGAAATAGAGACGTCAACGAAGTTGAAAGAGCATATGAATGTTGAGTTGGTTAATAAATTGATTTTTATTGATCATACGCCAATAGGGAAAACACCTAGAAGTAATCCTGCAACTTATTTAGGGTTGTCTGATCATATTCGCGATATTTACGCTGGAACTTTTGACGCAAAATCGAAGGGGTATTCTAAGTCGCGATTTTCATTTAACAATAAAGGAGGAAGGTGTGAGCAATGTCAAGGAGCTGGAAAAACGCAAATTGGAATGCATTTTTTAGGAAATGTTGATTTGCTTTGTGAGACATGTAACGGAGATCGCTTCAATAAAGAAACTTTAGAGATAAAATATAAGGGGTTATCAATTGCTGATGTTTACAAGCTGTCAGTAAATGAAGCAATCAGACTTTTCTCAGACGAAAGAAAAGTATTAAAGGGGTTGAATATCCTGCAAGAAATAGGATTGGGGTATTTAACGCTTGGACAATCTTCAACAACACTTTCTGGTGGAGAAGCACAGCGTATAAAGATTGCCAATCAATTACAAAAGAAAGATACGGGTGATACATTGTTTGTCATTGTTGAACCAAGTGTTGGGCTGCATCATGAAGATATTAAAACGTTAATGAACCTTTTTGAACGGATCAAGGAAAAAGGAAATACAATTGTTTGCGTTGAGCAGAGTGAAATCATTATTGGTTGGAGTGATTGGCATATAGAGCTAGGTTCCAAAAGCGGTAGAAATGGAGGAGAAATTATTTATCAGGGAAAGCCAAAGCCTCAGAGAAAAAAGTATGCATTAAACCAAAAGGAATCGATAGTAATAAATCGTGAAAAGGAAATTGCCTTAACGGGAGTTACTACTCATTCATTGAAGAATGTTGATGTGCGCTTTCCTAAAAATAAACTCACGGTTGTAACGGGGCTTTCGGGCAGTGGAAAGTCATCATTGGTGTATGATACATTGTTTTCTGAAGCGAAAGCACGTTTTTCCGAATCATTATCAACATATAATAGAAGCTTTATACATCAGAATAATGAAGCGGAGATTTTTTCGTGTAAGGGATTAGGTCCTGCGATTGGAGTAAATAGAAGGGTAGGAAACCCTTCTAAACGATCCACAGTTGGTACATTGTCAGGTGTTTATGATTCGTTCCGCTTATTGTATTCACGAATAGCTCAGCAGGAAGGAAAAAAGATTAGCGCTCAACATTATTCATTTAATCATCATTTGGGAGCATGCCCAGAGTGTCAAGGATTAGGTGTTCAATTGACATGTGATCCGGATAAAATCATAATCAATCCTCAAAAAACGGTACTTGAAGGAGCAATATCAAGTAAAAAAGGTATTAGGTATTATGGAGATTTGAATGGTCAGTTTATGGCTACGTTAAGAGAGGTGGCATTACAATATGACTGGAATCTTCAGTTACCCTGGACGGAGCTAAAGAATGAGGTCAAAAATAAAATTTTGTACGGAACAGGAGATTTAGAGTGGAATGTAACTTGGAATTATACCACAAAATCAAGTACAGGGGTTCAGTCATTAACAGCAAAATGGATGGGATTTTGCAATTATATTGATGATGAATATCAACGAAAACTAAATAATAAGAATATTAAAGATCTTGAGGATTTGTTACATGAGGTTCCGTGTGAATGTTGTAAGGGGAGTCGATTGAAAAAGGACTTGTTAACCACTACTTTTTTAGGAATGGGGATTCATGAGGTTTCGCAAATGCCTATTACGTCTTGTTTGAAGTTGATTGAGGATTTATCAATAGAGAAGAATCGGGTAATCATAGCAATTTCTGAAACTATTATTCCAATGGTAAAGGCTTCGTTAAAGACAATGATTGATCTTGGGCTCGGATATTTAAGTTTAAATAGGTCTGTAAAAACACTTTCTGGAGGGGAACGACAACGAGTTACTTTAGCTGGACAAACATCAGCCCATTTATTCGGAGTGACATATGTGTTAGATGAGCCAACAATTGGATTGGATCAAAGGCAAGTGAAGGTTTTAATTGATGTTTTACGAAAAATTGTTTCTAACGGAAATACAGTAATTGTTGTCGAGCATGATCAGACATTTATTGAAAATGCAGATTATTTGGTTGAAATGGGGCCGCTTGCAGGGAAGTTGGGAGGAGAAGTTGTTTTTCAAGGAGAGTTGCAAGAAATTGATCAATGTCCAAATTCTGTTACCTATAGATTGTTGAATGAACCAATGCTTCAACAGGTGTCAAAAACAAACAAGAAAGAAGGTCGTTTTGGTGTGAAGGGAGCGTTCATCAACAATCTTAAGAACATTGATGTTTTATTTTCTTTAGGAAGAATGACTGCCATAACAGGGGTTTCAGGTAGTGGGAAATCTAGTTTAATGAAGGGTGTTTTACATGCTTCATGGCTTAAGAAGAGAGCAGTTGGCTGTGAATCAATCGAAGGATTTGAGCAGTTTGAGACTGTTTTATTGATCGATCAAGAGGCTTTAATAGGAGGTCGGTTGACGACACCAGTTTCTTATACTGGTATTTTGGATAAGATTAAAACCATTTTTTCTAAAACGGATGAAGCAAAGATTTCTTCTCTCAAAAAGGCAGATTTTTCTTATCAGAGTAAAAAAGGAAAATGTGTAACCTGCGGAGGAAATGGTAAGGTTAAAACAAGTATGGATTTTATGAGTGATTGTTGGCTTCCATGTGATTCTTGCAAGGGGCTTCGATATAGTAGATTAATTCTTGCTTGTAAACTTGATGATTACTCTATTGGGGAGGTGTTACAAATGACAATTGATGAGGCTTGTTTGTTTTTTAAAGATGAAATGCTTGTCGAAATGTTGAATGTTTTGCAAAAGGTTGGAATTGGACATCTACAATTAGGTCAAGCTGGAAATACTTTATCAGGAGGTGAAGCTCAACGATTGAAGTTGGCTACAGCACTAGTTGAGAAAAGAAAAGGAACAACGTTATATTTGTTTGATGAGCCTAGTACGGGACTTCACTATTTTGACATCATTCATCTAATGAAGGTTTTTAAGTCGATTGTGGATAATGGTGATACGATTATTTTTGTTGAACATAATCGAGCTTTAATAGAACAGGCAGATGAGCTAGTAGAACTTGGACCTGGAAGTGGACAGATAGGGGGCGAATTAATCTGTAATTGAGATGGGATTGTTTTTGTAACAGATATTACTTTTTTTCGTTCTTTGTCATGTATTTTAATAAAACACGTTAACCTATTACTATGAAAACTTTGATTTTAATTTTAATGAGCTTTTTTGTGCTTGGAAAATTGAGAGCGCAAAAACTAAGTTCTTATTATGTTCCAATGGAAGATGGGGTCAAGCTTGCTGTAGATGTTTATTTACCCAAAGATTATAAGGGAGGCAAGTTACCTGTTTTAATTCAATTTGAACGTTATTGGAGAGCTTCGGTTACTAAGAAAGAACCTGTACCTCAATTACATGGTCGAGATAAGTATTTTAACGATAATGGTTATATTATTGTGATTGTTGATACTCGTGGAACTGGAGCTTCTTTTGGAACGAGGATTTCCGAATATTCTCCTGTTCAAGTGATGGACGCTTCAGTAGTCTTGGATTGGGTTGTCTCACAGTCTTGGTCTGACGGGAAAGTTGGGTCGTACGGAACCTCCTATACAGGCACCACAGCAGAGTTGTTGTGTGCGACAAACCATCCATCAATAAAAGCAGTGATACCTGGCTGGTCTGACTTTGATGTTTATAGAAGCCCGGTTCGACCTTATGGTATGATGGCAAGTTCATTTGTTCGGAAATGGAGTATATATGTAAGGTTGTTAGATAGAAATAACTCTCTAATATTGAGAAGTTCTATACATCCAGTTGATGAAGATTCTTTAAAAGCGGCAATCTCAGAGCATAAGAAGAATCCTAACGTATATGACTTGGTTAGTAATAATCATTTTCGAAATTCAGGAAATGGAGTTTTTGATTACGAAGATTGTTCAGTTGTGCACTGGAAAAAGGAGATTGAACAATCTAAAGTACCCATGCTCATTTTGGCAAGTTGGATGGATGCTGGAACGGCAGAAGGGGCAATTACACGACTTGAGCATTTCAATAATCCTCAAAAAGTATTATTGATGGCAACTTCGCATGGAGGTTGGAGTCATGCAAGTCCGTTTAGGGGAAATGACACATTGTATTTTCCGAACCCTCGAATAAGCGAGCAGAATCAGTTACAATTAGATTTTTTCGACCATTACATAAAGGGAATTGATAAAGGGGTTGAAGATTGGCCACTCATTAAATATTACAATTTAGGAGAAGAGAAGTATAAAGAATCGAATGAATGGCCTGTTCCTAATGCAACTGTTGTTAATTACTACTTTCAAGAAGAGGGTGGATTGAGTAAAGTAAAACCTAAAGAAGTAGAAGGTAGCGATACATACAAGGTAGATTTTGGAGTCTATACTAGTAAAAAGAATCGCTGGACAACGCAGATGGGTGGACCTGTTATAGGTCTTCATCATCGTAATGAAATGGATGAAAGAATGTTGGTGTATACGTCTCAGCCTGTTGAGGAAGAGGTTCAAATAACAGGAACGCCAACTGTGAGTTTAAAATTATCCTCAACACATACTGATGGTGGTGTATTCGTATATTTGGAAGATGTTGCGCCGGATGGAAGTAGCACATATATAACGGAAGGAGGGTTACGGCTTATTCATAGGAAAGAAGCGTTACAAACGAATGAGCAGTTTAATATGCATACGTTCAATGAGGAGGATAGTGCATTGATGAAACCTGGAAATGTTGAGCTTGTTGCGTTTAAGTTGTGGCCAATATCTGTCTTGGTGAAAAAAGGGCACTCGATTCGTGTTGCTATCGCAGGTGCGGATAAAAGTGTTTTTGATCGTTTGCCTAAGCGGGGAACACCAAAATTGACAATTCATCACGGTAAAACTGAATTTTCATTCATTACGTTGCCAATTGTTCAGCCTTAAGATTTGTGATATTTGAATCTAAATTCTTTTGGATTCAGCCCTGTTTGGGTTTTAAAGACGCGTGAAAAATAGGCGTAATCTGAATAACCTAAATGGAATCCAATTTCTTTCAAGCTTTCGTTGTTTTCTACAATGAGTCGCTTTGCTTCAAGGATAACACGATCGCTAATTACTTGTGTCGCCGTTTTTCCGAGCATAAGGTTTGTGATTCTATTTAAATGTTTTCTTGAGATGTTTAACCAATTGGCGTAAACTGTAACGGATTTTTCTTGAATAAAGTACTTGTCAATTAGTTGTTCGAATTCATTCAGTTTCTTAAGGTACATGGGTGGGTTTTCTGATGAATGTGTATGCTGTTTAATGTAAGATCGTGTCAGCTCAATATAAATGAGCTTTATTAGTCCTCCAATTTTTTGTTGACGTAGCAATTGATCGGACTTGAATTCTTTCAATAAGAGTTCGAATAACGGTCGGATAACAGACATTTCGCTCGAAGAAAGTTTGGCATTTGGAGCATTGTAGCTAGAATAGAAAAATGGAAAGCTTAGAATTTCTACACCTTGATTGAATAAAGAATAGAATGTGGGAGAATGAAAAAAAACAAATCCATCAATGTCATCAGAAAGTTCCCAATTGTGCGATTGCCCTGGGCGAAGCATGAATACACTTCCAGTTTGGACCGGATAAGAATTGAAATCAATGGTGTGTTTTCCCGTGCCCCTAGTGAAGATTATGGTTAAGAAAAAATCATGTTTGTGCGGTTTTAGAATTACATCTTTATTCTTGATGAGGTGAGATCTGAAATCATTTACATAGATTTCAGATTCATTCAGTTCTGAATTAAATGGTTGTATGGATAAAACGGGAACTTTGTTCATAATGTCTCAATAGTACAAGAGAGTGTCTCAATCGATTAATAAAAAATAACCACTCACAATGTATCTTTGTAATGTAAAAATAGTCATTATGAGCAGAGTTATTCGTATGATAAATGGGAAGTGTCATAATTGTAAAGAGAAACACGCGAAAATCTTTAAGGATTCTTTTTTTTCTTTTGGATTTCCAAAGATGAATAAAAAATGTCCGAATTGTTCAATAAGATTTGAAAAAGAACCTGGTTTCTTTGTTGGGGCAATGTATGTGAGTTATGGTTTGGTTGTATTGGAAGGTATTATCGCGTATTTAATCGGAAGTTTTTTTTCAAATAACCCAATAGTTCTTCTAATATCTATCCTAGCTGCAATTTTTCTATTGAGTGTTCCTAATTACAGGTATTCAAGAATTATTTGGATCCATATGTTTGGGAGCGTATAGGATCGGCAAAAAAATAGGGGTGAAATTTCACCCCTATTTGCAATGACTGTTGAAATTGTTACTTCTTCACTTTGCTGCTTAACTCATTCTTCAAACCACTCCACTCAACTAAATGTAGTTTCACAGTTCCAACAGGTATCTTTGCTTTTACAAGTACCGGAATTTTATTTTTATCCGCGGTTACCCAAAAATTTACATCTTCTTCACTCTTAAAATACCTTCCTGTTTGCACAACTGGAACAAATTTATGACACTTGAATTTTCCCTTTCTTATCTTGATAATCTCATCTCCAACATATTTAACTTTTAGTTTAAAAACTTCATCATCCATAAAGCAATCGAATGAGAAGGTTTTTCCTTTTTTCATTCCTTTGAAATTAAGGGTTCTTGCCTTGTAAAAAGAAGAGATCATATCCTGAATTCCCATCTTTACCTTGAAATCCTTCTTCCCATTGTTTACCTTACTGTGATGTTGTTTGAATGTATAATATTGGTTGATCTTAAAGCCTCCTTCGTTTACATCCCGTTTGAAATACCAAGGCATGATTGATTTTTGATCAATGTAGCTTTCGTACTTGTCATTTACCTTGTAGAAGGCGTTGAACCCTCCTAATGTACGACCAGTTGCCACCGTATGATGTAAAGCACGGGAATTTCCTTTCTTTGATGTTGGTTTTACTTCTAAGATGGCTTCTCCGGCATCCATAAACCCATAGGTTACACGGTATCTTAGTTTTTCACCTTGCTTAAATGCAGTATTTGAAACAGATGGGTAAGTAATCATTGATGAGCTTGTCATCGCGACTAAAAGCCCTGCTAATCCTAAAGAATATAGATACTTTTTCATGGTATGAGTGTTTGTCTTACACTCAAGAATGCAAAGTACGTGCCAAAAGAAAATGTAAAGTTCTTAGTCCAGTAGCTTTCCTGCAATGAAAGCTGTAGTCCATGCAGCCTGAAAGTTGAATCCTCCAGTAATTCCGTCCATATCTAGCACTTCTCCTGTGAAGTATAGGTTTTCAACAACTTTGCTTTGCATTGTTTTGATATTGATATCGCTTAATGATACGCCACCGCAGGTTACAAATTCTTCCTTAAATGTTGTCTTTCCTTTTACCGCGTATACATCATTTGTCAATGCATTTACGATTTTGTTGATTACTTTGTTTCCGAGTTGAGAACAGGTTGTTTCTTTGGATAAACCACACCGATCAATTAGGTAATGCCATAAACGAACAGGAAGCATGTAAGGACGAACATTTGAAATTTGTTTATTTGAATGTTTTTTAAACAGTGCGAGAACCGTTTCTTTTACAATTTCAGTATTTATATTATTTACCCAATTGATTTGAGCATTGCAGTCATAATTTAATTCATTAAGAATTCGTGCTCCAAATGCAGAGAGCTTCAAAACTGCTGGCCCACTCATTCCCCAGTGTGTAATTAAAAGCGGACCGTTTCCTTTTAGCTTTGTTCCTTGAATACTAACGAGAGCTTCTTCCACAACAACTCCCATTAGTTCTGTAATTGATTCAGAGGGCATATTAAAGGTGAAGAGTGAAGGCACAGGAGTTTCAATGGAATGCCCGAGATTTCGAAGCCAGTCAAACCCTTTTTCTTTAGGATGTCCTCCAGTAGCAATAATTACTTTATCAAAAATTTCGGACTGCTGATTTTCATCAAGAAACTGTAATTGTAGTTTCCCTTTAGAAGGGTCTAGAGATTGAACTCCATGTTTTGTTTTAACGGAAATGCCTAGACGTTTTACTTCTTTAAGAAAGCAATCAATAATGCTCTGCGAGTTTTGAGAGACTGGGAACACGCAAAGATCTTCTTGAGTTACTAGTGGAACACCTCTTGTTTCAAACCATTCCATTGTGTGTTTGTTGTTGAAGATTCCAAAGGCTTTTCTGAGTTGTTTGGATCCTCGAGGGTATGCTTGAGATAATTCTCCTATAGTATCACATCCATTCGTTACATTGCAACGTCCGCCTCCAGAAATTTTAACTTTAGAAAGGACTTTTAGTGATTTCTCATAAATTATAACTTCAGCATCTGGATGGTTTTCCTTCACAGCAATGGCTGAAAAAAAACCACCAGCACCACCTCCAATTATTGCAACTCGCATATGTGTTCAATTCTGAGGCAAAGATAATTGATCTTTGGATTGAGTGTTGAATTATAATACAACAATCACTGTTCTTCGATTTTCGGCTTTCCCTTCAGTTGTTTCGTTACTTGCAATTGGTTGTGATTCGCCAAAACCTTTAGCGGTTAAATTACTAGAATTAACACCTTTTTTTATGAGATAACTTTGAATTGCTTTGGCGCGATCTTCAGAAAGTTGTTGATTCGAAGTTTCGTTTCCATCACTATCAGTATGCCCTTCAATTCTAATTTTAGTTGTTTTTTTTCGAATGAGGTATTCTGCAAGTTGATTCAAGAGTGCGTAACTTTGCTTACTAATTGATGAACTTCCAGAGGAAAAGTGGAGATCATCAAGTGTAATGGATTGTTCCATGTCATATACAATTTCGAGTGTAACGGTATTAAAAACAGATCCTGGCGGTGGAGTTGGGACCTCAAAGGTATTGTAATCTATCTCATCACCAATTACATCAACTCTTATTCCATAATTATCTCCAGCAGGAAGGTGAACCATAAACTGTCCCATTTCATTGGTGATACCTGTGATTTCTATATGTGACTTTTCACCAATAAAAGTGATTTTGTCATTTGGAATTGCTTTTCGTTCTTTATTCATAACGATTACCTTCAATGGAGCTTTTTCTACTTGAGAAAAGGCTGAGAAATAAAGGGTAAGACCAAGGATGAAAATGAAAATTGTACGGATCATAAGTGTTTGTTTTTAAGTAAAACGCAATTTTTTTTGAAAGTAACAACTAAATAAAGGGGCTTATGAATAGGACGTACTTTTTAAGTCTTGTAGGATCCAAAATCTGGAACTTCCCTTACTCTAGCGTATGGTAGGCTTTTTATTCTTCTGAGGCTGTAATAGTTGTTCAAGCCTCCAATTCCAACATCGGAAATTTGATCAAGTCGCAGATATCCTTTATCATCAAGGCAGTTTTTAGGAATGATTAATTGCTCGATTTCTCCAACAATCATTTTTGTGCCATTTGATTTTATGGATAATTCTTCTACGAAATGAAGCCCTAATTTAATTTTACTTTCTCCCACAAAAGGAGCTGGAAAATTATATAGGTATTCTTCTGTTAAGCTACATTTTTCAAATTCGGATACATTGGCGTCAAATTTTGCAGAAGTGTAATGTGCGTTTTCTATAAAGGATTCATGAATGTGGTTTAAGGTATAATATCCAGTTTCTAAGATGTTTTCATAAGTATTTCTAGGAACTTCTCCAGTAGGACGCAATATAAACCCAAAAAGAGCTGGGTCGCTTCCTAAATGAACGATTGAACTAAAAATGCTAACGTTCGGAATGTTGGTTTTGGATCGTGTTCCAATTAGGTTTGCGGGTTTAATCCCTGTAATACCGTTTATTAGGTTTAATCTTCTAACACGGTGCATTTCATTTAAGTCTTTTCTTGTTATGTGCATAACTAACGGGTGTTACGTTTATATTTTGTTGCTCCATCGGGGTAGAGGTTCTTTGCTTTCATATGAGTAGGAACACTACCTTGCTAGGCGTTAAATTCTCCGTATTGATTTTTTATGGCCTGAGTTCTATAGGCAAAGATTTCGTTTAGTTTTTTGCGAATAACGAGTGAGTTCATGATTGCTCCTAAAAAGCCAAATGGAGGCTGATAGGTTACAATGTCTTTCATGAGTACTCCTCCTTTGATTGGCTCGATAAAATGTTGATGATGCCATATTTTATAAGGACCGATGCGCTGTTCATCTACGAAGTAAGATTGATAACGGACTTGCGTGATTTCAGTTACCCATTTGGTTTTAATGCCTAATAAAGGACTTACATGATATCCGATTATCATACCAGGATACATTTTATCAGGTAGTTCCTTTGATGTGATATCGAATCCCATATAGTCAGGAGTTATTTTTTTTAGGTTTTTGGGAGAAGAAATGAAGTCCCAAACTTCATTTAAGGATGCGTTTATTTTTTGAGTTTGTTCGAGTTGATAGAAAGCCATGGTTAGTTTTTTTGTGACATTTCAAGTTCTTTCATCTTAAGTAAAATGGTTTCAGCTTCTGCGATTTTTTCGTCACTCAAGGTTCTGTTTGAAGTAGAGAGCTCGTAGGCTTCTTTCATTAATTTTTTATATTCTTTTTGTAGTACTGATATGGGGGACTTTTTTTTGAAAATGGAAATCATAATAATTAATTTTTAATGGTTGACATGCCGCCATCGACATGTATTATTTGACCGGTTATCCATGAAGAGTTGTCGGATAAAAGAAAGGCTGCCATATTTGCTGAATCTTCCGGTTGTCCAATTCGTTTCATTGGATGTTTTTGAGTGTTTACAGCTATTTTTTCTGGTGTATTTAATAGCTTTTCTGAAAGTGGTGTATAGGTCAGGCCTGGAGCTATGGCATTTACTCGGATTGTTGGTGCTAGTTCTGCGGAAAGTGATTTGGTAAGCCCTTCAATTGCTCCTTTTGAGATCGCCACTTGTGTGTGGAAGTTAAATCCACTTTGAACAGCTACTGTAGAGAAAAGAATGATGGATGGACTGTTGCCTTTTTTCAGTGCAGAAAGGCATTTCTGAATGATTTTTATCGCTCCTCCAACTTGTAATTGAAAGTCGAGATTAACTTCATTCGAATTTAAACGTTTGAAAGGCAGTAGTTTTATTGCTCCAGGGCAATATACTAATCCATCAAGCTTGTCAGGAATAAAATCGAAATTTAGGTCTTCTTCTAATATGTTGAGGTGAGTGTATGTAAGATTTGGGTTGTCTGTTTGACACGGGGTAGAGTTGTATGTGCCAATTACTTTGTTTCCTTGGTGAAGGAGTCTTGCTGTAAGAGATTTTCCAATTCCGGTTGATGCCCCTATGATTAGATGTGTTTTCATAATAGTTGCTACTATTAAATATAATTCTGTTTAATATAAATATACAAAAGTTAAACAAAATAAGAAAGTGCCTTGAGGAAAATGAGAATTAGGCGTATGAAAATCTGACCAGAAGGAATGACTTGCTCACGAAAGAGCAATAAATAAAAGTACTATTTGACTTTTTTTCGTGATTCAATTACGTGTTGAAGTGTTTTTTCTAATTCTTCAATTCGTTTCTTTAGGAAGACATACTCATAATTTGCACTGTGTTGTCCAAGTACCGACTTTAAGCTCCATGCTTTTTTAATTTTTTCTATTTCAGTTGTTAAGAGTGTGTTGTCTTCCTTCATCCCACGAATATGAACGGTTTTACCATCCAATAAACAGATTCCAGTAATAAACCGCTTTTCATGGAGGATTGTATGTATGGAACCATGGCGAATTGATTGAGGTTCTATAGCGTTAAGTAGTAAAATAGATTGATGTTCAATTCCTTCGGATCCTGAAAGGTGATTTCCTTCATGTTGCCAGGCTAAATCAGCATCAAAGGATTTAGGAAGTAATATGTGATTCTTTGCACGCCCTAGCGATGTGTATATTGAAAGCTCTTCACTTTTTATAAACGGGATTTTCGTAAAATCTTCAGATGCAGCTAAAAGTGTTTTTGGAACTTCCATGTTTTCGGGAGCTTCAAAGTGTAGTAAGTCGTTAACGGTTAGTTCTTTATTAACAAAATCATCAAGGCTGATGCTAAAATAGTTGGCAATCTTCATTGCGGCATCCATTTTGGGTTGTGCACGACCTTCTTCATATGAACCAATGTTTGCTCTGGAAAGGTCAAATATTCTAGCAAATTCTGTTTGACTCAAACCCTTTAGAGTTCTAAGTTTCTTTATGTTCTTATTTAGCGCATCCATGGTACAAAGATAATTTATTTTTATTAAATGCTAAAAATATTAGCAAATGAAATTATTTTTAGTATATTTGAAGTGTTGACAACAAAAAGACCACGAGGTGCGCAGGGTTAAAATGAGTACCGACCACAAATTAACAAAATAATTAACTATGGACATTAACTTTGAAAAGGTAAGAAACTATCTTTTGGATATGCATTACATCATCTGTCACGAAGAAGAGAATACGGGAGTATTTGTTGTGAGCAGTGAAGATGATGGGATTAATAACTTGGTTATCGGTTGCGCAGATCCAATACTCATTATGGAACAACATTTATTCGATCTTAAAAAAGATTCTTCGGAAGTTTTTAAGGCGTTATTAATGAAAAATCGTGATATCGTTCACGGTGCATTTGTGCTCGATGAATCAGGTGAAAAAGTAATTTTTCGAGACACACTTCAAATAGAAAATTTGGATAGAAACGAATTGGAAGGCTCATTGAATTCTTTGAGTCTTTTATTAAGTGAATACTCAGATGAGATTATCTCATTTTCAAAAAATTAAACAAGAAAAACATGAATATTTTTAAACGACTTTTTAGAATCGGAAAAGCTGAAGCACATTCAGCACTCGATAAGTTAGAAGACCCAATCAAAATGACGGAACAAGGGATTCGTGATTTGAAAGAAAATTTGGAAAGCAGCTTGAAGGCATTGGCAGAAGTGAAGGCGATGGCAATTCGTTCTAGGAATGATAGTGCGTCTTATGCTGAAAAAGGGAAAAGTTACGAACGAAAAGCAATGCTTCTTTTGAAGCAGGCGCAAGAGGGTAAAATTGATGCTTCAGAGGCGGATAGATTAGCTTCGGAGGCTTTACTTCGAAAGAGCGAAAATGAAAAACTTGCTTCAGATGCAGTTGCAGATCAGGCGAATTTTGAGAATTCTGTCAAGAAGTTAGATGGTAATATCAAAGATCTTCGTTCTAAAATCGCGCACTTTGAAAATGAGTTAAAGACATTAAAAGCACGTGTGAAAGTGGCGACTGCAACTAAGAATATTAACAAACAAATGTCTAATATCGATTCACACGGGACAGTTGCAATGCTTGAACGAATGAAGGATAAAGTAGCAGAAGAAGAGGCGCTTGCTGAGTCATATGGAGACATTGCGAATGAAAGCAGATCGTTAGATGATGAAATTGAAGATGCAATTGGTGATACAAATAAACTTGCTGCTAACGAAGAACTTGCTAAATTAAAGGCCAAACTTGGAATCATTGAGAGTGGAGAGACAGAAGAAGAAGGGAAAAATGGGGAAGAGGCTTAATTAACTCTATACAATGATTGAAATATTTTTCCTACCGTCAAATCTTATTCCGACCATACTTTTCTTGGTCATAGTTCTCTACTGGATTACTGTCTTGTTAGGTGCTCTAGACTTTGATGTCTTTGATTTTGACTTAGATATTGATACGGATGTAGATACGGATATGGAAATGGATAGTTCCAATGTCTTTGGGTTGAATAAGATCCTAACCTTCTTTAACCTTGGAAAAATACCATTCATGGTTTTCCTAACCTTTTTAACTATACCATGGTGGTTTGGAACTATCCTTGTCAATAATATCTTGGGAATTGAGAGTTTCCTTTTGGGCTTATTGATTCTTATTGCTTTGTTAATCCCATGTTTATTTGTTGCAAAAATCTTGACAACTCCTTTTGTAAAAATATTTGCAGCATTAGACAAAGGAAATGAGCAACGCGATATTCTTGGTGTTGTTGGTACTGTTCGTTATACAGCGTCTAATGAGAAGACAGGACAGGGAGAATTTCAGTTAGATGATGCCTTTTTAACATTAAATATTAGAACAAAGAAAGGAATGGTAAATCGTGGTGACTCGGTCATGATTATCAGTGATAAAAATAAAGACGAGTACTACTTAGTGGAATTACAAATAATAATCTAAACACAAAAACAACTATGAACTTAAAAGTAGGGACAGGTGATTTAGCCATGAATATGACTATGATTTTGTCAATTTTTGGTGCAGTACTGATATTGGCATTAATTATCGCAATTGCTAAATTTTACAAGAAAGCTTCACAAGGTGAGGCAATTGTTAGAAATGGAATGGGGAAAACCCGCGTTTCCTTTTCGGGGATGATGGTTTGGCCGGTGATTCATAAGATGGAGAAAATGGACATTTCGTTAAAGACTATTGTCATAGAGAGGTTAGGTAAAGATGGATTAATCTGTCGAGATAATATGCGAGCAGATATTAAGGTTACTTTCTTCGTGCGTGTAAATAAAGATGCAAGTGCCGTTGCCAATGTCGCCCAGTCAGTTGGTTGTGTAAGAGCTTCTGATCCAAGAGCGTTAAATGAATTGTTTGAAGCGAAATTTTCAGAAGCGTTGAAAACGGTAGGTAAACAGTTTCAGTTTGTTGATCTTTACAATAAACGTGATGAATTTAATCAGGAGATTGTAAATCTGATTGGCAAAGATTTAAATGGATATAGCCTTGAAGGTGCAGCAATTGATTATTTGGAGCAAACACATGTTTCTTCCTTGAGTGCGATGAATATTCTAGATGCGGA